>CACATF010000001.1 GCA_902535365.1 uncultured SAR86 cluster bacterium
TCAATTCAGTGAGGTAAATAATGAGTGAAGAATCAAAATGCCCTGTTATTCATGGGTCAAATACCAAAACTGCTGGGAGTCACTCCAATGTAAATTGGTGGCCACAGCAGCTTAATCTAAACATCCTGCATCAGCATGATAAGAAAACCAATCCAATGGAGGAAAACTTTAATTATAAAGAAGAGTTTGAAAAGCTCGACTATGATGCGTTAAAGCAAGATCTTTATGATCTAATGACTGACTCGAAATATTGGTGGCCTGCAGATTATGGTCATTATGGGCCTTTCTTTGTTAGGCTTACATGGCACGCAGCTGGTACATATAGAATTGGTGATGGTCGAGGTGGAGCTGGCACGGGCGCACAAAGATTTTCTCCACTAAATTCATGGCCTGATAATGGAAACCTTGATAAAGCAAGGCGACTTCTTTGGCCAATCAAACAAAAATATGGAAAACAATTAAGTTGGGCAGACTTATTAGTTCTTGCTGGTAATGCAGCGATTGAATCAATGGGAGGCAAAACCTTTGGATTTGGTGGAGGCCGTGAAGATATCTGGCATCCAGAGGAAGACATTTATTGGGGGCCAGAAGAAGAGATGCTTGGCAACAATAGATACGTTGGAGAAAGACTTTTAAACAATCCTCTTGCCGCCGTACAGATGGGTTTAATTTATGTAAACCCACAAGGCCCAGATGGCAATCCAGATCCTAAGGCTAGTGCACATGATATAAGAGAAACATTTGGCAGAATGGCAATGAACGATTATGAAACTGTTGCATTAATAGCAGGTGGTCATACTTTCGGGAAGTGTCATGGTGCTGGAGATGATGGTTTAGTTGGAGTTGGGCCAGAAGATGCTCCAATGGAACAGCAACAATTTGGTTGGAAGAATGGTTATGGCAAAGGCATGGGTCGTGACACTATTACAAGTGGTCTTGAAGGGCCATGGACCAAAAATCCAGCACAATGGGATAATGGTTATTTTGAAAACCTATTTAACTATGAATATGAGTTAGTAAAAAGCCCAGCTGGAGCATATCAGTGGCATCCAATCGATCTTGCTGAAGAAAACCATGCTCCTGACGTGGAAGATGAAAGTTTGAAAGTAACAACAATCATGCTTACATCTGATCTAGCTTTAAGAGAAGATCCTGAGTACAGAAAGGTGTCTTTACACTTTAAAGAAAACCCAGAAGAGTTTGCTGATGCTTTTGCAAGAGCATGGTTTAAGTTACTTCACAGAGATATGGGGCCAAAAAATAGATATCTTGGTCCAGAAGTCCCTGCAGAAGATTTAATCTGGCAAGACCCTGTCCCTGTAGGAAACGCAGATTATGATCTTAGCAAAGCAAAACAGCTTATTGCTGATAGCGGTCTTTCAATCCAAGAAATGGTTGAAACTGCTTGGGCAAGTGCATCAACATTCAGAAACTCAGATTTAAGAGGGGGAGCAAATGGAGCTCGAATTAGATTTGAACCAATGAAAAGTTGGCAATCAAACTCTCATGTTCCTTTAGATAAAGTGCTTGATGTGCTTACAAACATTGCTCAAGAAGTTGGAGCCTCTGTTGCTGATATGATTGTTCTGGCTGGTAACGTTGGAATCGAAAAAGCTTCAGGTGCTGAAGTACCATTCTTGGCTGGTAGAGGAGATGCAACTGAAGAGCAAACTGATGCAGAGTCATTCAAAGTCTTAGAACCGCTTGCAGATGGTTTTAGAAATTATCAAAAAACAGAATACTCAGTAAGTCCGGAGGAAATGTTAGTAGATAAGGCACAATTGCTTGGTCTTACAGCTCCAGAAATGACTGTACTTGTTGGGGGCTTTAGATCGCTTGGCATAAGTGCCAGTGGCAATGGTGTATTCACTTCAGATACAAATACATTATCAAATGACTTCTTTGATACTCTTTTAGATATGAGTGTGGAGTGGAAGCCAAGTGGAAATAATTCTTATGAAGCCACACATAGAGTTAGTGGTGAAAAGATGAGATCAGCCTCTAGAGTTGATCTAGTTTTTGGCTCTAACTCTCAACTAAGATCCATTGCTGAAGTCTATGCAAGTGATGATGCTAAAAATAAGTTTGTGTCTGACTTTATTGCAGCTTGGAATAAAGTTATGAATGCAGATAGATTTGATGTCTAATCAAATGCAATAAAATTTAGGGCTCCTTCGGGAGCCCTTTTTTTATAATTGTCTTCTAAAATATGCAGATGAGTCAGCATCAATAGAAACTAGCTCCCATCCATCACTACCATATTTATTTAAAACTATATTCCTCATCTCAAGTTTCCAATCAACATTTTTGTGATTGGCTTTGAATTCTTCGGTCTCTGGATTAGAAAAACCCATAGAAGTAGAGTTGCTTAAATCAACTATTTTATATTCCCAATTATTGCCCATTTTTTCCTCCAATATAAAAAAACTATTTTATTATTTTCTTTTAGAAAACAATAGTTAGTAAGCTTTAATGTTTTAAAATAAAGCCATGAACAAAATCCAATTATCTTTTATCTTGCTATTAGCAACACCATTATTTGCAGCTGATAATGATGTGAGTGTAAATTCTAAAAGCAATCTTTTACTTGTGCACAAAACGCCTACTTGTGGCTGCTGTAAAGAATGGGTTAAGCATGCCAAAAACCATGGCTTTAATGTCACTACTCAAGATCATCAAAGTTTAGAGAAAATCAAATCAATGTATAAGATTACTCCTGAATATAGATCTTGCCATACTACTGTATCTTCTAATGGCTTTGTTTTTGAAGGACATATACCAAGCAAATATATAGAAAAGTTTTTATCTGAAGATCATCCAAATGCTATTGGTTTGACAGTTCCTGGCATGCCTTTAGGTTCACCTGGGATGGATTTTGGTGATAGATTCATGCCTTATGATGTTCTAATTCTTTTTAAAGACGGAACAAGTAAAGTTTACGCAGAAATAAGAAAATAAAGTTAATTGAATGGTGGGCCCGCCAGGACTCGAACCTGGGACCAATGGATTATGAGTCCACTGCTCTAACCAACTGAGCTACAGGCCCGCCAGAAGATGTAGTCTATAACTTTTTTGAATTTTAAAAAAGGACTTACTCGTGTAAGAAACTCTTTAAAACATCTGATCTTGATGGATGTCTTAATTTTCGAAGAGCTTTTGCTTCAATCTGTCTAATTCTTTCTCGAGTTACATCAAATTGTTTGCCAACTTCTTCCAATGTATGGTCATTATTCATGCCAATACCAAATCTCATTCTGAGAACTTTGGCTTCTCTCACAGTTAGAGATGCAAGTATTTCATCGGTAGCATCTTTTAACCCTCTTATCGATGCATCGTCAATCGGTGAATTAATAGATGTATCTTCTAAGAAATCGCCTAAATTTGAATCTTCATCATCACCAATTGGAGTTTCCATTGAAATTGGTTCTTTTGCGATTTTCATAACTTTGCGCATCTTGTCTTCAGGTATATCAAGCCTCTTGGACATCTCTTCAGGGGTAGGCTCTCTACCAATCTCCTGCATCATCTGTCTAGAAAGTCTATTAAGTTTATTGATTGTTTCTATCATATGAACTGGGATTCTTATTGTTCTCGCCTGGTCTGCAATTGACCTTGTAATTGCCTGCCTAATCCACCAAGTTGCGTAAGTTGAAAATTTATAACCACGTCTATATTCAAACTTATCAACAGCTTTCATTAATCCAATATTTCCTTCCTGAATAAGATCAAGAAACTGCAAGCCTCTGTTTGTGTATTTCTTTGCAATAGATATCACAAGCCTTAAGTTTGCTTCGATCATTTCTTTTTTAGCTCTAAGCAGCCTACGATAAGCTTTACCAATTCTCTTATTCAGAGAAATAATTTGAGTCACAGGCATTAAATTATTTTCATCAATTTTAATTAGATCTTTTTGGATTCGAGTAAATGTTGGCTTGATCTCTTCGATGTCTTTCTTTTTAAATCTTTTGTCTTTAGCTAATTTTGTTAAAAGCCTGACGTTAATTAGATTATCCTCAATAAGCTCTCTAGCTTCTTTTCTTGGTACCTTAATGTTTTTTACCAACATGGTTTTTAATTCTTTCTCAAAACCACCAACTAGTTGTTTTTTCTCAGCAGGTATTAGAACTAAGGTATCGAAAACTTTTGAATTGAACTTAATTGTTTGAAATTCAAGCTTTAGCTTATCAAGTGCTTTTTGTCCTTTCTCATCAAGTTTTGCATTGCTGAGCGATTTTAAATACTTGTTATACTCTCTTTTGATAATTTTTATTTTTGCTTCGCACTCTTCGAATGAAATAACATTAGCTTCTTCTTCTTCCTCAGAATCTTCTTCTACTTCAATTTCTTGATCTGCATCAAAGGACTCTTCAGCAACCTCTGTTTCAGGCTCATCTATCATGAAACCTGATATTAAATCTTGAGTCTTCTTCTCTCCATCTTTTATTCGTTTAAAGAAATCGAGAACATATTCAATACATAATGGATATTCTGCACACAAAGATAATACTTCCTTCATCGCAGCCTCAATTCTTTTTGCAATATCAATCTCTCCAGTTTTTGTTAGGAGGTCAACACTACCCATTTCACGCATATACATTCTTACTGGATCCGTTGTTCTTCCAGATTCAATTTCAGTTTGTGAAAGAGCTGCTACTGCATCTTCAGCTGCTAACTCATCTGTTTCCTCATCTTCGCCGAGCATAAGTTCATCTTGATCAGGTGTGTTTTCAAAAACCTTAATACCCATATCTCCGAGAACTTGAATAATCTCTTCAAAATTATCTTCATCGGTAGACCCATCTGGAAGGGTATCTGTAATATCTGAATGTGTTAAATAACCTTGTTCGCGCCCTAACTGAATTAACTGGGCTATATCATTTGCTGGTGTGCTTTTTTCTGACATGGTCTCTTATATGTTTATTCCTGCTTAAAAATCAACTGTATGTGTTGAGAAACTGTATTAACTCCTCTTCCTGAGTTGAGATATTATCACTTAAATTTAGTAACTTTTGCAGATTTTCTTTTCTTTGTTGTGTTAAATCACGTTTTTTAGCAAGATTCTTTAAATATTCGGTAAATTCTGAGTCATTTTTTAGTCGAAGCGTATCAGCTGCTCTATCAAATTCTGCAATAGCCTCTTCATCTGTCATAGAAAACTCAACCATTGCAGCTTTTGAGTATAAAGATGTTTCTTTATGTTCTTGTCCATCAGAGGCAAGTGAAAATATTATTTTTTTAAATTCATTAAGCTCTTCTTTCTCCATTCTTTTCAAAAAATCTAAAAAGACAGTGCTTTTTTCTCCAAGTGCAGATAAAAAATGATCATAGATGTAAATAATTAGAACAAAAACTACATCGTCATGTTTCTCAGGCGTTTTATTTCTTGGTATAACTTTTTTTGCCTGTGGAGCATCTTCTGTAAGCAATAATTCCTGACTTATATTGAGCTCATCTGAAAACTTTTTAATCAAAGTTTGTTTAAGGGCATCTGATTTTAACGATTGAAGCAATTTCTTGAGCTCAAAAATAATTGTTCGAATATCTTCTGGAGAATTTAAGTCTCTGCCTCTCTTTAAGTATTGAAAAGCGAAACTTTCTAACTGCATTGATCTGCTAATTTTTTTCTCAAATTCTTCTCTACCATTTTTTTGAATGTAAGAATCTGGATCTTCCCCTTCAGGAAGGAAAAGGAACCTAATGGTTCTGTCTTCAAATATTTGATTCAATGAAAATTGAAATGATCGCCATGCTGCTTTCAAGCCTGCTTCATCTGAATCAAAACAAAAAACTATTTTTTTCTTGAGTTTAAAAAGGTTTTGAAGGTGTGCCAATGAAAATGCTGTTCCCAATGACGCTACTGCATTATTTACATCATGTTGAGACAACATAATGACATCCATATATCCCTCTGTAACGATAAAGTAATCACTTTTATGGTCTTGTTTAGCATTGTTAAATCCATAAAGCTCTCTTGATTTATTAAAAAAAGGACTATCTTTTGAATTCAAATATTTTGGCAAGGAATCATCGATCGTTCTGCCACCAAATCCAATAATATTTCCTGAATGATTTTTTATGGGGAACATTAACCTTTTTCTGTAAAAGGGATAAATACCCTTTTCATTTTTTAAAAAGTTGCCACTTTTTAGAATTGTCTCTTCACTAAATTTTTCTTTTAATTTTGCTAACAAATCATGTTGATCGAAGTCTGCATAACCAATGGTAAATTTCTTTGCTGTTTCGCCATTGACCCCTCTTTGCTTCAAGTAATCTACAACAAACTCATATTTTTTATTTTTTAAAGCAGAAAAGTAGAAGTCTGCGATCATATTATTTAATTCATAAATTTCTGAATGATCAGGTCTATTTGAATTTGAACTCCTTGGGACAGTTACATTATTAAATTCTGCTAGCCTCTCTACAGCTTCAACAAAATTTAAGCCTTCATATTCTTGTAAAAAAGTAATGACGTTACCACCTTTTCCGCATCCAAAACAATGATAAATTTGCTTTTGAGGGCTTACTGTAAAGGATGGAGTTTTTTCATCGTGAAAAGGACAATGAGTAATGTAATTTGAGCTTCTTTTAGTAAGTTTGAGATAATTGCTTAATACTGCAACTATGTCAGAGTCGCTAACAAGCTGATCGATAAACTCTCTTGGTATTGAACTACCCATAGTTTTGGTTGAACCACCCCTCAAAAATTAATTCAGCAGATTTAGAATCAAAATCTTCATTCTCTTTTTTATTTGCTACTGCCTGGCTTGTAAAGTCTTCCTCTGCTTCGACTATCTTGATTCTATATTTGTCCTCAAACTCTGTTATGAATTTCTTAATAGATTTTAAAAATTCATCAGATGCTTTTGATGGAACTCCAATTAGACATAGATTAGGTAGCCAGTCCGCAATTATTTTATCGAAGTCATCAAATATATTTTTATTATTTTCAACCACCGGCAAAGCTTTAGAGTGGCCAGTCATAGTTTCAGATATACAGACACCAATTTTTTTGGTTCCATAGTCAATCGTCAGTACTACTTTGGCTTCTTTTTGCTCCATTAGTTTGTACTTTTTAGATTATCCCAGAAAATTGCAGCTGGATTTAGATCTGAATTATTGTGAATTTCCTGCAAACAAGTTGGAGAAGTGATGTTGATCTCAGATAGTTTGGTGCCCAATAAATCAGCTCCAGCAAAATATATATTATTGTCTTTTAGGAAAGGAATAATCATCTCTGCTAGTGCAATATCGTCATCATTAACTGTTTCAATTACAGATGTTGCCCCAACAGCAAGGTTACCTCTAAAATCACTATCTGACGGAACCCTTACAACTTTTTTAGGAAGAAGTTCGTAGTTAATAAATGTAAGTCTATTATCTCCATTCACAGCTTCAGGTACATACTCTTGGGCAATTACATGCTTTCTGCCATTTTGAGTAATGGTTTCCCAAATTACATTTAAATTTTTATCATTTTTTTCAACGTAAAAAATCGACTTCCCACCCATTCCATCCAGTGGTTTGATCACAATCTTCCTTCTGTCATCAGTCATAAAATTTGTGATTTCTTCCACAGAGTTTGTTACCAATGTCTCAGGAATTAATTCTGGGAAATTTAAGATAATGAGTTTTTCGTTATGTTCTCTTAGAGATCTAGCAGAATTAATGCACTCTATTCCAGATAATTCTAGGAGTTGTGTAAGGTATAGGTACTCTTTGTTGAATGGTGGGTCGACCCTATTAACTACAAGATCTAAATCATTTATTGAAAGTTGTTTCTTTGCCTCAGTTGAATAAGTAAAGTCAGCTTCATTTTCAAATTTGATTTGATGAGCATGCGCATACAAAGAGTTTTGTTTGAAAGTTACATCACTTACATCAAAAAAATAGACAGTATGGCCTCTCTTAAAAGCCTCTTTCATTAAATAGATCGATGTATCTTTTTTATCATTAATCGATACAAAGTTACTTACGATAAAACCTACTTCCATAAATTAAAAACTAATCCTAGATAGAGCTACTATTGGTGCAGTTTCAGCTCTCAGAATATTTTCTCCTAGATTATAATAATTGACTTTTGCATCTTGAAGAAACTCTTTTTCATCATCAGAGAAACCAAATTCACCACCAGTAATAAAGACTGCACATTTAGAGTCTGATGAGAATGGTGCATCTGAGCCTAACTCTAACGCACATACGCTTTCAAATTTCGAAAAATCAATCTCCTTAATATTGTTTACTATATGCAAAGCAGGAGGGAAAAAGTTTTCTGACTGATGTGCTGCTGAGTTAATAATCTCAAGATATCGATCAATTTTACTCAGCTCTTTTGAATGGCTGTAGAGATGTTTTGACTTATCAGATACATAAGCATGTATTGCTCCCACTCCAAGCTCTGTTAGTTTTTGAACTAAAAATTCAAATCTAGCTTTTTTTAAAATTGGAACAACGGCTGTTATGAAGTTTTTTCTCTTTTTAGTCTCTTTGTCTATAAGACTTACGGCATCCTTTCCATTGAATAGGCCCGACCATCTTGTTCCATCTCCATCATAAATAAATACTGAATCATTTAAGCCCATTTTTAATACTTTTTTAAAGTAATGTATTTGACTATTGTCTAAAAAATGATCAATATTTTTATCTAGTTTTTTTTTGAGGAATAAAGATGCTGTTTTCATATCGAACAGCAATTATATCATTTGATGTCTAACGAGTTTAATACAAAGAAAAGGAGCCTGAGAGGCGAGGTAAAAAGAGCGATAAAAAGATATTACCGCAATCTGGATGGAGAAAATCCAATAGAACTATATGAGCTTACATTAAGCCAAATAGAACCGCCTTTGCTTGAAGTTGTTTTAAAGAAATGCAGAGGCAACCAATCACAAGCATGCAAAATACTTGGATTAAATAGAGGCACACTCAGAAAGAAAATGGCTAAGTATGGACTTCTGTAAATGATAAAAATTAAAACGGCATTACTAAGTGTTTATGATAAATCCGGAATCATTTCGCTTGCTGAAACGCTCATTAAAAATCACGTAGAAATACTTTCTTCAGGTGGTACAGCTAATTTCCTTAAAGAGAATGGTATCGAAGTCACAGAAGTGTCTGATTATACAGGCTCACCCGAAATGTTTGGAGGAAGGGTTAAAACTTTACATCCTAAAATACATGCAGGAATACTTGCGAGAGATGAAAATGATATTAGTGAGCTTGAATCTATGGGTGCAAAAAAGATTGATTTGGTTGTTGTTAATCTTTATCCATTTGGGGATGAGTTAAAGAAACCAGATGCCACAGAAAATGATCTTATTGAAAAAATTGATATTGGTGGCCCAGCAATGTTAAGAGCTGCCGCCAAAAATTATAAAAATACCGTATGCGTGTGTGATCCAAAGTACTATGATGAGATAAACCTTTCAGGAATGACTATAGAAAAGTCAAAAATGCTGGCTGGTCATATTTTTTCACATACCTCCCATTATGATTCTTTGGTTAATAGTTGGATGCATGAGGATTCAAAATCTAAATCTGAACAAGAACAAATATTAAGATATGGTGAAAATCCACACCAAGAGGCCTCTGTTACTATCACAGACGACTCACCTATTGATATCTTGAACCCATTGCAAGGGAAAGAGGTCTCATACAATAATGTCAATGATGCATTGGCGGCCGTTGCCTGTGTCAATGAATTTGCTGAACCCGCTGTGTGTATAGTCAAACATGCAAACCCATGTGGAGTAGCAGAAAGTAATAACTTATTTGACTCCTATAAAAAAGCTTTTTCTACAGACCCAACATCAGCATTTGGTGGAGTTATTGCTCTCAATCAACAAGTTGAAAGTGATTTAGCAGAATATATGATTGATAACCAATTTATTGAGGTCATAATTGCGCCCTCTTTTTCTGAAGATGCGAAAAACACGTTTTCAAAAAAACCAAATATAAGACTATTAATTTCATCAGCTCTAAATAGCAACCTTATCGAAACTAAGACCTCATATGGAATTAAACTTACTCAAATGCAAGATAATGCAGACCCTCAAAATCATGATATCAAAATCGTTTCCAACCTAGAGCCAAGCGAAAGTGAAGAGGAAGACCTTATCTTTGCAATGAAAGTGGCAAAACATGTCAAATCAAATGCCATTGTGCTTGCTAAAAATAAAATGACAATTGGTATTGGAGCTGGGCAAATGAGTAGAGTTATTAGTACAAAAATTGCATTTATGAAAGCTAAAGAAGAAGGCCTAGATACCTCAAATTGCGTGCTTGCTTCCGATGCCTTTTTCCCATTTAGAGATAACATAGATCTTGCAGCTGAGAATGGTGCAAAACATATCATTCAGCCAGGTGGTTCAATCAGAGACCAAGAAGTAATTGATGCAATTAATGAAAACGATATGACCATGGCAGTTACAGGAATAAGGCACTTTAAGCACTGATGAAAATATTAGTTATAGGTCAGGGTGGCAGAGAACATGCAATTGCATGGAAGTTAGCCAAGTCAAAGAGAGCTGAGGCAATTTTTGTGGCTCCAGGAAATGGTGGAACAAGCCATGAAGAGAAATGCGTAAACATTGATATCGATGTCTTAGATTTTGAAGCAATAAAACAATTTATTTTAGATCATTCGGTAAGTCTTGTAGTTGTTGGTCCCGAGGACCCATTAGTACAAGGTATTAAAGACTACCTTATCGGTTGCGATGTGATGGTATTTGGACCAGATTCAGTTGCAGCGCAATTAGAGGGCTCAAAGATTTATTCAAAAGAATTCATGTTTGAAAATAATATTCCAACAGGCGAAGCCAAATTTTTCAGTGAAGCAAGGCTTGCAAAAGAATATCTCGATAAGATCAATTTTCCAATAGTGCTTAAAGCAGATGGACTGGCGGCAGGTAAAGGCGTTCTTGTTACAGAAAATAGGCAAGAAGCTTTAGATTGGATTGATGATGTTATGGAGAATTCTAAATTTGGAGATGCTGGACAAAAAATTCTCATAGAAGAATGCCTATATGGAACGGAGTTAAGCTTTATGGGTATTATGACGCCTGATTGTTTTATCCCTTTTGAGACAAGCATTGACTACAAGCCACTTCTTGATGGCAATAAGGGGCCTAACACTGGTGGAATGGGATGCATGTCTCCATCTCCATTTATGAATGATGAGTTAAAGTCATATATTGTTAAAGAAGTAGTAAACCCCACAATTGACGGATTAAGAAAAAGGGGCATAAATTATTATGGCTTCATGTATTTTGGATTGATGGTGAAAGATAACAAGCCCAAGGTATTGGAATACAACTGCAGACTTGGAGATCCTGAAACACAATGCCTCATGATGCAGATGGAATCTGATTTTCTTGAAATTCTTTTGTCTTGCCTAGAGGATAAAAAGCCTAATATTGAATGGAACACTGGGGCCTCAATGGGAGTAGTTATAGCTTCAGGTGGGTACCCAAACGCATACCAAAAAGGTGAAAAAATTACTTTGGGAGATGTTGGAGACTGCAAACTTTTTCATGCAGGCACACAATCTCTCAATAATGAACTGGTTACATCTGGAGGAAGAGTATTTTCATTAAACTACCAAAGCAAAACCATTGATGATTGCAAAAAATATATCTATGAGAAGATTTCGTCTGTTGATTTTTCTAACTGTATTCATAGAACTGATATAGGAGATATATATGAGTCTTAATGACAAGATTGCTCAAGAGCTTAATCACTTTTTAAAAATCATCAACTACAAAGATTCAGCACAACCCGATGAATCATTAAATGACGAGGATAAGAAAAAGTCGATCTCATTAATGAGGGTAAATGCTTCTGGAGAAGTATCTGCACAGGCCCTTTATAGAGGACAAGCTTTCTTTTCAAAAACTCCAAAAGTTAAAGAGCATTTGATAAAAGCAGGTGATGAGGAATTTGTTCACTTGGAATGGTGCACAAAAAGGCTTGAAGAGCTTGGCGGCAAAAAATCCATTCTTGACCCTCTGTACTATGCAGGATCGTTCACCTTGGGATCTATTGCTGGTCTTATTGGTGATGGAACAAGCTTAGGGTTTGTAGAAGAAACAGAGAAACAAGTTGTTGAGCATTTGAAAAGACATCTAAATGAGATGTCACCAAATGATAAAAAAAGTCGGGAGATTTTAGAAAAAATGTTGGAAGAGGAAGAAATGCATGGTCAAGAAGCAAAAGATCATGGAAGCACTGAACTTCCTGGTCCTGTTAAAGGGGTGATGACAGCTACATCTAAAATTATGACAACGCTAAGCAGATATATTTAATTTAAGTTCACCTGGGAGCCTTCTTTAAGGTCATTTTTTTCAAACCAATCTTTATTCATTTCAATTGCAGCAATAATTCTTTCACTCCTAGAACATACTGATTCTGTACTAAGTGGTTGTAAATCATTTATTTGGACAATAGTTCTATCTTGATCTATGAAAGCAACCGAAAGAGGCAGGTTGGTGTTTTTCATCCACATGCATTTTTTACTTGTGCTTGGCCAAAAAAATATCATCCCTTCGTTTTCTCCTAAATAATCAACGCCCATAAGGCCTCTGGCTCTACTACTATCCGTGTCAGCTATAAAAAGCTCAAGCTTTACATTTTCGACTGTGACTTTAATTTTTTCTGGTTTAGCTTCAACTAATATTGTTGCGAAGAGTAGAAATAGTATTCTGATAATCATCTGTATTAAATATAGCCGACCCTAAGACAAAAGTATCTGCCCCAGCATCTGAAACGTCTTTGATGTTTTCTGCATTTATTCCGCCATCAACCTCTAGCCTTGCTACAGATTCATTTTTGTCCATATAAGCTCTCATATCTTTAATTTTTTCCAGAACATCCTCGATAAACTTTTGGCCTCCAAAACCTGGATTTACAGACATTAACAAAACTAAATCAAGCTCATTAAGATATTCTTTTGCTATGTCAGAGGTTTCAGGTGGGTTTATTGCCATTCCTGCTTTGCACCCATGCTTTTTAATCAATTTAATTGTTTCACTAATGTTATTTGTTGCACTTGGATGAAAAGAAATTAAATCTGCACCAGCTTTAGCAAACATCTCAACTAGCTCATCAACAGGCTCCACCATTAAGTGCACATCAATGAAGTCCTTAATTCCATATTCTCTCAATGATTTACATACCATTGGGCCTACAGTTAAATTTGGAACATAATGATTATCCATCACATCAAAGTGGATCCAATCTGCTCCAGAATTAATAACATCTTCAACTTCTTTGCCTAACTGTGCAAAATCAGCTGAAAGGATTGAAGGGGCAATAATCTTATCCATTATTTAAAAGTTCTAGAGTTTGAATAGTACCGACATCATACCAATTAATCTTTGGAATTTCTGCATACAAATTATTTGATGAGGCATGCCTCTTGAGGCAATCATCCCAATAATGAAATTTTAGATGTGCCACATGATTGAAAACTTCAGCATTTACCACAGAGAACCCCATCCACGTATAGTTTTTTGTAGTTTCCAGACATACCTTTGAGTTCTTAATGTTGAAATCACCCTGATTTTTGGTTTCAACTGCAAAAAGTGTTGGAGAAGTAAAACTTTTAAAATATTTATAATCTAGGTCGGAATATATATCGGAGTTTAGAACTAAAAAATCATCATTGCCAAAATGATGTAATGCTTTTTTGATCCCCCCTCCAGTGCCCAAGATTTCTTTTTCTATGCTGAATGTAATTCTTGGATCATTATTAAACTCATTTTCCACATAATTAATAATCTCATTGGATAAATAATGGGTATTTATTACTATCTGACTATAGTCTGCAGCTAGTAGTTTACTAAGATGGTATTTTATCAATGGCTGACCTTTGACTTTAATTAATGGTTTTGGGGTTGATTGAGTTAAATGGCCAAGCCTTTTTCCAAAACCAGCAGCTAATATCATTGCTTTCATAATAGTCTTTTTATAAGTTTTGATTGTTGAGAATAATTAAGCTCATCCAATGAGTACACTATTCTATTTAAAAATTTATCTATGTCTTTTTTCCTATTTAATAAGTGGTCATCTTCAAAATAGCAAATAAAAGTTCCTATAATTCGCATCGATCTGTGTGCAAGAGCAACTAAAATTGAATGTTTCAATTCCTCAGATGTAAAGTTCAAAGCATTCATTTCAATGTGTTTGCTTAATGCGGCATCAATTAACTTATCATCGAAGCTAAAATCGTGATCAAATAGCAAAGAGGCCAAATCTATGCCAATTGGCGCAATATTAAGATCTTGATGATCAATAATGCACAGGCTTCCATCACAAATTAAAAAATTCCGTCTTTCAAAATCATTATGGGCAGGGAAAAATGGTTGTTGCATTAACTTGTTTACAAGATCTTTTCTTAAGCTGTCTATTTTTGCCTTATCTTCAGCATTTAATTCATTTTTCTTGTAAGAAAAAATTTTAAAGAAGTTATTTGTTTGATTTAGAAGCTCCTCCTCAGTAAATGACTTTAGAACAGATTGGTCTACAGCATAAATTTTACTTAGTTCTGATAATGCTTGATTGATTAAGTTACTTTCATCAATTGAGTTTGCTGTATCAAGCGTCATGTCACCAAAATCTTCCTGCAGAATAAATTCAAGATTCTCCGAAAAAGCATATATATCTGGCACAGAGACGGAATGATTCTTTAATATTTTTGATGAATATAAAAACTTAGCTGCTTGTTCAGAATTTTTTTCGTTTACTGAGAGTATATATGATGCGTCTTCAGCAGAAACTCGAAAATAACTTCGAGAGCTTGCTTCTTGTCTTAGCTTGATAAGATTAAATGAATCTTGGCCAAGGGTTTTTGATAACCACTCTATAGCTTCTGAGGTTTTGTCTTTCAACTATCTTTGACTACTTTAGGAACTGGATAATCTGCAGCTGGAACAAAAAAATCAGGCATAAGCTGATCAAAAGGATAGTCAGCATATTTCCCAAAATCTGTTTCACCATGCTCTGCTAATAAGGTATCGTCAATGATAAAATTACCTGTGAATTTAGACTTGTCTTTATTCAAGATAATATGAGCAGCATCAGCCATTATCTCTGGGCTTCTTGATTTGTTATACATCTCATCCCCACCTAAAACATTAGCTACTGCTGCGGTTTTAATAGCTGTTCTTGGCCATAGTGCATTAACAGCTATCTTCCCTTCAAACTCAGAAGCCATTCCTAGGACACACATGCTCATATTGTATTTGGCCATTGTGTATGCAACCGAGCCCTTAAACCATAATGGGTTCATATCTAGAGGAGGAGATAAATTAAGAATATGTGGATTTTCTGCTTTTAATAGATATGGAACACAGGTTTTGCTTACCAAGAAGGTCCCTCTTCCATTAATGTTATGCATCAAATCATACCTTTTCATTTCTGTATCAAGAGTGCCTGTAAGACTAATTGCAGATGCATTGTTTATACATATATCAATGCCACCAAATTCATTAACCGTTTTTTGAACACAATCTTGAACGCTCTCTTCATCGCGTATATCGCATTTTAATGGTAGTGCCATACCACCTGCCTGCTCTATATCTCTAGCAGCAGTGTAGATTGTTCCCTCAAGTTTTGGGTGAGGCTCTGTTGTTTTTGCTGCTATAGCTATTTTGGCTCCATCTTTTGCAGCTCTCATAGCAATAGCTAGACCTATGCCTCTACTTCCACCTGACATGAAAATTACTTTGTCTTTTAAACTCATATTCATCCATCCTCTATTAGATTTATAATAACAACGAAATGATTAAAATTCATAAATACATATCTGTTGTCCTTTTGGCTAGCTCATTTCATGCTTGGTCAGAGTGTGCTGATGAGAGCAATAACAAAAGAACTGATAAAGATATAACGATTCTTGAGGGATCCCTTGAGCTATCAGAAAAATTTGATATTACCTTTGAGTCAGCAACTTCCAACAAAAACAACCTAGAATTCCAGGATCTTAAAGTAACTTCTTGTGAAAATTCATCTGCATGGAGTCTAGTTGCAGAACAAGCAACATATAACGATGAAGTAAAAAGCCTGACAATAGACAATACTAAGCTTAAGGTTTTTGATTTGCCTATCTTCTGGCTTGGGGAAGTAACCATTGATGACTCAGATAGCGTTAATGTTCCAAATTTTGGAATTACAGACTCAAAGATTGATATAAGTTACAAATTTAAAAATAAAACTGAAAACACAATGTTTGTTTTAGAGCCAATTTATGCAAAATCTTCTTTTGGAGCTTCAATGAACTTTGATTATGAAGATGGTGAAAATTTTTTTAGTTTTCAAACTTTGGGCATAAATGATGACGATAAATCATGGGTTTATGACCTTGATGCTAATATAAATTTAACTGATTCTTTATCTCTTAATATTGATTACTCAGATTTCAGCGGGGAATCCTTAATCCAAAACTATGGGCATAAATATCTTGATACAAATCGAAGAAGCCTTGATCTTGAACAGTCATTTGGGCTCAATTTTCAACATAGGAACAGAAGTTTTTCATTGCAATCTACAAATTACGTGAATTTTGGGTTCTTGAGGCCAGTTTCGCATACAAAAGATTTTTTTCTGTATGAGCGCTTTTTTAAAGTTAATGGTTGGGGATTAAGTTTAGCTACTGAATATTCACAATTTGAAAATAATTTGACCTCAGAATATCAGCTGCCTTACCAGCAAACTTTGTCAGCAGACAGAGAAGTGAGAGACGTTAGCATCACGAGATCATTCAACTCAAACAACTTTTCTTACAATGTTGAATTTTTTAGTTCGTTTAAAACATATGAATACGATATAGAGGCCACAAGCGTTAATACTGATTCACAGAATTATGTTTTAAAACAGGAGGTAAGCTTCAAAAATGATGGAGAATTTAAAATTGGAGCTATATGGTCAAATTTCAATGATCAATCTGAGCAACCGTTACTAGACAGCTATCCAATTAATCCTTCTCCTGAATCAAACATAGCAGTTAGGCCATGGGTTGGGAAAGACAGAGATGCTAATTTTAGAAAAATTTATCTTTATAAAAAGGGCATGAATCAAAATTTCATGTATTCAATTTCCACAAATCTCTATGAGAAATACAACTATGACCAAGAAGATATGATTTTCTCAAAATTCTTTAATAAGAAGCCTATCTTTTTTTCACTCATGACAAGAAACAAAAACTTTAATATTTATGCAATGGGCAACTATAGCTATGAGGAAAGCAAATTTATGGGACTGACTGCTGGTTTTCGCTATTCTGATAACTCAACTAAATTTTCACTTGGGAAAAGCGAGATAATTCCGTCAAGCTATCCTCTGAAACCACTACATAACTATGTTATGAAATTTAAAAAAGATTTTGATTCTTTTTCACTTTTCTCCAGAGTTCAATATGAAATAGATGATAAAAGTCTTAACGAAAGTGTTTTTGGCATTGAATGGATTTATGATTGTTTGCGTCTAAGATTTAGTTTTGAAAAAGCAAAATTCTTTCCGGTTGGGGCAGAATCAAATAATGAATTTAGCTACATGCAAAATATTTATTTGACTAATCCAGCAGTAAAAAATAACCTTAGCTTTGAATTTGAACTTATTGGTCTTACAAACGTTCTAACACCAATAGATAATATTATTGAAAATGGATTATTTAATTAGATTTAGCTTTTTGTTTTTGACACTTTGTTCGTTCTCTTTTTATGCCTTTAGCAATCAGCTCGATAGAGTTGCCGTAATAGTTAATGATGGCGTTGTACTTGAATCTGATATACAGCTAAAAGTAAGAGAATATAAGAAAAATGCTGCATTAGAGGGGCAGAGCATTCCTGGCGATGAAGCATTGAGAGAGACAGTTGTTGAGCAACTAATCCTGGATGAGCTGCAGCTTCAGATTGCTGATAGGGTTGGAATAAAAATAAGTGATGAGGAGCTTAACCTTACTTTGAAAACTCTAGCCCAACAAAATAACTTAAGCCTTGAAGACTTTATAAGCTTTGTTGAGAATCAAGGTGACTCATATGCTCAATTAAGAGAAGATGTCAGGAAAGGCTTAAAAATTCAAAGAGTTCAGAGAGGAAGAATTCAAAATAAAATATCTATTACACAAGAGGAAGTTGATAATTTCTTACAAACAGAGGAAGCACAAAATCAACTGACACCAGAATTAAAAGTTCAACAAGTTCTGATTAGGAGAGATTCCAAAAATGATGTGTCTGCCGTACATAAAGAAATACTTCTTGGGCTGTCTAATGGTATAAACTTTAAGGAATTTGTAACTAAATACTCTGAGGATAACAACGATGGGGATTTGGGTTGGAGAAAAATTACAGGATTCCCAGAACTATTTAAGAATCCAATCAAAGGTTTGAAAATAGGTAGCATCTCAGACCCTATTCAAAGTGGGGCAGGAAATCACATATTATTTTTAGAGGACAAAAGAGGACCAACTGTAACTTTCGAAAAACAATGGAACGTGCGACATATTCTCTTAATACCGAACAGAATAAGACCTGAAAGTGCTAGTGAAAAACTAATAACTGAGATCAGAGAGAGAATAATTAATGGTGAATCATTTGAATCCCTAGCAACCGAGTATTCTGATGATCCTGGCTCTAAGCAAGAAGGTGGCAACCTTGGATGGGCTGGTGAAGGTGTGTATGCTGAGCAATTTGAGATGATGATGAAAAAGGCAAATATAAATTCCGTTACCCAACCTTTTGTAACCCAATTTGGTTGGCATATTTTAGAAGTTCTAGGCACAAGAGTTGAGGACAAAACAGAACAAAGAATTGAAGACCAAGCTTTCCAATATCTTTATGGCAGAAAGTTTGATGAGGAACTTGAATCTGATCTTCAGGAGTTAAGAGCAGAATCATTTGTTGAAATAAAAGAGTTTGATTAGAAGCCCCGTTGTAATTTCTATTGGTGATCCAAGCGGCATAGGCCCAGAAGTCTTTCTGAAATCAATAGTAAATACTGAGCTTAGAGATAATCTAGAAAAAATTACTGTTATCTGTGACCCGACAGTGTTAACAAACACCTTATCTGGCCTTGATGAATCACTAGAGATTAATATTGTTGCCGACCACAATCAGAATGCTCGTGATGCAGTTAATGTTATATGTTCTGAACAATGCCCAGAATACCAACTGGGATTATCAGAACCCAAAACATCAAAGTACACACTTAACAGTTTAATTTATGCAGCTGATTATGCTCACAAACATTCTTTTGCTCTGGTAACAGGACCTATTAACAAGAAAACAATTAGATCTAGTTTTGAAAATTTTACAGGTCACACAGAATTTCTTAAGGAGAGGTATAAGTCTGATGAAGTTTTGATGCTTCTAGCAAATAATTCCTTGAAAGTCGGCGTACTAACTACTCATATACCTTTATCACAAGTATCAAAAAGCATAAATGAAGATTTGATCATACGTAAAACTAAGATTCTCTTTAGTGGAGTAAAGGCCTTAACGGGCAATGAAAGTCCAAAAATTGGTATTTTGGGACTAAATCCACATGCTGGTGAGGGTGGATCTTTTGGAACAGAAGAGATAGATACAATAATCCCTGCAATTAAAAGTCTTGAGCAACTGGGCATGTCAATATGTGGTCCATTATCAGCAGATACGGCCTTTTTAAGAAGCGATGTAGACGCTTATATGTCAATGTATCATGATCAAGCACTTCCAGTTATTAAAACCTTGGATTTTAAAACAGCAGTAAATATTACACTTGGCCTTCCTTTTATTAGAACCTCTGTAGATCATGGAACTGCTGAAGACATCGCAAAAAATTTTGAGGCGGATTTTGGTAGCATGTATGAGGCAATTAAATTAGCAGGAAATGCAAATTCGTCATAAAAAGAGTCTTGGCCAAAACTTTCTTAAAGATAAGCTAATCTTAGAGAGAATCGTCGATTCATCTGAAATTAATCCAACCGATGATGTCTATGAAGTTGGTCCTGGTGACGGCGCATTAACTGAATTTCTTTTTCAAAAGGTTAACAGCATTACCGCATATGAGATAGATAGATCTTTAGTGCCAATACTAAATAAGAAGTTTTCAGAAAGAAATTTAGAAATTGTTAATATAGATTTTCTGAATGCTAATCTAGAAGAATTATCAAATGCTAACTCAGTAATAGTTGGCAACCTGCCATATAACGTATCATCTCAAATTATTTTAAAAATCTTGGAATCTAAAATTACATTTAAACATTGTATTTTCATGGTTCAAAAAGAAATGGCAAACCGATTCATTCTTAATCAAGAAAAAGCATCTAAATTATCATTGTTAGCAAAATTGCGTGCTGATATTGAAGAACTTTTTGAAATACCACCAGAAGCATTTAACCCAATGCCTAAGGTAACTTCTTCTTTGATAAAAATTACACCTCATAAAAATTACAGCCAGGATTTTGATACATTTAAATCCATTCTTACTGTTGCATTTGCAAATCCCAGAAAGAAAATTAGCTATCCACTTAAAGCGCTATTCAAAACTATTCCAAAGTTTAGCTTTAGTCTTGATCTTAGGCCTGAAGACCTTGCACTAGATGATTATTTTGAAATACTAGAGGAGCATGAGAAGCAAATTTAAATTTGTCATAGGCGATATACAGGGCTGCTACAAAGAGTTTAAGGCATTACTTAAACTTATTGATCCCAAAAAGGAAAATAAAGTTTTCTGTGTAGGTGATTTAGTAAATAGAGGTCCTGATTCAGAAAAAGTAGTCGACTTTATTTTAGAAAATAATATTAAATCTGTGCTTGGTAACCATGATTTGCATATGTTGGCTATTTTAATTGGTGCAAAAAAACACAATAAAAAAAAGGATACATTGCAAAAAGTAATTTCAAAAAATAAATCACTAGACATCATTGACCATTTTCTTAAATACCCTTTTGCAAAAGTTTTGTCCAACGATAATAAAAAAACATTAGTTGTACATGCGGGCATTTTGCCAAATTGGAAATTATCTGATGTGCAATCAGCAAATGATGAGCTAGTTGCTGAATTAAGATCTGATCCTGAAAAATTTTTAACAACGATGTACAGTGATCGAGGGAAAGCAATCTCTAAATCTACTAATAAACTTAATAGAAGAAGGTATCTTGTAAATGTTTTTACAAGAATGCGCTTCATAACGCCTCAAAATAAACTTGATCTTAAAACTAAGCTAAAGAAATCGACAAAAGAAAGCTATTTGCCTTGGTTTGAGTATGATCACAAAACTTTAAATGATGTTGATGGGATTATATTTGGTCATTGGGCTGCAATAAATGGTGTTACTAATCACAATAAAATAAAAGGAGTTGATTTGGGCTGTGTATGGGGTGGGTCATTAGCAGCAATAAACATATATGACAAATCAATAATTACCGTAGAGTCAAGAAAATGAAAATTTATAAAGTCGGTGGCTATGTGAGAGACAAGATACTTGGTGTAAAGTCAAAAGACATTGATTGGCTTGTCGTTGGAAGCACTCCTGAAGAAATGATTAAGAATGGCTTCACTCAAGTTGGAAAAAATTTTCCTGTTTTTATTCATCCTGACACAAAAGAAGAATATGCACTTGCAAGAAAAGAACAGAAAACTGGATTAGGACATAAAAACTTTGAGTTTAACTTTTCTCCTGAAATCACTCTTGAGGAAGATTTAGCTAGAAGAGACCTGACGATAAATGCAATTGCTGAAGACGAAAGAGGTAACCTAATCGATCCATTTAATGGTCGAGGCGATATCGAAAATAAAATACTTAGGCACGTTTCTGACAGTTTTTTTGAAGATCCGCTTAGAGCATTAAGAGTTTGCAGGTTTGCAGCTACTTTGCCTGAATTTTCTATTCACACCGAAACATTTGATGCTCTTAAAAGAATATCAGATTCAGGGGAGTTAAAGCATTTATCTAGGGAAAGGGTTTGGGATGAAACCTTAAAAGCGCTAAAAGGAGACTTCCATAAATATTTAGAGCTTATAAAGAAAATAAACTTAGATAAACCATGGTTTTCAGGGCTAGAAAATATTCCAAGCTCTTTGCCAAGCAATATTATTGATAAATGGTGCTATGTGGCCAGAGAAAACAATTTTAAATTCGGTGAAAATCTTCTTCATTCAAAAGATTTTTCTAAGCGCTTAGCTTTATGGAAGAATCTTAGCAATTTGCAGGATATTAATGATAAAAAACTTCTTTCTAAAGAATTGATTAGTTTATCTCAAAACATAGATATTGATGACATGGCAAAAGTTGTGCCTTATTTCTCAGAAAAAGCAGAATTTATTTATAAAATAATTAAAGATTATAAGAAAAGAGATCTTACGCACTTAAATGGCATGAATGTAGAAGAAATTAAAGATGCCAAAGCATCAATTTTTTTAGAAATTATAGAAAAGCATGAGTAAAAAAATATTTATTACTGGCGGAGCTCAAAGAATTGGTAAAGAGCTGGTTAAGCACTTTCACTCTATAGGCTGGGATATCATATTTCAATACAGATCTTCAAAAGTCGATGCAGAAGAATTAACAGCAAGATTAAACACTAAAAGACCAGAATCCTGTCTTGCCCTGCAGTGCGATTTTGATAATCAAGAATCTTGTAAAAATTTCTATGAAGAACTTTCTGTTCAAGCAGAAAATATTCATGCATTGATTAATAATGCATCAACTTTTTACCCAAAGCCCTTAAGCGAATCAACAAAAGAAGATTGGGCAAAATTATTTCCTTCAAATCTTTACCACCCATTGTTTATTGCACGTGAATTAGCAGATTCTTTAAAAAAGCATAAAGGGCACATAATCAACATGACAGATATACATGCCGAAATTGGGCTCAAAAATTACAGCATCTACTCAGCAGCAAAAGGTGGCTTGCTTAACTTAACGAAGAGCCTTGCGAAAGAATTAGCTCCTGATGTTCTAGTAAATGCTATTGCACCGGGTGCTATATTATGGGACGTGAATGAGCCATCAGAAGAAAAGAAACAGCAGATTTTAGCTGATATACCAATGAAGAGAATTGGTTCTGATAAAGACATAGTGATGCTTGCTGATTATTTAATTACTAAAAATACCTATATGACAGGTAGAAATATATGTGTTGATGGGGGAAAATCGTTATCATGAATGAGCAACGAGTAGAGATAGAGATTCATGGGAAAAAATTCGAGTTTATGATCCCATACAACGAATACATTCCAACGAAAAAAGCTGAAAAAAGAATTCACGAACTAATCTCACAAATTGATTTTAAGAAAGATCAAGTTGACCACGCCCTTGTGTATGCTGCTATCAAACTAGCAGTTCAAAATGATAGCGTCCTTTCAAAGAATACTGAGCAGACTAAAGAATCAGAGAATGAGATTGAAGAAATTTCTGACAAGATCCAAATCTTTTTAAATCAATAATTTCTCTGATATAAAAAATAAGTTATATTAAAATTGTCTGAATCATAGGTTTTCAGAAATTACTCTAGAACCGATAATATGAGAATAGGGAAGCAGATTTTAGTGAGCTGTGCGTTACTTTTTAAGGAAGCCTTACTTATTAAATGAGCTACCCACCTGACCTGAGGGTTCAGGGTAACTGAGAGCAATGATTCAGATGTCTAAATCTTTAATCAGAACAAAAATGAGGCAAAAAAGAAAATCCTTGCCTGAATCAATTATCCTAGAAAATTCAAAATCTATTCAGAATTACATTAATAACAAAATTAATTTAGTAAGCCCTTGCAAAATTGGATACTTTTCGCCTTTTGAAAATGAACCAATTATTTCCTTTGACTCTAAACATCAAATCTATCTTCCTAAGATTGAAGACAAAGTATTAGAATTTTACGAAGAGAGCCCAAAAATGCAGAAAAATAAATATGGTATAGATGAGCCAAGCAATAGCAATAAAATTGACTTAGCAAAGCTCGATATAATCTTAGTTCCCTTCTTGGCATTTAATAAAAATCTCTATCGAGTAGGTTTTGGCGGTGGGTTTTATGATAAAACTCTATGTAGGTTAAGTAATTTGACTAAACGCCCAAAAATTTGGGGTGTTGGTTTTAGCTTTCAACTAACAAAAGAGAATTTTCAAGAGAATCTTGATGTAAGATTAGATAAGATCATAACTGAACAACATATTTATGAATGAAAAAACTAATGCTGCGTTTGGGGCCTATGAAATTATAAAAAACTCAGCAAATATCAATCTTGGTATAGGCACGGGCAGTACTACCAATGCATTTATTGAAAATAATCTAAATCAGATTAAGGATCATATTAATATGGTGTTTTCAAGTTCTGAAAAAAGCACTGCTCTGATGCGTAAGTATGGTTTTAAAGTAGAAGATGGAACACCAGATTTTAAATTAGATTTTTATGTTGATGGTGCAGATGAATTTGACCAAAACAATTGTCTCATAAAAGGTGGTGGTGGAGCCCATACAAAGGAAAAGGTCTTAGCTTCTTCATCTAAATGTTTCATATGTATTGCTGATTCAACAAAAAGAGTTCAGCAACTTGGAGCATTTCCACTTCCTATAGAGGTAATACCTTTTGCAAAAGATTCTGTACTTCATGCTCTTGGGGAGTACTCTGAGAATATTATTCAAAGAGATTTTATCACTGACAGTGGAAACATTATCTTAGATCTACATGGGGTTGATCTAAGATCGCCTAAAGAAATTGAAACGAAACTCAATCTTATCCCCGGCGTTGTAGATAACGGTATTTTTGCACATCACGTGCCTCGTTATATTGTTGTAGGTAACTCAGAAGGCTATGAGTTGATTGAATCTTGAATTGCGCCCACTACCCTTTCATCTAGTGGATCAATTTTGTGAGAAAAACTTTTAATTTCTCCATCTTTAGTAATTAAAAATTTGTGAAAGTTCCATTTTGGTCTATCGTCTGTCATTTCAAATAACTTCTTATAGAAAGGGTTTTTTGTTCTATTCCCAACATCTGCTATTGAAAACATCGGAAATGAAACATCAAATGTTGATTTACAGAATTCCTCTACCTGCTCTTCATCACGATATTCTTGATTAAGAAAGTTTCTTGATGGAAATGCAAGAACAGTAAAATCATTTTCTTTGAACCTTCTTTGTAGTGTCTCTAGTTGCTCATATTGATAGGTAAACCCACACTTACTTGCTGTATTAACTACTAAAATAGTTTTGTCCTCAAATTCACAAAGGTTTTTGTATTCTTTCTTGTTGAGAATCTTTACGTCAGTGTCCAATAGCCCCTGACAAGAATATGCAGATCCACAAACGAAAAATAAAAGTGTGATTAAAAAATGTTTCATGTGCGCCCAACAATTATAGATAGCTTTTAGATATTTGAAATACCTATGATTAAAATCATAAAAATTGTGAATAAAATTGCAAGTTCAAAATTATCTGAAAATTTTTCCATATTAACTATCTCAAAAAGTTGCTGGGGCCGAAGCCCCGGCATGTCAGTCATGGGGGAGAGGAGAGACTGACTCAATACATATAATAGATAGTTATTTTATAATATCAATAGTTTTTATAAATAAATGGTATTTATTTTATGAAATAATCACTGTTTATTTAATGATTACTTTGGTGTTTTCTTCAACAATATCAAAAAGCTCAATAACATCTTTATTTGACATTCTTATGCAGCCCTTTGATGCTTTGGTTCCTAAAAGCCATTCTTCCGGAGTACCATGAATATAGATATATCTCTCAAAAGAATCGACACCCTTCCCTTTGTTTTTTCCTTCTTCTAAACCTGAAAGCCATAGAATTCTAGTTTGAACAACATCATCGTCGACATATACTTCATCCTTTTCATATATTGGATAAATTTCGCCGTAGAATACTCTACCCTCAAACCGGCCGCCAAGCTCAACACCATCTCCAATCTTCTTTTTTATAAAATGTTCTCCTAGAGGTGTTTTGAAGGATCCTTCTGCTGATCCTTCTCCATATGAAGACGAAGAAATTACGTAAGTCTTAACAATTTTTTCATCATCAACTACTTTAAGCTCTTGCTTATCAATTGAAATCTGTATTTCCATCCCTGCGATCATATTGGCCAAGAAATAAAATAAAACAAGCTTAATTTTCATTGTTACCCCTAAAAATATAACCCATTAAACATGCAAGCAATGAGAATATTAGTATTGGCCAGTCTCCGATTTTAAGATAAATAGTATCATCTGTATTCGTTTTAATTGTATGTGTAATAGATCCATACTCTTTTCTATTTAGCAACTTTGATGACTGTTCATTCTGTGGACTGATTATTTGAGAAAGGCCATCTGTTGTTGATCTTACTACCCATTTATTTGATTCTACAGATCTTGCTCTAGCGTGTTTTAGGTGTTGAGCAGGCATAGAAGAGCCATACCAACTATCATTGCTCACATGAATAATAAATTCTGTCCCTTTAGCTCTTTCAATGAAAGTGTTATTAAATACGAGCTCCCAACATACAAGGCCTGACCAATTTAATTTATCCTGCACAAAAGCTCCTCGTGAAATACGGGAATTAGGGATATTAAAGAAACTATTTATCCCAATTAATAGATCACCAAATGGTTGAAACTCACCAAATGGCACAAGATTATGCTTGTTATATCCTTCTCCATTGCTTGCATCTATAACAGCCGTAAATGTTTTGCTTTCCTCTCTCCTAAAAAACCCGCCAATTATCCTTTTATCCGTGCTGAATGCATTGCCTGAATACCATGCTGATGCTTCAGGCCATACAACAATATTTGAATCTGCTTTATTTGTAAGCTCGATTAAACCGTCTAAACCTAAATTTGCAGGCTGTACTACAGTAACTGTTAAATCTGAGTTCTCTTCACTAATTTTTTGATAATGTCCTGGACCAAATAATAACAACCCAGTAAATAAAATTGGAACCACTGTTTTTACATAAATATTTTTTTCTAAAATGGCACAAATTATTAGTAGCATCACAAAGGAAGTTCCTGAAACACCAACTATTGGCAATAACCCCCATAAGCTTTCAAAGATTATTCCTAAGTTGAGCCATGGAAATCCAGAAATCATCCATGATTTAACCCATTCCAATAGAAAAAAGGATGAAGGTATGAGGAACAGTCGATATTTATGATCTTTGAAGAAATGAACTGCCATACCGAAAAGGCCGAAATAAAGTGACAGATAAGCAATAAGTAGAAATGTTAATAAAGAGCTGAGGAAAGTACCTGCACCATAAAAATTAATTGCATCATATATCCATAGAATAGAGAAGGACCAAAACAGAAAACCAAATAAAAAGCCTAATCTAAAGAATTTAATCAATTTTTCTTACAGTTATTTTTTTTATTTTTCTTTGATCGGCAGAAGTAACTATGAGTTCTAAATTTTCTACCTGAATGCTTTCCCCTACTTTGGGCAGATGTCCAAATTCTTTCAGAATAAAACCTCCCAAACTTTCAACTTCTGGGCAATTAAGGCCAATTTCAAAGAATTCCTCAAATTTTTCTTTTTCAATTACAGATGAGACGATATATTCTGAATCATTTATTTTAATAACTTCATCATTTTTTTCTTCATAGAACTCATCCTCAATCTCTCCCACAATTTCTTCCAATATATCTTCAATAGTTATAAGTCCAGATATCATCCCGTATTCGTCTATAACAATCGCCAGATGAGCTCTATCTTTTTTAAAGTCTTCTAAGAGAGAAGTTACGGATTGGGTTTCGGGTACAAATTTTGCAGGCCTTAAAAGATCAGATAGCGAAAAACTTTCGGAAGCATTAAGATCGATCAAATCTTTAACGTGAAGTATACCTATCACTTCGTCTTTATTTTGATTAAATACTGGGTAACGTGAGTGTCTTGAATCTTTCACAGTCTCATGAATTTGTGCAGCACTATCATCTTCGGTTATTGAAGATATATTTACACTTGGAATCATAATTTCCTTAACTTTTGCCCCTTTAATCTTAAGAACATTTTGAATCAGCTCATTAATCTGCTCATCAGCAGGCTGTTGAGTGCTTGTCTGCTCTGAAGATTGGCTATCAGCTTTAAAAAGATTTTTTAGTTTTGAAAAAAACGATTCAGATGGTTCTTCAGGCATTATTTATATGGATCAGATATTCCAATTTTAGATAAAAATTTAATTTCTTCACTTTCCATTAATATAGCATCATTTTCTTTGTCATGCTCATAACCAAGCAAGTGCAAAAGTGAGTGTATCAATAAATGCTTAAAGTGATTAGTAATATTCTTTGATGATTCTTTTGCTTCGTTATTTAGAACTTCATAGCAGATTATAACTTCACCACAACAAGCACTCTGAATGCCGATAGAACTTTCAGCAGGGAAAGACAAAACATTTGTTTCAGAATCCTTTTTTCTGAATTTATAATTTAAATCTTTTATTTGTTCAGCGGTACAGAAACTTACCTCAACATCAATTTTTTCAACAGAAAAATAAGCAATGAACTCATCAATATCGTTCGATATGTTTAACAAAATTTGATTATTTGGTGGATTATAAAAAACTACTTTTCCAGAGTTAGTTGAAATTATCATATGCCTCAACTATTTCCTGAACTAAAGAGTGACGTACAACATCACGTGCACTAAATTTAGTGAATTTGATTGAATCCACATCTTTCAAAACTTCAATTGCATGCTTTAATCCAGAAGTTGTACTCTTTGGTAAATCAATTTGACTTAAATCGCCATTAACTACAGCTTTAGAACCAAACCCCAATCTAGTAAGAAACATTTTCATTTGCTCTATGGTTGTGTTTTGACCTTCATCCATAATAATAAAGGCCTCGCGTAATGTTCTCCCTCTCATATATGCCAAAGGTGCTATTTCAATAATATCTCGCTCTACCAATCGATTAACTCTTTCAGCTCCTAACATGTCATGAAGGGCATCATAGAGTGGTCTCAAATAAGGATCGATCTTGGAACTTAAATCTCCAGGAAGAAACCCAAGTTTTTCACCAGCTTCTACTGCAGGTCTAACAAGCACAATTTTTCTTATTTTTTCTTGCATTAAATCATCGACAGCACAAGCAACTGCTAAAAATGTTTTACCTGTACCTGATGGCCCTATCCCAAAAGTGAGATCGCTATTTTTTATATTGCTAAGATAATCATTCTGTTTTTTGCCCCTCCCGGAAACAACCACACGTGGTGTCTTGATCTGTGGGGTTTTTTTAGAGGAAACTTCTTCTCCATTAAATTTGGCAGAATGTAGGCTTAGGTGGACTAGATCTGGTGTTATTACAGCATTACTATCAAGCTTTTGCTTTAGATCAAAAAGGGCTGAGACTCCAATCTGAACATCATCTTCTTTTCCTGATAGATCAAATTCAGTTCCATTTTGTAGAATCTTAATTTTGAGAGCTTTCTCAATTTGCTTTAAATTTTTATTAAATTCGCCACACAAAAGGATTAGCCTTTCCGGAGGCATATTTGAAAAGTTTAAGTGATGGTTATACAAATGCTTTAAGTCTGCAAACTTCCTCGGAGTGAGTTAGGTAATACTTCATCTATTCGAATATTAACTAATTGTCCAACCAAATCAATAGAGTTGGATTCAAAATTTACAACCCTGTTACATTCAGTTCTTGCCTGAAGCTGATTGTCATGCTTTTTTGCCTTGCCTATGACCATACAATTTTGAACAGTACCACCAAGCTCGACGCTTCGCTCTTTTGAATATTGATTTAATAGATCTTGTAATTCTTTAAGTCTGTCTTGTTTCTCAGTTTTTGAGACTTCATCCTTCATTTTTGCTGCTGGTGTTCCTGGTCTTGGGCTGAAAATAAATGAATAAGACTTATCAAACTTAACCTCTTCCACTAGCTCTAAGGTTTCCTGAAAATCTTGTTTGGTCTCGCCTGGAAATCCAACTATAAAATCTGATGAAATTGGAATGTTTGATCGTATTTTTCTGATATCTGATACGATCTTTAAATAGCTTTCTTTTGTATAGTCTCTCTTCATGTTGGTTAAAATTTTATTAGACCCAGATTGAACAGGAAGATGAAAGTGATTAACAAGCTTAGGAACTGCTCTGAAACAATCAAATAGATTTTGATCAACATCATTTGGATGAGAGGTTGTAAATCTGATGCGTTTGATCTGTTCAAATTCAGAAATAATCTGAATTAGATCACCAAGCCTTATTTGTCTACCTTCCCAAACAGCAGTATATGCATTTACATTTTGTCCTAATAAGATAATTTCTGTTGCTCCATTTTTTATTAAATTTACAAGCTCTAATAGGATGCTATCTAATGTTCGGCTTACTTCTTCACCACGTGTATATGGAACAACACAATAAGTACAATATTTTGAGCATCCTTCCATGATTGATAGCGGCGCGGAGTTTTGGGTGCGCATTGTGTCAGGCAGATGATCAAATTTTTTGATCTCATCAAATGTAGTTTCCACTACTGGAATTTTTGAGGATTTCTCCAATAGATCATTTGTTTTATGAAGATCTTGAGGACCAAAAATAACATTTACATACGGAGCTCTTTTGAAGATATTTTTTCCCTCTTGTGCAGCAACACAACCAGCAACTCCTATTTTTAAGTCTTTGTTTTTCTCTTTAAACTTTCTTATTCGGCCTAACTCATGGAATACCTTTTCTTCAGCTTTCTCTCTGATAGAGCATGTGTTCAGAATTACGATGTCAGCATCGGCGGGCTTATCTATTAATTCAATTTTTTCCTTTGACTGAAGTACATCAATTATTTTGCCCGAGTCATACTCGTTCATTTGGCAACCATATGTTTTTATATAAAGCTTTTTAGACATTTTCTATATTATATTATCTCAGCACCAATTTACGTTGAAAAATTTTAACCAACTTCATAAGTTTGTAACAAAAAAATTTTAGGATTAAGTGTGAACAGAAGAAGCTTTTTAAAATTAATTGCATTTACAACAATTTTTTTAAGTTTCAACTTAGTTTCTAAACCAAAAAGAATAGTAAGGTTTGAACATGGAATTGCAAGTGGGGATCCTACGCCTGAAAAAGTAATTTTATGGACGCGAGTATCATCAAATTCTGACAATAGTATTTTAGTGTTTTATGAGATTTCTAATACTGTAGATTTTAAAACTATCATTACATCTGGGAAAGAATATGCAGACAGAAGAAAAGATTTTACCGTAAAAGTAGATGCAAAAATTCCAAAAAGATTTAGAGGCAAAAAAGTTTTTTATCGGTTTAGAGCAGAAGGAGCTTATTCTCAAATTGGAACAACTTTTACCTTACCGAAAGATGTAGAAAATTTTAAAATTGCTGTTTTTAGTTGCTCAAATTATCCTGCTGGATATTTTAACGCATACGATTCTGCTTCAAATGACGAATCTATAGATCTGGCTGTTCATTTAGGAGACTATCTCTACGAGTATAAGCAGGGAGAATATGCTACAGATAATGCGATTCGCCTCAATAGGCAGCCAATCCCGAATAAAGAAATAGTATCCCTTAGTGACTACCGCCTAAGGCATGCACAATATAAATCAGATGTTGATTTGCAGAAATTACACTCAAGTATGCCTGTATTATGCGCATGGGATGATCATGAAATTACAAACGATGCTTGGAAGCATAATGCAGAAAATCATCAGATTAACGAAGGATCTTTCAATCTTAGAAAGAGAAATGCTATTAAAGCTTACTATGAGTGGATGCCTGTGCGAGAGCCAAAAATCCCTTTCAATAATTGGAAAAGATATAAGATTGGCAAGCTAATTGATTTGAAGCTACTCGAAACGCGTATTTCTTCAAGATTTAAACAAGTTAACTTAAATGACCACATTTCAGATGACGGAAATTTTCAAAAAAATGCTTTTTTTAAAGAATTAAACAATGAGCAAAGAAGTTTGTTGGGAAATCAACAATTAGATTTTATTAAAGAAAATGATCGTGATGATCAAACCTGGAATCTATATGCACAACAAGTATTATTAGCAACTTTAAAGCTGCCAACTATACCTGATAATATTATTGATGCACTTCCAGACTATCAGAGCTATTACAAAACAGTTATAAGGGAAGACCTGCCTTATAACCTTGATGCCTGGGATGGATATCCTGCTGAAAGAAAACGATTTTTAAATACAGTTCGATCTATTTCAAATAAAAATATCTTTATTGCAGGAGATACACATAACTGTTGGGCAAATAACATCAATGAAGGTGAAAATTTTATTGGAGCTGAGCTTGGCACTCCCTCTGTTACATCCCCTGGAGCATCTGAAAATTTCAATGGATTAATTCCCAATAATGTCCTGGAAAATTCAATGTTGATGAAAAATAAAAATTTAAAATGGACAAATCTAGTTGATCGTGGCTACCTCACAATAGATTTCACAAAAGATATTGCTACAGCAGAATTCATTGCTATTGATAATATCCTTTCAAAAAACTATAAGACAAAAGTATTGAAAAGAATTGAAATTTCTCCTGGTGAGAAGCTTACTTAAAAAAATTTTCTCGGTAGAACTTAAGCTCATTAACAGATTCTTTAATATCATCTAGAGCACGATGAGAAGAGGTTTTTTTAAATTCTTCTGCATTAGGATGCCATCTTTTTATTACCTCTTTGAATGAACTAACATCGATGTGCCTGTAATGGAAAAAGTTGGCAAGCTTTGGCATATGTTTGATCATAAAGCGTCTATCATGCGAAACACTGCTGCCACATAAAGGGGACTGATGCTGTTTTAAATGTTTTTTAAAAAATTCTAGCGTTTGCGATTCAGCACTAGATAGAGTGATATTGCTAGCTTTCACTTTTTCAACGAGCCCAGTGGATGTGTGCTGATTAACATTCCAATCATTCATCAAGCTTAGAATTTCGTCAGTTTGGTAGATTGCTATTTCTGGCCCTTCTTCAACAATATTTAGGTTTGAGTCAGTAACTAAAGTGGCAATTTCGATAATATGATGCTTTTCAGGATCAAGTCCTGTCATCTCCAGATCTATCCATGCTAGTAAATTAGATTTTGTCATTTATACTTTTTTTATTCATCACAATAATACTATATGAGTAAAGAAGATAATCAAAAAGTCTATTTTGGAGACAAAAAAGTTGAGAAGCTTGAGAAAAAAGAAGGCGTTGAGTCTATATTTTCAAAAGTTTCAGATAATTATGATCTGATGAATGATCTTATGTCAGTTGGAACTCATCGAATATGGAAAAAGCATTTTGTTGATACGGCAGGCATTCAAAAAGACGATACTATTCTAGATTTGGCTGCAGGCACTGGAGATATTGCAAAAAAACTAACTAAATTTGTATCTAATAAGACAATTCATTTGTGCGACCAAAATAAAGAAATGATAGATAAAGCTATAGAAAGATCGCTGGATGAGGGCTTTTACAATAAATGCAACTTTAACGTTTCCAGTGCTGAAAATCTGCCTTACGAAGATAATTATTTTAACCATGTGTTTATATCCTTTGGATTTAGAAACTTTTCGGATAAAAATCAGAGCCTTAAAGAGATACAAAGGGTTTTAAAACCAGGAGGGAAGTTGCATATTTTAGAGTTTTCAAGAACTAACGGAGAAATGTTTACAAAAATATACGATTTTTTTAGTTTTAATATAATTCCAAAAATTGGGGATCTTGTTTCCAATGATGCAGATAGTTATGAGTACTTGGTTAAATCAATCAGAACACATGAATCCCAGGAGCAGTTATGCAATATGCTTGATTCTAATGGTTTTCAAAACACCAAATATACCAATCTTTTCAAAGGCATTGTGGCTATTCATCAAGGTGAAAAATGAAGATTTTCAGACTTATTCAAGTTTTCTTGGCACTAAGAAAATCTGGTATTTTTTATTACTTCATAGATTCATTTAATCCATTATTAAAACCATTTTCAAAGCCTGAAAATATTCCTTTAAAATTTAGAGAAGCTCTAGAGGGTTTGGGTCCAATGTTTATTAAACTTGGGCAATTACTATCAACTCGAACTGACATTTTTGATTATGAAGTTTCGAAAGAGCTTAATAAGCTAACAGATAATTGTGCGCCTGTAGATTTTAGCTATATATCTGATCTGATTAATAAAGAGCTTGGAGCTAGGGCAGAGAGAGTTTTAAAAAATATTGAAGTCACTCCACTAGCATCTGCATCATTAGCACAAGTGCATCGACTCAATGTTGATGAAGAAGAGCTGGTTATAAAAGTTCAAAGACCTGATCTTTATCAACAAATAAAAAATGATCTAGCAGCAATTAAAGATGGGGTAAAAATACTTAGGTTATTTTACAAAGGTTACCCGCGGGTCAACCTAATGAATCTTGCTTTAGATTATGAAAATGTGCTTCTTAATGAGCTAGATTTCAGAATTGAAGTGGCAAATGCTAAGAAAACGTATGAAAATTTTAAGAACAGTGATCTTCTGTATGTTCCAAAGATTTTTGATGAATATACAACAAAAAAAATCTTAGTGATGGAATATATAGATGGCATTCCGGTTACTGATGTTAGTCAAATGACGCAACAAGGCTTGGATCTAAAAAAATTATCTGAAAATGGCGTCCAAATATTTTTAAAGCAGGTTTTTGATGATAATTTCTTTCATGCTGATATGCATCCAGGCAATATTTTTGCATCAAAAGAAAATCCTGCATCGCCAAGTTACTATGCTGTTGACTACGCAATCTGTGGCTCACTAACTGAATCAAATCAAATTCTATTAGCTCAGATGATTTCTTGTCTTACAGAGCGTGATTTTTATTCATTAGCGCAATTATTTATCTTTGCTGAATGGGTGGATGAGAAAACTAAAACCGAAGAGCTTGAATCGGTGCTTCGAGCAAATTGTGAGTCGTTATTAGACAGCCCATTATCTGAAATATTATTTGGAGAGCTGCTATTGAGTTTATTTGAAGCAATGAGAAAGTTTGATCTTTATCTTGATAATGATCTTATGTTGCTTATAAAAACTTTAATTCATATTGAAGGCATGGGAAGACAAATTTATCCTGACTTAGACTTTTGGCATGTCGCTACACCTTTTCTGTCTAACTGGATCAAAGAAAAATACAGTGTTAAAGGATTGGTTAGCTATCTTGTATCAAAAAAACATATACTTACATATATGATTCTCAAGAAAATTGAAGACAGTAAGCAACAATTTTCTGATTGGGAAGGAGAATATAAATGAGCATTGGTTTAACACAGATATTAGTTGTACTTGTAATTGTTTTACTTCTTTTTGGTTCAAAAAGGATACGCAGTCTAGGTTCAGATTTAGGTAAAGCATTCACTGGTTTTAAAAAAGAAATAAAAAACAATGATCCAGATAGGGATTCCTGAGTTATTAATACTAATACTCGTTATTTTTTTCGCTTTTAAACCAGAAGATATCCAGAAAAATATCAAACAATTCTTAAAAATCTTTTTTGATACAAAAAAATTTGTTGCAGATACAAAAGATGACCTCAAGCAGCAGTTAAAAATAGATGAACTTAAGCAAGATCTTCACAATGAGGAAAAAATGAAAGAATTTGAGAGGGATAAGAATGTCTGATGGTCTTGAAAGTCATTTTCTTGAATTAAAGCAAAGATTAATAAAGTCAGTAATTTTTTTTGTAGTAGCTTTTTGCTGTTTATACCCATTCAATAACACTTTTTTTAACCTTCTTTCAGAATATATTTTTATAATTCCTGATTTTGAGCTTATTGCAGTTGAGGTTGCCTCTCCTTTTTTAGTGCCTTTAAGGCTAACAGCCTTTTTAGCTTTGCTGTTATCTATGCCATTTCTTATTTTCCAGCTATTTATGTTTATGGCACCTGGTTTATATGAAAATGAGAAAAAAATAGTCTTATCACGATCTGCTCTTGGAACTTTTTTGTTTTTTGCAGGTGTAATGTTTTGTACCGCAGTTGTTTTGCCCAATGTGTTTAATTTTTTTCAAACCATAGGGCCTGACTCAATTAACATTTCAACTGATATCTCTAAATTTCTAAGTTTTGTCCTTGGGTTATCAATCGCTTTTGGTTTTGGTTTTCAAATACCAATCGTCATTAACGCAATAATTTCTTTGGGCGTTGCAACAAAAAAAGATTTAAAAAATCTACGTGGGATCTTCTTGGTAATTTGTTTCACCTTTGGGATGATTTTTACCCCACCAGACGTCATCTCTCAATTTCTGTTAGCAGTGCCCATGTATTTATTGTTTGAGTTAGGTCTAATATTTTCAAATGATAAAAAAACGTAATCCACTGGCAAAAGATCTTAAATCTCCTAAGTATAAAATGCGCGTTACACGTGACAAAAAGAAATATTCCAGAAAAAAGAAGCATACCGATCAAGATTAGCTTCACTTGACACTTTAAATTGAAACACTTATATTACATTTGTGTGACATTTATGTTACATAAAGGAGAAGTGATGAAAAATTTAGCATTATTAATACTGTCCATAGGCGCTATGAACCTAGCTTCTTTTACTAATGATGAATCTTTTTTTGATCAAATGAACGATGTAAATTTGATTGAAGATAATATGATGGTTAAATCAAAATGCCCGCCGACTACCTCAGGTTGTTTGGTAAATTCACAAGATGGTGAGCTTTTTATTTATATAACTAACTCCATATCAAAGTCATTACATGATGTATCGTTATTTGGTTTGATGTTCGATGCTTATCAGTTTCAAGAGACAGGTAAAATCAATACTCTCAAAACTTGTCGTATGAAGCTTGCTTATGCAAAAGACAAAAATTACCTTAATGCGGTAAGCTCTCTTGAAAGAGAGTGTTAAATCTGGTGCAGGCGACAGCCTGCATAGGGTTTAATGTTGTTTGTTCTTGATTAGATCTTCAACTATAGATGGGTCAGCCAATGTTGTTGTATCACCTAAATTTTCAACGTCGTCATTAGCGATTTTTCTAAGAATCCTTCGCATAATTTTGCCAGATCTGGTTTTTGGCAAATCTCTAGTTATTTGAATTGTTTCAGGTTTAGCAATTTTTCCAATTTCGCTTGAAACTGTATCTATCATTTCTGCAATCAACTCATTATGATTTTTTTCTGTCTCTTTTAGAATGACGAAGGCATATATAGCTTGGCCCTTTATTTCATGCTCTATTCCGACTACTGCTGCTTCCGCTACAGCATTATGTGTAACTAGAGCACTCTCAACTTCTGCTGTACCAATTCGATGTCCAGAAACATTTAGCACATCATCTACTCTGCCTGTTACCCAGTAATAGCCATCTTCATCTCTTGATGCGCCATCCCCCGTAAAGTATTTATCTGCATATTGAGAGAAATAAGTTGAAATCATTCTCTCATGGTCACCATATACTGTTCTAATTTGACTAGGCCATGAAACATCAATGCATAGGTTGCCTTTGCTTTTCCCTTCAAGTTGTTCTCCTTCTGAATTTAAAATTGATGGAATAACACCAAGAAAAGGCAATGTTGCAGATCCAGGTTTTTTAGGAGTTATTCCTGCTATGGGGGTAATGAGTACCGAACCCGTTTCAGTTTGCCACCAGGTATCTACTACCTCACATTTAGAATTACCAACTTTATCAAAATACCATTCCCAAACTTCAGGATTAATTGGCTCACCTACTGTCCCCAATACCTTTAATGAGTCTCTTGATGAGCTTTCAAGATATTTATCACCAGCAGCGATCAAAGCCCGTATTGCCGTCGGCGCAGTATAAAAAATATTTACAGAGTGTTCATCGCAGACTTCCCAAAATCGTGAAAAATCTGGATAACTTGGAACACCCTCAAACATGAGTGTTGTTGCTCCATTTGAAAGAGGCCCATAAAGAATATATGTGTGGCCAGTAATCCAGCCAACATCTGCTGTGCACCAATACACATCGCCATCTTCATAACCAAATATGTATTTAAAAGATAGATGTGCTCCTAGTAGATATCCGCCTGTGGTATGCAACACCCCTTTGGGTTTTCCAGTTGAACCAGATGTATAAAGAATAAAGGATGGGTCCTCTGCATCCATTGGCTCACATTCACAAATAGTCTGTTGGTTTGCCACTAAATCTTCATACCAAATATCTCTATCATCAGTCCAATCGACAGTGCCATTGGTGTATTTCACAACAACACATTTTTTTACATTGGGGCACTGAGCTAGAGCAATATCAACACTACTTTTTAATGGAATAATCTTGCCTCCCCTTGTGCCTTCATCAGCCGTGATAACAAACTGACAATCAGAATCAAGTATTCGAGATTTAATTGCCTCCGGAGAAAAACCACCAAAAACAACAGAATGGATTGCCCCAATTCGCATACATGCAAACATTGCAAATGCTGCTTCAGGTATCATTGGCATGTAGATGCATACCCTATCTCCTTTCGAAACACCTATTTTTTTTAAACCATTAGCAAGTTTTGAAACCTTTTCTTGTAAGGTTTTGTATGAAATATGCTCAGATTGGTCTTGTTGATCCCCTTGCCAGATAATTGCAGTTTTGTTTGGTGTTTTTTCAGCATGCCTATCAATACAGTTGTAAGAAATATTTATTTGTCCATCACCAAACCATTTTGGCGTTGTAAAAGTTCCTTCATTTGATCTGGTAGGCTCACGGAACCAACTTAGCTCTTGTCTAGCTTTGTTTAGGAAATATTTAGGATCAGAAATTGACTGCTGATATTCATCTTTGAATGCAGCTAGATCCTTGAAGTGTGGATTCTTAAAAGATGTATTATCAAACCTCGACATTCTTATCTATGCTTTCAATTAATTCTTCAATATTATTGCATACATAAAAATTATTAGGGTCTCTGCTTACGTACCCTTTGCTAATGGCTGTTTCAAGCCACTCTAGTATTGGTGTCCAATATCCCTCAATATTTAAAATAAATATCTGTTTATCAGATATGCCCAGAGAGGCTAGGTTGAGAATATCAAGCAGCTCATCCAAAGTTCCAAGACCACCTGGAAAAATTATGAAGAAGTCTGAATTATCCATCAGAAGTTGTTTTCTTTCACTAAATGTTGTGACAACTTCCAACTTATTTAAGTTTTCTGGTGTGTAGCCTTTTTTATGAAAAATATCACACGTATAGCCTTCTACATAGCCATTATTTTTTAAGAATGTTTGGGAGATCTTGCCCATTAGGCCAAGCTTTCCACCCCCATACACAAGACCAATGTTTTTTGAAATAAGAAACTCAGCTATTGTTTCAAGCTGAGTTTCAACGTTTATTCCTTTATCGGTAGATGCTAAGAAGAAGCAAGCCTTCTTCATTTGACTATAGGATCAAGGTCTCCTGAATTGTACCTATCAGTCATATCAAAAAGAGATATAGGTTTAATCTTGGCTGCGTTACCACTGCATCCAAATGCTTCGTACCTATCAATGCAAATCTTTTTCATAGCATCCACTGTTTTACCAAGATATTTTCTTGGATCAAACTCACTTTTGTTTTCAGCCATGAATTTTCTAATTGTTGCAGTTGAGGCAAGCCTTAAATCTGTATCAATGTTTACTTTTCGCACACCATTTTTTATTCCTTCTTGAATTTCTTCTACTGGCACGCCATATGTCTCAGGAATTTCACCTCCAAATTCATTAATGATTTCCAATTGGTCTTGAGGAACACTTGATGAGCCATGCATCACAAGGTGTGTGTTTGGAATTCTTTCATGAAGCTCTTTAACTCTCTTCATAGAAAGAATATCTCCTGTTGGTGGTCTGGTAAATTTATAAGCTCCATGAGAGGTGCCTATTGCAATAGCTAATGCATCTACTCCGGTATCTTTAACAAATGACGCTGCTTCGTCTGGGTCAGTGAGGAGCATATCTTCGCTTAAAACTCCTTCAGCTCCACTCCCATCCTCTTCTCCAGCCATACCTGTTTCTAAAGATCCTAAGCATCCAAGCTCTCCTTCTACTGAAACTCCACATGCATGAGCCATATCAACTGTTCGTTTTGTAACATCGACATTGTATTCATACGAAGCTGGAGTTTTCATATCAGCCATTAAAGAACCATCCATCATTACAGATGAAAAGCCAAGCTGGATTGATCTCTGACATACGTCAGGCGATGCACCATGATCCTGGTGCATAACCACAGGAATATGAGGAAATTCTTCCATTGCAGCAAGTATGAGATGTCGTAAAAATGTTGGCCCCGCATATTTCCTAGCACCCGCAGAAGCTTGGCAAATTACTGGACTATTTGTCTCATTTGCTGCTTCCATGATAGCTCTCATTTGCTCTAAATTATTTACATTAAATGCTGGAACGCCGTAGTCGTTCTCAGCCGCGTGATCGAGTAATTGTCTAAGTGATATTAGGGACATGGAGCTATTTTACATCTAATGCCTCAATAGAAGGAAGGGTTGATCCACTTAAATACTCTAAAAAAGCCCCTCCTGCTGTTGAAACATAATGAAAATTACTCATATTTGAAAATTTATTAATTGCAAAAATTGTTTCACCGCCACCAGCAATAACATTTGAATTAGATTTAGCCAGATATGAGACAAGATCTCTAGTACCTTTTGCAAAAAGATCATTTTCAAAAATACCTAAAGGCCCATTCCAGATAATCATTTCCTGAGCAGCTGATTCCATTTCTTCCTTATTGAACTCTATATCTAAGATCATATCTTCTGGCATAACATCATTTACAGATACACGTCTCACTTCATTAGAATCAAGACTGTTAGCAACATAAACCTCATTAGGCAAGATGATCTTATTTGTTGACAACATCTCTGACGCTGTCCCAACCATATCATCTTCACATAGTGAATTGCCTATTTCGTATCCTGCTGCTTTTAAAAATGTATTTGCTATACCACCGCCAACCATAACTTTTTGTGATTTAAGCAATAGGTTTTTAATGACTTCGAGTTTAGTTGAAACTTTTGCTCCACCCACAACACTCACCAAGCTACCCTTATGTTCAAGCGCAGAGCTTATATTTAAAACCTCGTTTGCAAACAATAGCCCTGCGCAAGATTGCTCAGATTTAAGAATAGCTCCATAAGTACTAGCTGATTTTCTGTGAGCGGTGGCAAAGGCATCCATCACATAAACTTCAAAAGAGCTTGCAATCAGATTTGATAAAGAATCGTCATTTCCTTTCTCTCCAACCAAGAATCTAGAATTCTCAACCATGCATAGCCCATCCGGAACCTGGTCAAAATTTGAAATAAATTGAATGTCTCTGTTAAGAGCCTTACAAAACCAATCGCATACAGGCTTTAATGATAGCTCAGAATTATAGACGCCCTCATCAGGACGACCAAAATGACTAATAATAGTTACTGACTCTGTTTTATTTAGAACATATTGGATTGTTGGCAGTGCGGCTTTAAGCCTCTCATCACTTTGAATTTCACCATTTTTAACAGGCACATTGAGATCAAGCCTGATTCCAACCTTTTTATTAGAAAGGTCAATATCTGATAGGAGTTTCATATTATTTCTTTTACCTTTTGCGCGACTTTATCAGGGCTAAAGCCAAAATGATCAAGCAAAACATCTCCTTTGCCTGATTCGCCAAAAGAAGAAATTCCAATGACATTGTTTGTATGCTCATACCAAGACATTGGATGAGAACATTCGATCACAATATTGGTCTTGTTGTTATCAAAAATTTTGTTATAAGCATCCTTATTTGTCTTTAGAGTCTCAATACAAGGGACGCTTGCAACACTGCATAAAATATCTTCCTTCATAAGTGTCTCTGCAGCAGCTATTGCTGTTGCTACCTCTGATCCTGTCGCAATTAAATTAATTTTTGCCTCATCTCTTTTTTCAACAAAATAACCACCTAAACAGATTTCACTTATATTTGAGTTGTTAAAATAGTTGAGATTTTGTCTTGAGAGAATTAATGATGATGGCCCATCTTTGCGTTTAACAGATGATTGCCATGCTATTGCTGTTTCAAGTAAATTTGCTGGACGCCATGTATGCATATTTGGAGTAGCTCTGAGTGTTGTAAGATGTTCTATTGGTTGGTGTGTTGGGCCGTCTTCTCCCAAAGCCACTGAGTCATGAGAGAATACATAAATTGTTCTTATTCCCATCAGGGCCGACATCCTTACAGCATTACGACCGTAGTCCATAAACACTAGAAAGGTTCCTGCATATGGAATTATTCCCCCATGCAATGCCATGCCATTCATCACAGCATTCATACCAAACTCTCGCACGCCGTAATAGATGTAGTTTCCAGAAAAATCATCAGAAAGCGCAACAGAAGCTTTTGTATTGGTATTATTTGAGCCAGTCAGATCGGCTGAACCGCCAATCATTTCTGGCAATAATTCTGTCATTCTTTCCAAAACAATTTGAGAAGCTTTTCTTGATGCAACTGAATCAGTGTTTGAGCTTAGCTCATCCAAAAACGCATCAAATTTTGTGTCAAAGTCTTTGGGCAACTCGTTGTTTACAAGCCTATCAAACAATTCTGCTTTGCTTGGATTAGCATTTCTTAACTCAGCACATTCTTCTTCCCAATCCAGCTCAAGCTGCTTACCCTTTTCTACTGCATTCCAATCTTTATAAATTTCATCAGGAATTTCGAAAGGCTCGTAATCCCAGTTAAGATTGGATCTTAACTTTGACAATATTTCAGCACCAAGAGCAGCGCCATGAGAAGATGCGCTATCTTGCTTACTGTCAGCACCATAACCAATGGAGGTTTTGCAAACGATCATTGTTGGTTTTGTTGATTCTTTTGCTTGCTCAATAGCTTGATTAATTGCATTTCGATCATGCCCATCAACGTTATCAATTACGTTCCAGTTATATGATTTACATCTAAGAGCAATATCGTCTTGGTACCATGAATCTATTTCTCCATCAATTGATATTCCATTGCTGTCATAGAAGCAGATCAGTTTGTTTAGTTTCAATACTCCTGCTAAAGACATTGCCTCATGTGATATTCCTTCCATTAGACAACCATCACCCAAGAAGCAATATGTAAAATGATCAATTACTTTCACATGTTCAGAGTTAATTTTTGATGCAAGATTTTTTTCAGCAATAGCCAAACCTACTGCATTAGCTATGCCCTGTCCTAAGGGCCCCGTAGTAGTTTCAACTCCAGCTGTTATGCCATACTCAGGATGTCCAGGAGTTTTAGATCCAAGCTGTCTGAAGTCTTTTAAGTCCTCAATACTAAGATCATACCCGCTAAGATGAAGCAAGCTGTAAAGAAGCATCGAACCATGTCCATTTGACAAAACAAATCGATCCCTATTAAACCAACTTGGATTTGAGGGAGAGTGGTTTAGATGATCACGCCATAATACTTCTGCAATATCAGCCATACCTAATGGCATACCAGGATGTCCAGAATTAGCCCTTTCTACACTATCAGCAGATAAAAAACGAAGAGCATTAACTGTATTATTTGTAATCAATTTAGAGTATTTGTTATCACAATTATATAATTCAATTTAGGCTTTTAGGCATAATATTAAATTTATTTACAGGAAAATAATTGAAAACGATCACATTTAACAAAATGCATGCAAATGGTAATGATTTTTTGATTACCGATGATCGAGAAATTCTTAACCAACCAATTCAAAAGCTTTCTAACAGAAAAACAGGAGTTGGATTTGATCAGCTGCTTTTCTTTGACAAAGAAATACAGTCTGTGCAAATTTTTAATGCCGATGGATCAAAAGCAAAGAGCTGTTTCAATGGTCTGCGATGTGTTGCAAAACTATATGATTTAAATAACTTTCAATTAGAACTGTTTGGGAGAAGTCTTATTTTAAATTCTGATGGTTCGGTTCAATCAAAACACCCAGCCATCTTACATGATGACACCTTTGCATATCTTGATATAGGCAATAAGCATGTCGTTGTGCATGTTAAAGACATACATAATACCAACCTAGTTGTGCTTTATGATAAGTATCAAGAATATGTAAAAACTTTGAAATTAGATATAGATTTTAATCTTAATGTTTATGAAGAAGTAAATAATTACTATCAGATAAGAACCTTTGAAAATGGGGTTGGTGAAACCTTGTCTTGTGGCACTGGAACCTCAGCAACTGCATTCATGATTTATAAGCAACTAGACAAGAAAACGATAAAATTTTTATCTAAAGGCGGTGAAACAACAATTAATATTTGTAATGATTATTTAATCTCAAAAGCAAAAGCTGAAATTTCTTTTCAAGGAGAGCTGTCAGGTGGATGAAATAAGACAGCAACTATCTCAATTTCTAAAAGTTAAAAACTATTCTGTCCATACTATTACAAACTACCAAAGAGACATTTCAAGATTTTTAAATTTCATAGATTCACAGGGGTTTAATTTTAAACAACTAGCAACAAACCAAATCTCTCAATGGATAATTTTTTTAAGAAAGCTTGGATTGGGCAATCGCTCAATTCAAAGGAATATTTCATCTTTAAAAAACTTCTATCAATATATGTTTAAAAATGGTTTTTTATCGTCCAATCCATTCGAAGGTGTTGTGTCTCCAAAAATTAATGACTCCTTACCAAAAGCACTTAGCCCAGAAGATGTAAACAAATTGCTCTCATTTGAACCGAAAACTATTTTTGATTTCAGAGATAAGGCTTTTTTAGAACTACTCTACTCCTCTGGCCTTCGTGTTTCGGAAGCGATAAGTGTAAACCTTTCTTCATTTGAATCAGACTTCACTTTTGTTCGCGTAGTTGGAAAGGGCAACAAAGAGAGAATGTTGCCTGTTGGAAAGTATGCAAAATATGCCATTCAAAAATGGCTTGATATTAGGGAAGTTTCTGCAGATAAAGATGTTCTGTTTACTAATAAGTTTGGCAAGCGTATTACAGCAAGAGCAATGCAAGAGCGTCTTTATAACTTGTCGTTGCGACAAGGAATGTCACCAGTAAATCCTCACATGCTTAGACATAGTTTTGCGACTCATTTGTTGGAATCGAGTGGAGATTTACGATCCATTCAAGAAATGCTTGGGCACAGCAGCTTGAGTACAACTCAAATTTACACTAAATTAAACTTCCAACAGTTAGCAAAGATTTACGACAACTCACACCCTCATGCCAAGAAAGAAAATTAAACTTATCACCTTAGATTTAGACGATACTGTTTGGCCAAATCATAAAGTTATTCTTGATGCTGAAAAAACCTTATGGATGTATGTAAAAAATAAAACTACTAGCCTGGATGAGGGATTTGGTGAAAAAGAAATTAACAAAATAAGGCTAGAGCTTCTTGAAAAAGACCCGTTAATTAAATTTGATTTAACAAGGTTTAGGAAAGAAATAGTACGAGAGATTTTTTTACAGGATGGCAAAGATGATGCTGAAGCAAATTATTATAGCAACGAAGCTTTTTCAGAATTCTTTAAAGTAAGAAACAAGGTACACCTATATAAAGATGCAAAATTAGGTTTAGAGAGACTAAGCCGAAAAACTATGGTTGGGTCATTATCAAATGGCAATGCTGATCTTAACATTATAGGAATTTCTAGTTATTTTTCTTTTAGTGTTATTTCAAGCGACGTAAATAGTAATAAGCCGTCACCAGGCCATTTCCTAAAAGCTCTTGAGATAGCAAAATGTGATGCTAGTGAAGCCCTGCATATCGGAGATTGTCCAGTAAATGATGTCGGTGGGGCAAGAAATTGTAATTTTAATACCATATGGTTTAATTGTGATAGAAAAAAGTGGGATGAGATATTCCCTTGTGAGCTTCAAGCCAAAAACTGGAAAGAGCTCAATGAAGTAATTAATAAAAATTTTTTATTGGAGAAAAATAATGTTTAATCCATTTGGAATGGGAAAAGATTTGAAGGGCATGGAAAAAATGGTAAAGCCTGCACTTGAAAAATTCATGAAAGAATCAGGTTTTGTTAAGCAAGATGTGTTAGACAAAGCCATTGAAAGAATTGAATCCCTCGAAAGAAAAGTATCTGACTTAGAAAGAAGATTTTAATTAACAGTCAGACTATCAAGCATGTACTGAACTGATCTTTCGATTTCTTCAAGCGAACAGTCCATGCAAAGCCCTTTAGCAGGCATAGCATTGTATCCGTTGTATGCATTGTTTGTTAAAGTCTCTAACCCTTTCTCTAGCCTGCCTTCCCACTGCGCTTGGTTTGCAAGCATAGGTGCTCCTGCTAAACCCGCTGTATGACAAGCTGCACAACCAAGATTATAGACAGCTTCTCCTGTTCTTCCTGCAGCCACGGACTCAGATGCATCGGAATCAGATGCCATAGTTACCATTGGTTTGTTCTTTAACAAACCTAATCTTTTTCTAACTTCATCTTCGTAGGAGTCTGAAAGAAACTCTTGAGAGAAAAGTAAAACCAAAAGTGTGCTTATAAGTTTTTTCATTGCTTTAATTTATTGTTCCAATTTTAAATAATTCAACCTATCTATCGTAAAGATAGAACATATTTTGAATGTTTAGTTCAGTGTCTCTGGTCCTATTTAATTTATATTTGCCGTTAATGACAACTGTTGGCACCCCACTAAATACTCCTGAGTTGCCAAGGTTATTGACCAATCGAGTAGCATTTTTTGCTTTAATGCCAACACTAAAAGAGCTATACATAGTCATAAATTTTTCTTCGTCATACCCATATTTTCTGGCAAATGATTGTATGTCTCTGCTTGATCTTATTGGCTTTCTGTCGATCTGGTAATACTTATAAACATTCATATGACCTTCATCTCCCAATCCCAATGCTTGAATGGTGTAATAAAGCCTAGCAAGCATTTCACCGCCAGCTGGTATTTGATTGATAATTATGTCTGGTCTTCTTTTTTTCATCTCTAGCACTGTTTGCTCGAAACCGTAACAAGCCGGGCACCAGTAGCCGAATACTTCAGTAATACCTGGTTCAGTAATTAAACCTTCTGGGATTCTTTCGTAATCTCTGCCTGCCTGCGGCTGTGCAAATATTGAGCCTGCAGCAAATAGTAAAAACGCTAATTTAGCTAATTGTGAAAGTATTGAGTTATTCATGAGTGAATGATTATATAACAACTTATATATAATTAAATCTATGAAAGCTAAATTTAATTTTCTTCCTTTGGCCTTTTTTACTAGTGCTGCACAGTATGATCAATGTCCTGATGGTCAATTTAAAGAAATAGCTTTTGTAGGTGCATCAAACGCAGGCAAATCTTCAGCTATTAATGCTCTTTCCAATAATAAAAAACTAGCAAAAATAAGCAAAACTCCCGGGAAAACTAAATTGTTTAATTTTTTTAAATGTGGGAAAGGTTATATCGTCGATTTTCCAGGCTATGGATTTTCAAAAGTGTCAAAAACCCAAAAAAAAGAATGGTTTAAAGAGATCCCGCAATATTTTGAGAAAAGAGAAAATCTTGAGCACGTTATTCTTTTCACAGATGCCAGACATCCAATGAGAGACCAGGATGTTGGTATGGCCGAAATGCTATTTGATTTAAATATTCCATTTAAAATTGTTTTAACTAAATCAGATAAGCTCAAAGACAAAGACAAACAGCAATTAGTTAAAAGTTTTGAGGAGATTTACCCAGAATTTATGCTTTTTTCAATAGATGACAAAGAAAGCATTGCCTCACTAGGCAAATTTATTAATGGGCTTCTCTCCAATTAGAGCCAAAACCATACTCTGCTTTTAAGGGCACATTTATTTCTGTTGATTGTTCCATTAATTTAATTATTGGTTCAATATTTTCTTCTCCATAGGAGTCTGGAACCTCAAAAATTAATTCATCATGTACTTGTAGTATCATCTTTATCTCTTGATCGTTACCTTCAATCCATTTTGCAATTTTGATCATCGCAATTTTAATAATATCAGCCGCACTTCCCTGCAATGGACCATTAATAGCCGCTCGCTCAGACGCTTGTCTCATTAAATAGTTTGATGACTCTATGTTGGGCACATGTATTTTTCTTCCATGTAGCGTCTCTACATATTTCTTGCCCTTTGCATCCTCTACAATATTCTTCATAAAAGCACTAACACCTGAGTATCGATCAAAATAACTTTCCAGAAATATATCAGCCTCAGCTCGCGTGACTGAAAGTTGATTAGAAAGCCCGAATGCGCTCATACCATACAAGAGTCCAAAGTTAATTGTTTTAGCCTTTCGCCTCATATCATCATCTACATCCTGAATGTCTACGCCAAATATTTCAGATGCTGTTCTTTTGTGTATGTCTTCATTGTTGTTGAATGATTTAACCATGATCTCATCATTTGAATAATGGGCCATAAGCCTTAACTCTATTTGAGAGTAATCAATTGCTAAGAGCTTCTTGCCCTTGGGGGCAATAAAAGCCTCTCTAATTACAATCCCATCCTTTGTTCTAATTGGTATATTTTGGAGGTTTGGGTCGGACGAAGAAAGCCTTCCGGTCGACGTTACTGCTTGATGGTATGAGGTGTGCACACGCGAGCCAAGATCACATATTTCTGATAATTTGTCTGTATAAGTGCTCTTGAGTTTTGCAAGTGTTCTGTATTCCAGTATGTCTTTAATTATTTCATTTTCATCAGCTAATTTTTGCAAGACTGCCTCTGATGTTGAATAGTATCCGCTTGATGTTTTCTTTAATCCTTTAGTCTCAATACCCATCTTATCGAAAAGAACTTCGCTTAATTGTTTCGGGGAATCAATATTAAACACCACCCCTGAATGTTTATGAATTTTCTGCACTAGATTAATTAATTTAGACCCAAAATTATTAGACAAGCTATTTAAGTGCTTGATATCAATTAGTGCGCCGGTAGCTTCCATCTCCATGAGTACAAAAATCATTGGGTATTCAATTTCTCGCAACATTTTTGTGGTTTTATCATCAATTTTTGTCTCAAATGTTCTGTATAGCTGCAGAGTAATGTCTGCATCCTCAGCTGCGTAGTTTGTTGCTTCTTTAATTGGTACTTCACTAAAATTTTTAAGCTTATTTTTTCCTTTGCCCATTACATCTTCAAATTTAATTGTCTTGATATTCAAATAGTATTCAGCCAGAGCATCTAAGTTGTGTCGGGACGCTGTGCTGTTTATTGAATAGGACATCAGCATTGTATCTGCATAAAACCTTTTAATATTAATTTGATGATTTCTTAATACTTGCAAATCATATTTAAGGTTTTGTCCAATAACTTTATCTTGGCTTGCTTCAATAATTTGCTTTAGCCATCTAAGAGCTTCATCTCTTGAAATTGCGGTTTTTTCTTGATGAGCAATTGGCAAGTAGTATCCAGAATTAGCTTCAAATGAAAATGAAACACCTACAAGCTCAGCTTCAAGAGAATCAATAGATGTTGTTTCGGTATCAAATGCAAAGCATTTTGATTCGTGTATAAGGTTTTCAATCATTGAAAGGTCATCAATGCTTTTAAGAGTTCTGTACTCTACAACTTTTTTTTCAGCCTGTTCCTCAGTGACAAAGGCATTGAATTCAAGCACTTTAAAAAAATCTTGTAGCCCCTTATTAGATTGCTCTGGAACTTTAATTTCATCAATTTGCAAATCAAAGCTTAAGTCTTTCTTTAAAGACACAAGAAATAAATTTCTTTTAAGGAAATCTTTTTCATTTCTTAAGTTTTCGCCCACAACTCCTGTAACCTCGTCTGCATGTTTTAGCAAATTATCCAGACTTCCATGCTGATTGAGCCATTTAGCTGCAGTTTTGTTGCCAACTTTAGTAATGCCTGGAATATTGTCAGCTTTATCACCTACCAAAGCCAATAATTCTGAAATCTGATTAGGGCTAACTCCAAACTTTTCCAAAACGTACTCTTCATTAAAGAATTCATTAGACATTGAGTTATGTTGAATAATGTTATTTGTGACTAATTGGGTTAGATCTTTGTCTGGTGATGAAATTAAGATTTTTTTATCTTTTCCAAACTTTTCTGCGAGTGTTGCAATCACATCATCTGCCTCAACACCGACAACTTCTTCAATAGAAAAACAGAATAGCTCTGAAAGTTTTTTTATATCATCAATTTGAACTCTAAGTTCATTTGGCATTGGAGGTCTATTTTTTTTATAAGGCTCATAATAGTCATTTCTAAAGTTAGGCCCCTTAGCATCGAAAACCATAACCATTGGCACCCCTGGATAAGTTGAAATAAGCTTTCTAATCATGGACGCAAACCCCCTGGTTGCTCCAGTTGGTTTGCCTTCTTTAGTTGTTAGTGGGGGCAAGGCATGAAATGCTCTATAGATATATGATGTGCCATCAATTAATATTAAGTCGGGTCTAAAAATCATTTAACTTTCTATATAATACTTAATTGTGAAAACAATAATTCAATATTATTCAGATTTTATCATTACTGCATCAGCTGGTTTTGTCGTTCTGGCCCAATATTATCTAGAAAATATTGAGGGGCTAGTTCCCTGCAACTTATGCATTGTTCAAACTATGTGTGCTAGAGGAATTTTCTTGATATATCTTTTAAAAATTCTGGCTCCAAATTTAAAATGGCTATTTGATGTTGTTGGTGTCCCTGTTTTTTTTACAGGAATTGCTGCAAGCGGACGACAAATATATCTCCAAAACCTTCCTGCTGATCAGTTGTCAGGTGGTTATTGTGATATTCCTTTTTATCTTATTTTTGAGATGTACTCGTTTTTTGAAGGAGTGGGAAAAGTCTTTCAAGGTAGTGCAAAATGTGCGGAAGAATCATGGTTCTTTCTTGGGCTTAACATTGCTGAGTGGTCAATGATATTTTTTGCTTCAATGATTGTATTATTGTTGTTAAGATACAGTTTATTAATTTTTAAGGGCCAAAAATAAATTTCAATGTCAAGAATACTTGATCTACCCAATGCAAAACTTATCGAATCAGCTGTAGCTAATGCTGAGGGTACACTCACAGATACAGGAGCGTTTCTTGCTCTAACTGGAAACAGAACAGGGCGAAGTCCTAAAGATAGATTTATTGTTAAAGAAAGTAGCACAGCCGACAAAATAGATTGGGGAGAAGTAAATAGACCATTTGATTCAGATCATTTTGATGCTCTATGGAATAAGGTGAGTGATTACCTAGATAATAAAGATCATTATATATCAAACGTACATGTTGGAGCCAATAAAGATCACTACATCCCAGTGAAAGTTAAGACTGAAAAGGCTTGGCACTCTTTGTTTTCTAAACTAATTTTTATTGTTCCTGATGCTTACAATGAAGAGAGCAAGGAAGAATGGCAGATATTATCTGCAGCTGATTATGTCTGTGATCCAGAGGTAGACCATACCAACTCCGAGTGCTGCGTAATAATTAATTTTCTTAGAAGGAAGGTTCTACTAGCAGGAATGAAATACGCTGGAGAAATGAAAAAATCAATGTTTTCAGTTCAAAATTTCTTGCTCCCAGAAAAAGACGTTTTGCCAATGCACTGTTCAGCCAACCAAACAGAGGACAACAGAACAACATTATTCTTTGGCCTTTCTGGAACAGGAAAAACAACTTTGTCAGCAGATCCAAAGTGTTCGCTTATTGGTGATGATGAACATGGCTGGTCCGATGGATCAGTATTCAACTTTGAAGGTGGCTGCTATGCCAAATGCATCAAACTTTCCAAAGAAAACGAGCCTTTAATATGGGATGCCATAAAATTTGGAAGCATTCTAGAAAATGTGGTTACTGATGAAACAGGCCATGCAGATTATGATGATGCCTCTCATAGTGAAAATAGCCGAGTTTGCTATCCACGCAACTTTATTGCCGGTGCAGTGCCTGCCAATGAAGGAGTCGAGCCGGATAATATAATCTTCTTAACATGTGATTTATCTGGTGTTTTGCCACCAGTTAGTGTTTTAGATGAAAATGCGGCAGCTTATCATTTTCTGAGTGGGTACACAGCCAAAGTTGGTTCAACCGAAATTGGAAGCAGCAAATCAATGGATTTCACATTCTCTACATGTTTTGGGGCACCATTCTTTCCAAGGCCTGCTGGTGTTTATGCTGACCTATTAATAAAAAGAGTGAGAAAAAATAACACTAAAGTTTATCTAGTTAATACTGGATGGTCTGGTGGTGGATATGGGGTTGGAAAACGATTTCCTATACCTGTTACACGTGCTGTGGTTAATGCGATTCAAGACAATAATATAGATCACTCAGATCTTGAATATCTCGAGAAGCTTAACTTATACGTGCCTAAATCATTAGAAGGGGTTGACCCTTCCTATCTTAATCCAAGAGATAGTTGGGAATCTAAAGAAGATTATGATGAGGAATGTTCAAAACTTTGCGAAAGATTTAAGGAGAATTTTACAAAATTCGATGTAGATCATGACATTGTTGCAGCAGGTCCTAAATAATTTCTAATGGTTGCTATCAACCAAAAAAAGCTTAATCAATTCTTGGCTTCTGACCGAGTATCTTTTAAAGGCGTTGAAAAAGAAAATCTTAGATCAGATAAGGATGGAAGGATTTCAAATAAAAGTTTTCCAGATGCTTTTGGCGTCCATAATTTTAATAGTTTTGTAACTTTAGACTACTCACAGCCCCATTTAGAGATTGTTACTCCAACTTTTCAGGACAATTCTGAGCTTTATGGTTTTCTGGGTGGGTTGCATGCATATGTTGAACAGAACCTTGAAGGTGATCTTTTGTGGAATTACTCCATGCCGCCAAAATTTAAAGGCAAGTTTATTAAATTACCCCCATATGGCAAAAGCAACAAAACAAAATTAGCCCATCTCTATCGTTTGGGGCTTAGAAATAGATATGGAGACAAGATGCAAAGCACTGCGGGGATCCATTTTAATATTTCATTCTCAGAGTCTGTTATAAAAGAACTTAATACAACTAAAACAGATTTATATTTAGGAATATGCAGAAATTTTTTGAGAGTGTTCCCTCTTGTTTTACGCCTGATAGGCTGCTCTCCGGTTGCGCATAGGTCATTTATTAAAGACAGAGAGCTCTCGATTGATCTCTTAAAAGAAGACGAGAATTATCTTCCAAAGTCAACTTCTTTAAGAGTGAGTCGCCTTGGGTACTATTCTGAAGAGCAAGATGAAAAATTTATTACCTTTAACACCTTGAGTGAATATCTAAATTTAATTAAAGATTACATTAATATCCCAAATAAAAAGTTTAGTGAGATTTCCCTTGATTTGAAGAAGCAAGTTAATAACGGAACAATCCAAATGGAAAATGAGCTTTACAACCATATTAGGCCCAAAGGGTTATTCTCAACAAAGGCACGACAATACAACCAATTAAAAAATGATGGAATTGAGTATTTAGAAATTAGATCAATCGATCTAAATCCATTTACAGATATTGGTATTTCAAAATTAGATTTAGATTTTTTAGAACTATTAATAACATTTTGTGCCTTATCAGACTCTCCGCCTATAGATGATGAAGAAGCCATTGTTGTTAAAGAGAATATAAGAAGAGCTTCTGAGGCTGGACAAGACTGCTCGCTAATAAATTCCTCTCTTGAAGATTCTGGGGAATCAAGTATTCAAGATTTAACCTTACAAATGCTTGAAAATATGAAGGATTTAGCTGAGAGCTTAGGCTGGGATGCAAGTAGCCTTGATTTATTTGATATTTATCTTCAAAGAAATGAAACACCACTATCAACACAACTTATTGAGGAGTTAGGCAATAAAAGTCTTCTAGAATTTATTATTAAACAATCACAACATACAAACAAAAAAATAGATCCTGGGCTTAAATCAAAGTTTGATCTGGAGAGCAATGAGTCACATAAAAAATACCTTATAAACCAAAAGGAAGATAATATAGACTTTGAGTCATTTTTAGAGGGATTTAGAGGAGAAATTAAATGAAAACGTTACATTGTAAAGAGTTTGGCCCGGTAGAAAACCTAGTCTGGGAAGAGGTAGAGTCTCCAGAACCAGGAGAGCATGAAGTTGTAGTATCTATAAAAGCTGCTGCTCTTAACTTTCCTGACTTTTTAATTGTGCAAGGGCTATATCAATTCAAACCGGAACTTCCATTTGCACCGGGAAATGAGGGCTCAGGGATAATTAAAAAAGTTGGTAAAAGCGTAACAAGATTTAAAGAAGGTGACAGAGTGTATTTTATGGCACCTTGGGGAGCATTTGCTGAAGAAGCATGCATGCATGAATTTGGAGTAATGCCAATACCTGATGATATTTCATTTGAGCTTGCTGCTTCATACCAAATGGCATATGGAACAAGCTACCATGCTCTAGTGCAAAGAGGAGAAATATCAAATAAAGATGAGATCCTTGTTTTAGGCGCTTCTGGTGGTGTAGGTCTAGCTGCTTTAGATATAGCTAAAGCAAAAGGTGCGCGAGTTGTGGCCGCAGTATCAACAAAAGAAAAGGCTGAAATATGCAAAGAGTACGGTGCAGATGAATTGATTATTTATGGCGAGGGCCCGAAGACCAAAGATGAGTCAAAAGCTTTTTCAAATGAGCTAAAATCAAAAAGTCTTAAAGGTGGTTACGATATTATTTATGACCCAATTGGTGACTGCTACACGGAACCAGCATTTAGAGCAATAGGCTGGAAAGGCAAATATCTCGTTGTTGGCTTTGCTGCTGGGGAAATTCCTAAACTTCCAATAAATCTTACGCTTTTAAAAGGAGCGTCACTCGTAGGAGTTTTTTGGGGAACATTTACAGGGCTTGAAAGTGAGGCTAATCAGAAAAATATTGCTGAAATTAACCAACTACTTTCTGAGGGCAAGATTAAACCATTGATTTCAAAAGAAGTGCCAATGGAAAATGCCGTTGAAGCCATCAAAATGATTGGCAACAGAGGTGTAATAGGAAAAGTTGTCTTAGTAAATAAATAAAAAAGGGCCCTACTAAAGGGCCCTTTTTAAAAATGTAGTATTATTACCAACCCTTAACTGGTGTAACCATCATTACATTCTGAACTTTTCTATAACCTCCAACTTCTGCAGCAAATTCTGCAAAAGCTTCACTAGCAAAAGCTCCTTGTGTCTCAGAGGTTAATTCAGACATTGATGATGCGCCTACAAAAGCAAAATGTGATGCATACCCATTCCCTGTAATATGAGTAACTAGCCCTTGTGAGCCAGGACCTCCAACTGCATTAGTCATTTTTGACCATGCTGCTGCATATTCTCCAGCCTTTGCAGGCTCGACATTTAAGTCATATTTAAAAAACACTGCATCTTTGGTCCAGTCGCCTCTCTGTAAAGATAGTTCTCCAATTCTATTAAAGTACATATCATCATGAGTATTTGCGCCTATTTCTTGTAAAAATTCAAAATTTGCAGCGCAATTAGACAGCTTTTGTCCAAGATCCATCTTTTCATAATCACTATATCCAACATAGAAAAAATGGGACATTCCAGAACCTTGCAGTTGCATTAGAACAACGTTCGCACCTGTTTCTGATTTCCATTTCTTTCCACATTCTGAAGCCATAAACTTATCTGTAGCAGCTACTACATTTAATGGATTTGTGGCTTTAATATAATGAAACTCTCCAACTTCGTTTCCTGGCATAACCTTGTGATCATCTGCAGAAATAGTTGAAGCACAAAATGTAAGAGTAAAAATAAAGATAAATATATTTTTCATAAAGTCTCCTCTATTTTTATCCTATCAATAAAAGAAGTGTTCGGGTGTTACAGATATGCAACAATTAAATTTTTCTAAGCAAAGATTTGATAACTAATGCCATGTTTGAGCTTTCAAAAGGCCCTCTAAAGATTCCAATTACTTCAGCATCTTGATTTACCACTATTAAATGATTTGTGTGTGAAATAATTCTTTGATTCATGTGGTTCTCCATTGGGGCTAACCTTTCCACACCTAACTGATATCCAAGCTTTATCACCTCAGGCTGATCTCCTGTAATACCAATAAATTCTGGGTTAAATCCAGTTACGTAAGCTTTTAATCTTTCTTTTGTATCAATTTCAGGGTCAAAGCTTATTAGGTAATATTGAACTTGATCAACTTCGATTTTGTCATATATCTGCCTCATCACAGACATCATCACTGGGCACTCTGTAGGACAACTTGTATAGCCAAAATATAAAAAATTCAATTTGTTTTGTTTTAAGTTCTCGTTAGTAAATTCATTACCGTTATGGTCAGTGAGCTTAAAATCTCTTAACTCTTCATATTCTCCATATTCAACAAAACCATTTACCAACATTTCTGATTCAGAAAGAATACGCGGCTGACTGACTCTATACATGGAGTAAAAACCAAGAAAGATAGTTATTGCGAAAAGAAGAATTGTAAGGCTTGTTTTAGACATAAATTTGTATCAAAAAGTCTATGTACGTCGCAAGAAAAAACAAAAGCATATATTTAACAGAGAAGTTAAATATTTTCATAGAAAGTTGGTTATCTTTGTCGTTTAAGTAAATAAGGCACAAATAAATAAAATATAAATTTAGAGCTGTTGTTGTGGCGAGATAAAAGATTCCGGCTAAACCATAAAAATAAGGAGCTAAGGACGCAGCTAAAAGCAGCACAGCATATACAACCATCTCCTTTTTTGTTCTTGTTACCCCTTTTGCAATTGGCATCATTGGCACTCCCTCTTTTTTATACTCCTCCATCCTGTCAATTGCCAGTGGCCAAAAATGTGGTGGTGTCCATAAAAAGATTATCAAAACAAGAATTAGTGGCATAAGAGAAATTTCATTGCTCACTGCTGTCCAGCCAATTAGTGGTGGAAGCGCTCCAGATAAGCCGCCGATGACTATGTTTTGAGGAGTAGCCCATTTCAAATAAATGGTATAAATCAAACTATAAAAAATGAACCCAAATGTGGTAATCATTAGAGTTAGTAGATTAGAGAAATATAGCATTAGGCTAGATCCAACAAATAATAAAATGGCTGTAAATGTTAAAGCTTCTGTTAGGGATATGTTGCCTGCTGCCAATGGTCGTGATTTTGTTCTGGACATATTTTTGTCCGTTTCTCTGTCAAAGATTTGATTAAGCGCAGCTGAAGCAGCAGCCAGCAGAGCAAAACCCACCAAACTAGCCAATCCATTGAATACGTTAGTTAAATCGGTATAGAAATTTACTGACAAGAGCATACCAATAAGTGCTGTTACTGTTAACAGTGCAACAATTTTTGGTTTACATAAATTTATGTAGCTACTTAGGTTCATTTAAATTGCCCTTGCTTAGATAGATCATAACAATAAAGGTTAAAAACAGCATTACACCAACTATGTTATGAGCAACTGCATTCCAGAGGGGCAGTGAGCTTAATATATTATTAACTCCCAAGAATATCTGTACTGCCAAGATGCTTAAAAAGACAATTACTATATTTTTTGTTTGGGGGGACCATAGCTTAAAGGCCAAAAATAATGAATATAAAAAAACCACTATAGCGCCAACCCTGTGAGTAATATGTATAGCAACTCTTGCCTCATTGCTAAGCTGACCATACAGGTAATTTGGACCAATAGTTTGGAACAAATTAAAACCTTCTGAAAAATTAGTGTTTGGCAATAGCTGGCCCTGGCAAAGCGGAAGATCTAAACAGGCTCGCGCAGCATAATTAGTAGATGTCCATGCGCCTAGGAATATTTGAAAAGCAATTAAACCGAACCCAATAAAGATTAAATTCCTGTTAGCAACCAAAGCGCCATAGTTCGCATTATATTTTAGAGATCTAAGATAAATAATTAGAAATATTGAAGCCACTATCATCGCACCAAACAGATGGGTTGTGACAATTAAAGGGTGTAATTTTAAGCTTACTGTGAGGTAACCAAAGATTCCTTGGCAGATTATTGCAAGCAATAGCAATGATGATGTTTTTTTAAATTTGTTTTCCCTAAAAGCTATAAATACAAGAAATATAGCTAGCAACCCAAGCGAAGCAGCAAAATATCTATGGACAACTTCTGGGATTATTTTGTCAATCTCAACAGGAGAATCAGGATATAGCTGTTCTGCTATAGCAATTTCCTCTACTGTTGTTGGATAAGTAATAAATCCATAACAGCCTGGCCAGTCTGGACACCCAAGCCCAGCATCAGCAAGCCTTGTCCATGCTCCTAAGCCTATAACAACAAAGCAAAAGGCAACGCCTATGGCTGCAATAAATTTTGTATTAAGTATTTTCATAAAAGTTTCTTCACATCCTCAAAAATTTCACTGAATGTTAATGTGTCATAGAACTCACCAACAACATCAGAGTAAAAATTTAAAATAAAAAAAGATTTGGATTGATAGGGATTATCTCGTTGAGTTTCAATCCTTCCCTCAAAAAGAAATTCTCCATCATAAACAAAAACAATGTCAGGATAATCCGCTCTTACATCCTTAATAGATTCAAATTTTTCTTTGTCTCGATAAACAACCACCCTCTTCAGCCTATTCATCTCTCTACCAAGAGTTATGTTAATTGCTCTTGCTGTCTGATATTTCTCTGAACTTAGCTCAAGATCGTTAAAGTCATCAAAGTAAACCAAGTACCACTTGCCTTTTATAAACTCAAAGCTTGTTCCATCTTCTAAAGAAAGCTCTGTTCCCTCTGTTTCGATGTGAGGGTTTAAAAATGAGCCGTTCTCTGTTGTATTTGTTGTCGAAAATATACCTGAATAGAAAAGTGCTGTTGATAAACTTAAAACAATAAGTGGGGTCAGCAATATTATTAAAGCTATGTATCTTTGATTATTCATCTTTTCTCCTGAAGGCAATTATGGTCAATACTATCAAGGCCAAACAAAGCCCAAACCACTGAATTGCATATCCAATATGTTTGTCTGACGACATATTTATGGGCTTCTCAATTTCCTTAAATTTAAACTGATCGTTCTTATCAAGATTAAAGATATAAGGTCTTATATTGTCCGCCCTCAACTCTGGGTATACTTTAGATATAAGGCCAATATTAAATTCCTGTATGATTCTTTTATCAGATTCCTCTATATTTTTCACAAATGCATTGGAGTTTTTATATAAAGCACTCCCTTTTATAAAAAATTGGCCACTTGGCGTTGTAATTTCTGGCACTTCATTCTTTAAACGGCCTCTTGCAATAAATCCACGATTCACAAATACGCCCGAATTTTCTTCAAACCTGAAGTACTGATACACCTTATATCCTGCTTGGCCATCAAGTAAGGCATTGTCTTCAAGAATTATGTATTGAGTAAATGTCCCATACGAGCTTATTGGTTCCCAGTTTGCAAATTTATCTTCAGTATTAATTGGCTTATGAGGATTATTCTGAAGTTCGTTAAACTTTTCAATTATGTTGTCTTTTTCAGCTGCACGCTCTATTTGCCATAGGCCAAGCGAAAAAGTAATTGGTGCAAATATAATTGCAAAAATTAATATCTTTGATTTATAGCTATTCAATGTTTTAATAATCCGGTGTTAAAAACAATTATCATCATTTTACTTGTTCTAGTTTTAATTAGCCTTGCATCAAGTCTTGTCTTTCTATTTGTTGATAGAGGCAATCCTGAAAAAAAACGCATACTTTATGGTCTTGGTTTTAGGGTTACGCTTGGGGCAATAATTATAATTCTTATATTTTATGGTGTTTATTCTGGGCAACTTGGCAACCAAGCGCCGTGGGGTTAAAGAATATAAACAAATAAGAATAAACAGACCCAAACCACATCAACAAAATGCCAATACCACGAAGCTGCTTCAAAACCGAAGTGCTCTTTATCTGAAAAATGGTTGTAGCCTGTTGATCGAACAAGTTGGGTTAACAAGAAAATTCCACCAATTAAAACGTGCATGCCATGGAAGCCTGTAAGCATGAAGAAGGTTGTTCCATAAACACCAGATGAAAGTGTTAGACCAAGGTGTGCATAAGCTTCATAGTATTCAACAGCCTGAAGAATGACAAAAATAAAAGCCAGCAAAACTGTAATGCCTAGCCAGAAATTAAATCTTTTCCTGTTGTTTTCTTTAAGTGCCATATGAGCGACGTGAACTGTTGCGCTTGAGCTCAAAAGAACCACTGTGTTCCATAGTGGAAGCCATGTAAGAGCTCCACTTAAACTGTGTAAATACATATTTTCTTTAGGCCCAACTGTTGTCGCTTGATCACCAAGCAAACTTTGTTCTGGTGTTATCATCGGAGGCCATACTGCCTCAAATTCTGGCCATAAAAGATCGCCGGCAATTCCCTTTGCACCTTCACCGCCCAGCCATGTTATCGAAAATGATCTGATATAAAACAATGCACCAAAGAAGGCAAAGAAAAACATTACTTCTGAAAAGATAAACCAGCCCATGCCGTAAACATAGGAAGTATTCAGCTGTGGCGTATCTAATCCAGCCATTGATTCCCTTGTTACCGTTGCAAACCAATAAGCCATTGTAAAAACAACTGCTACCATGCCAGCAATAAGCATTGTTGATCCGTTACCAGTTATAGCATTTGCTGCACCCATGCCTGCAAAAAATGTTGCAATAGCAAAAACTATAGGGATTGAGCTTTTCTCAGGTACATAATATTTTTGATGTCCTACTGTTTCACTACTCATGATTCATTGCCATTGGGTTTTCTCTATTTTTCTCGAATAAAGTATAAGACAAATAGACATTATTTACATTGTCTGAAATGTCGGAATCTACATAAAATCTTATTGGCCATTCTTGTGTCTCAAATGGTCCCAATGTTTGCTCTTCAAAACAAAAGCATTGAATTTTCTTTATGTTTTCAGCTGCCAAACCAGGCGAAACTGAAGGGATTATTGTCAATGTTATGTTTTTATTAGTATTGTTTGTTGCAACATATGTTGTTGAGCTTACCTTGTCTGTTAAAACCTCTAGATTATCGCTTGAAGGGTAAAATTTTACTGGAGCAGATCCATTAACTGTGCTTAAAAAACGTATATTTACCTCTCTGGATTTAATTTGTTTTTCTGTTTTAAAAAAATCTGATGGGCCATATATTTTTCCATTTAAACCTGTAACTTCACAAAAAACGTTGTATAACGGCACAAGCATAAAAGAGAAAAGAAACATGAAGGCAACAGCGCCCAGCAGGCTTAAGAAAATTTTATTTTGTAGAGGTCCTTTAGCCATTTACCTTCGGTGGTGTTTCAAATGTATGGTAAGGAGCTGGTGAATCTACTGTCCACTCTAATCCTTCTGCTCCATCCCAAACTTGCGGTGTTGCTTTTTTACCAGCGAATACTGTCTTAACCACTATATATAAGAATAGTAGTTGGGACAGCCCAAATAAGAAAGCACCAACAGATGACACTGCATTCCACTCAGCGAATTGCAATGAGTAGTCAGCGTATCTACGAGGCATGCCTGCAAGCCCTACAAAGTGTTGAGGAAAGAATGTGACGTTTACCCCAACGAATGAAAGCCAGAAATGAAGTCTTCCCATCTTTTCGTCATACATATTACCTGTCCATTTTGGTAGCCAGTAATACACAGCTGCCATAATTGAAAAAATAGAGCCTGGCACAAGCACATAGTGAAAGTGAGCAACAACAAAATAAGTATCATGATATTGGAAATCAGCAGGTGTAATAGCAAGCATCAGGCCTGAAAATCCGCCAATTGTAAATAACACAACAAAGGCTACGGCAAATAGCATTGGTGTTTCATAAGTAATTGACCCTTTAAACATAGTTGCACACCAGTTAAATACTTTTACTCCTGTTGGGATGGCAATAATCATTGTGGCCCACATGAAGAAAAGTTCAGCTGCCAAAGGCATACCTACTGTAAACATGTGGTGAGCCCAAACAACAAAAGATAATACGGCAATAGATACCATCGCATAGACCATTGAAGCATGTCCAAACAAAGGCTTTCTAGAGAATGTAGAAATTATGTGTGACGTAATTCCAAATGCTGGAAGAATCATAATATAAACTTCTGGGTGACCAAAGAACCAGAATATGTGCTGGAACAATACTGGATCACCACCACCTGCAGCATCGAAAAACGAAGTGCCAAAATAAGCATCCATTAGTAACATTGTTACTGCTCCTGCTAACACCGGCATCACAGCGATGAGCAAATAAGCTGTTATTAACCACGACCAGACAAATAAAGGCATCTTCATTAATGTCATGCCCGGAGCTCTCATGTTCATAATTGTTACGATTACATTGATAGATCCCATGATTGAGGAGATTCCCATAATATGAACTGCGAAAACAAAGAATGCCACGTTAGGATAGTTTGTTGAAAGTGGAGCATAGAATGTCCATCCGAATCCTGGCAGACCGCCCTCCATAAAAGCGGTTGAAAGTAAAATAGTAAAGGCGACTGGTAGCAACCAAAAGCTTAGATTATTCATCCTTGGCATAGCCATATCAGGAGCCCCTATTTGCATAGGAATTAACCAGTTTGCTAGCCCTACAAATGCTGGCATAACTGCTCCAAAAACCATTATTAAACCATGCATTGTCACAAGCTGGTTGTATCTAATTGGATCCATTAATTGAAGACCTGGTTCGAAAAGTTCTGCTCTGATACCCATTGCAAAAGCTCCGCCTAACAAGAACATCGCGAAACTAAACCATAGGTATAAAGTACCAATATCTTTATGGTTTGTTGTTGTGAGCCATCTCATGAACCCTTTTGCAGGGCCGTGGTGATGGTCATCATGGTTATGGTTTTCAACTACTGCACTCATAATTTCTCCTATGTATCATTTTCCTTATATTCAACAATATCTTTTGGTAGGACAATCTCTCCATCTCCGCTTCTCTCATTTCCCCATGATAATTTAGTAAAAGTAATAACAGATGCCATTTCTACTTCATTAAGCTGTTCAGCAAAAGACTGCATTTGGCTTCCTCTTATGCCTTCCATAAGAATTTCTGTCTGCCTAGCTTTATCATTCATTACAATATCACTACCGGCTAGAGCAGGATAAAAACCAGCAATTCCAGATCCATCTGCTTGGTGACAGGCTGCGCATCTGGTTGCATATATTTCTTCACCAATGCTCATCAACTCATCAACTGTCCATTCTTTTTCTGTTAAATATGCTAGCTCTTCTGCTGCATCTCTTTTTGTTTGTAGCCATGCATCATATTCATCTCTTGTAACAGCTTTCACAACAATCGGCATATATGCATGTCTTTCGCCACATAGTTCTGTACAGTTCCCCCTATAAATTCCAGGTTCATTTACCCTTGTTTTAGCAACATTGATAAAGCCCGGAATTGCATCTTGTTTAACAGCAAAATCAGGCATATACCATGAATGAATTACATCATTACTTGTGATTAGAAATCTAACAGATGTATCAACTGGTATGACAATTGGCTCATCTACTTCTAATAGATAGTTTTCTGATTTTTCCACTCTATTAAATTCATATTGATCTGGTGGAGTTGTTAGGTTTGAAAAAAAGCTTAGCGGTTTGTTGCCAACTTGCTCATCTAGGTATTTATACTGCCATTTCCACTGCCAACCTATTACTTGAATGTCTATTCCGCCTTCTTCGGCTTCATGGTCATATATTGTTTTTAAGGTCATTGATGCAGGAATAGCCATTGCAACTAGAATCAACGTTGGTATTACTGTCCAAAGGATTTCTAATTTGTGGTTTTCTTTAAAATCGGCTGGCTTATCATTTTTAGACTTCTGATATCTCCACATAGACCAGAATAAAAACCCAAAAACTAAAACACCAATTGCTACAACAACAAAAAATATTGCCATGTGCAGTGTGAAAACTTCTTGGCTTATATCTGTTACACCAACAGGCATATTAACGTCTAGCCAATCTGCTGACGCAAATGATGATAAAAGATAGAGAATGAATAGCCCGAGCTTGTTCTTCATGTAGGCAATATACTACTATAAATAGCGCTAATGTCCATCAATAACCGTCATGAATAAGAGGTATTTTAATCGTTTAATATCTTAATCGATTGTATTAATTCTTCGTCTTTGGTTTTAGTGAATTTACAACTTACACACCTAACCTCAGAATCATCGTTTTTCAAAACTATTGAATCTATATCTCCGCATGCTGGACACACAGCACCCGCAATAAATTTATAACCTTTCATTCAATGTGTCCTTTACCATTTTTGTATTAGGTCTTTTGCCAAACCACAGAAAAAAGCTGGCTGCAGCCTGTTCAACAAGCATACCAATCCCGCTATACATATCGCTTTCGCTCACGAGTTCCAAGTCTCTAATTAGTTTGTTTGTTGGGTTTGAGTAGTTAATGTCATAGACGTGACTATCCGCAGATAAGTTAACTTCTTTAAGGAAATTAAGGGAGCTTTCATCTAGTGAAGTGGCACATGAAATAATTAAATCTATTTTTGAACCATCATATGGGCTGCAGTTTGGATATGTGTTAAGGACATTATCAAGAGTGTCTTTTGTTCTGCTTGCCACATAAACTTTTGCTTGGTCTGCGCAAGATTCAATTATTGATTTTGCTGCTCCGCCCAAACCAAAAATTAAAATATTTTTTTTATCTATGTTTATATTTTTTGAATAAAGGTCATTAATTAATCCCTCTCCATCTGTTGATGTTCCTTTTGTTCCATTTGCATATAAGCAATTAATTGAACTGTTGGTTGAAAAGCTTTCTGCGACAATTTCTTTAAATGGCTTTGTAACGTTGAGACCCACCCCACCATCTTTAAAAAATTTTTTTATAAATAGGTTTGGATCTTCATCAAGGTCGTAAATTTGATAGTCAACCTCTATCCCAAATTGTTCTGCGAATAGTTTATGTATGTCGGGTGAGAGTGAGTATGAAATTTTACTCCCAATAACTCCAAGCTTATTCATTTAACCAGTCCTTGGGTTTTGTAATATGTTCGTATAGGTTTTTTTCTTTCTCTTCGAGGTTGTCATCGAATTTATAGCGCCAATTTACATCTTTCGGAAGAGACATAAGTATGGACTCGATCCTGCCTGAGGTTTGGAGGCCAAACAATGTGCCTCGATCATGTATTAAGTTGAACTCTACATATCTTCCTCTTCTAAATTTTTGAAAATCAACATCTCTTTGAGTGAAGTTTAGGTCTTTTCTTTTTTCTAAAATTTTTGTGTATGTCTCAATAAATGCTGCACAAACATCCTTTGAGAATTGAATGCCTTGATCCAATGGGATCTCAAGTTTTTCATAAAATATGCCGCCCACACCTCTGTGCTCGTTTCGGTGAGGAATATAAAAGTATTCATCGCAATTTTTTTTGAAGGTTTTGTAAAAATCAGGGTCAGTTTGGTCGCACGCATTTTTAGCTGATTTATGCCAGTCGTAGCAATCTTCTTCAAATAATATATATGGAGTAAGGTCAAATCCTCCACCAAACCAATGATTATGAATTTCACCATCCTTCGTTGTGCAAAAATAGCGAACATTCAAGTGTGCAGTTGGAATGTTTGGGTTATTTGGATGAAAGACTACTGATACCCCTGTTGCGAAATAGGGCAACTTCTCTGATTCATTTAAAATTCCTAACGAGGAGTCTGGCAATGAATCTCCAGCAATTTGAGAAAAATTAATTCCTGCCTTATTAAATACTTGTCCGTCGTCTACAACTATTGATAAGCCTGAACCAAGGTTTTGTTTTTCCCAGCCGTCTTTAATAAATGATTTATTATCCTCAAAACCTTCAATACGTTCATAAATTTGTGCTTGAAAGCTTTTGAAATGATCAGCTATTGTTTCTCTATCTAATGTATTCATCTAGTTCCAAATCATATATTCTTGACGGGTTCTTTTCACCCCCTAGAGGCATATCAAGAATTCCCTCTATTTTGTCTTTAAATATATTTTCTATTTCTTCTATTGTTTTACAAACCTCGTTTCCAGAAATATTTGCTGAAGTTGAAATTAGGGGCTTATCAATAAGGTCCAAAAACTCTACTAACCTTTTGTAATTCGGAATTCTAATAGCTGTTTTGCCCTTTTCTAAAGGAAGTAAAATTGTTGTGAAAGAATTTTTAAAGCTATTTATGGTTTCTTTGTATTTTTCTGCTTCGGGAAAGTGCTCAAAGAGCTGATCAGAAGATTTAAAAAGCAAAATAAATTTTTTTGAATCGTCTCTTTTTTTTGCTGAGTAAATTTTTTGCTGTATTTCAGATGTATTTAGACCACCAATACCCCAAATACCTTCAGTAGGATAAGCGATAACACCTCCGTTCTTAATTATGCCGGAGGCAGTTATCAAGCTTTGAGTTACTTTCAACCTCTGTCCAGATTTTTGTCTTTCTGGATGGTTTTTTCTCTAAGTTCTTTTTTAAATTCTTTCATTCTTTCAGCCATCTGATCATCTGTTGTGGCAATCATCTGTGCTGCAAATATTCCTGCATTGGTAGCGCCTGCTGTACCAGCTGCAAAAGTTGCAACAGGCACGCCTGCTGGCATTTGCAGTGTGGAAAGAATAGCATCAAGACCATTTAAGCTGTGTGCTGTTGGCACACCCAAAACTGGACTTGCAGAATGGGCAGCAACAGCACCTGCAAGGTGAGCCGCCATTCCAGCAATAGCAATGTAGGCCTTACAACCTCTTTCTTTTGAGCTTTTTAAATAATCTACTAAAACATCTGGTGAGCGATGAGCTGAAATCACTTTCAATTCACATGCGATATCAAAACTTTTTAAAGATTTGATTGCTGCCTTACCAAGATCAACGTCGGAATCAGATCCTAGAATTACAGAAACTTGTATATTGTCCATATATATAAAATTATAATTAAAGTATGAATAGACTGAACATATTAACATTTCCTGACCCAAGGTTAAGAAAAAAGGCAGCTGCAATTGATGTTTTTGATCAAAAACTAAAAGATAAGGCAGCAGATATGCTCTTTACCATGTATGAAGATAAGGGAATAGGATTAGCCGCTACTCAGGTTGACTTTCATCACCGCCTTATAGTGGTTGATGTTTCTGAAAACCAGGATGACCCGCTATATCTAGTGAATCCATCTTTTGTTGTGCTTGACGAGACCCTCGATGGTTATAAAGAAGGGTGTTTATCTATCCCTACTTTTTATGAAGAGGTTTATAGACCAAAGAAAATTGAACTTTCTTATCAGGATCTTGATGGCAAACATCAAAAGCTTATTGCTGAAGGTGTGTTAAGTGTTTGTGTGCAACATGAAATAGATCATCTTGATGGTAAACTTATGGTTGACTACATTTCACCTTTGAAAAGAGACAGAATTAAGGAGAAGCTTCTTAAGTCAAAACATGTCAAAAAAAAATAAACTAACAATTGGTTTTGCTGGGACGCCAGAGCTTGCTTATCGCCATTTCTTAAAAATCTCGGAATCAAGTGATATTGATATTAGGTTTGTGCTTACTCAACCAGACAAGAAAATTGGAAGAGGCCAAAAAACTAGCAACTCACTTTTTAAAAGTAGTGCACAGGAGGTAGAAATACTTCAGCCTGATAATTTAAATGACCAAACTTTTAAAGAAAATTTACTTGCTAAAAAAATTGATCTCCTTGTGGTAGTCGCTTACGGAAAAATAATCCCAGATTGGATGCTTAGCTACCCAAAATATGGATGTTTAAATGTGCATTTCTCACTTTTACCAAAATATCGAGGGGCCGCTCCTATGCAACGAGCAATCTGCAATGGTGATTCAATAACAGGGATTAGTTTTATGTCTTTGGTAAATGAGTTAGATGCAGGACCGGTATACGAGTCTTATGTCCATGAAATTGGTAGTTCAGATATTTTTCAACTTGAAGATGCGCTACTGGCATTATCTTTAAAGAAGATAAACACTGTAATAGAAAAGATTGTTTTTGGTGGCCTGAAAGCAAAAGAACAAAACCACAGCGAAGCCAGTATGGCTGAAAAAATACATAAAGACGAGGGGTTGGTTGATTGGAACCTTTCATCAAAGGAGATAATTGATAAATTCAGAGGGCTCAAAAAATGGCCCAGGACTTTCTTTAAGCTTGGAGGTGAATTGGTTACTGTTCATGACATGTGTTGCTCCTCGAAAAATACTAAAAATGCTGGCGAAATAAAATCATTCACAAAGGATGGATTAGAAGTCTTTTGTGGTGATGGTGTGATAAAGATTGCTAGCGTCCAGTTTCCGGGCAAAAAACTAATCAATGCAGGTGATTTCTTTAACTCAAAAAGAGCTATAATTTCACCTGGGGAGAATTTAAGTTGAAAATCATTATCTTAGGAGGGGGCTCAATAGGAAGCAGTGTCGCTAAAGAGCTGTCATCAGAAGAAAACGATGTTGTTGTCATTGACAACAATAAAAAAAACCTTGAACCATTAAAATCAATAGAAGGAATTAAGACTGTTTGCGGAAATGGCTCATCACCAAGAACATTATCTCAGAGTGGTTTAGACGATGAATCATTGCTTCTATGTTTAACAGACTCTGAAGAAACAAACTTGCTTGCATCTATTGTCGGTAAGCATAAATTTAATGCTGGAAGAATTGTTTGTAGGCTTAAAGGCTCCGAATATACAAAAATTGCCAAGGAAATAACCCCTTTTGTTGATTACTTTATCAATCCAGAAGATTTAATAACAGATGAGATTAACAGCTTACTTCATCATCCAGGATCTCTTGAAATCCTTGATTTTGCAGAAGGTTCCATAAAACTAGTTAGTGTAAGAGCAAAAACATCTGGGCTTTTGGTAGGTCGCCAAATCAAAGAGCTTAAAAATGATTTACCTGACTACGAAACAAGAATACCAGCCATCTATAGGAATGATGAGCTGATTATTCCTAATGGTGAAACAGTTATAAATGATGGTGATGAAGTGTTTTTTATTGCAGATGAAAAACATATAAGCGATGTCACAAGAGAGCTGCAAAAATTAGAAAGCAAATATAAGAATATATATATTGCGGGGGCTGGGAACATTGGAAAATCATTAGCTAAGAAAACAAATGAAGACTTTAATATAAAGTTAATTGAAAAATGTGAAGAACAATCTGAATTAGCAAATGAGGCTCTTGATAATGTTTTAGTATTGAATGCAGATGCGGCGGATAAAGACTTTCTAGATTCTGAATCTATTCAAGATTGCGATGTGTTTGTTGCTGTTACCCATGATGATGAGTCAAATGTTTTGTGCTCTTTAATGGCGAAAAAGCTTGGGTCTAAAAAAACTGTAACAATTATTAATAATGAAGCTTATTTTGATCTTGTTGGTAAAAATGAGTTGGACATTATCATTTCTCCTGTTCAGATCACCGTTTCACATATTCTTAAATACATAAGAAAGGGTACAGTCTCTAATGTGCATAAAGTTAAAAAGGGTAAGGCAGAAGCTATCGAATTATTAATTGATGACAGAGTTAAAAATATTTCCGGAAAAACAGTTGGGGATTTAGATCTTAATGAAAATATCGATATTCCCTGCATCAAAAGAGATGAAGATATCTTAATGGCTCATGGAGCAACTGAAATTTTAGATAATGATCATTTAATTGTCTTTTATAAGAACAAGGATGATATAGAAGACTTCTATAATAGATATAAATGAATACCACTCTTAAGTTACTGAGATTTTTAGGGCCAACTGTTTTATTTTTCAGTACATTTGTTGCTTTGCCAGCTCTAGTGTTTGGTGCAATAAATAACAATCTTGATCAAATATTATTAAACATATGTGTTGGATCATTATTTTACTCATTATTAATAATGTTCACATTGAGGCGAAAAAAGTTTTCTTATACTCCAAGAGACGGTTTTTTAATAACTTTTGTATGTTGGGTGTTTATTTCATTAATAGCCTCTTTGCCGTTCTATTATCAAGGCTTAAGTTTTAGTGATTCATTTTTTGAGGCTGTGTCTGGTTTAACAACAACTGGTTCTACAGTTTTACAAAACATAGAGTCCTATCCAGATTACTTGTTGCTCTATAGGCAGTTACTCCAATGGGCCGGCGGTGTCGGGTTAGTAATTGTTGTTTTGGCAATAATTCCTGCTGTATCAGGGGGCATGAAAGTGCTTCAGGCAGAAACTTCTGGGTTTGCTGATAAAAGCTTTTCACCAAGGCTAAGAGAAACAGCAAGATCATTGTTAGGATTCTATTTTCTTCTTACTGTAGTTTGTGTTTTTGCTTACTGGGCAGCTGGAATGACTCTGTTTGAAGCAGCTACTCATTCATTTAGTACTGTATCAATTGGTGGTTTTTCAATATACACCGATAATTTTGGTCATTTTAATAACCAAGCAATCGAAAGTATTGCAACCATATTTATGTTGCTCTCTGCAATGAATTTTGGTCTTCATTTTTTATCGCTTTCAAAAGGAACAATTAAATATTATTTACAAAATGATGAGTTTAAGTTTTTCTTGGTGGTGGTTTTGTTTGCTGTGCTTGTTTCTGTAATTACTTTAAATGTAAAAGAAGGTATGAGCTTCTATGATTCTTTGCGTTTTGGAATCTTTCAAACCGTTTCAATTGTTACAACTACTGGGTTTACCCTTGAGCCCCTAAATAATTTAGGAACTGTAGTTCCATTGTTTATTTTTATCATAGCTTTTATTGGGGCATGCTCTGGTTCTGTTGGTGGGGGCATGAAAGCCTGGAGAGTTTTAATGTTATTGCGTGTTGGTTTTACAAATATCACAAAATTAATGCACCCGAATGCAGTTGCGCATGCGAAAATGAATAATGAAAAAATACAACCTTCTCAAATTGAAGCTGTATTTTCATTTATAGCCATTTACATAACATTTTTTCTGATTTTTATGTTTGTATTAATTTTTCAAAACGTTGATTTTTACTCGTCGTTCGCTGGAACTGCAGCTGCAATCAACAATCTTGGCCCTGGACTAGGAGAGCTATCAGAAAACTACTCATCATTAAGCAATTTCTCAAAAATTACACTTGCTTCTGCGATGATTGTAGGGAGGTTGGAGTTATTTGGTGTTTTAATTTTACTAGTACCAGCATACTGGCGCAGCTAATCAATAAATATTTTTTTGGTTACCTCTTAATTTCCTAAACTTTTTGTACTCCCAACCATAAAGTGGAATTGATTCCTTAATTGCATGCTCAAATAACTGATTCATTTCTAACATATTTATCTTTTGTGAGATCTTATTACAATTGAGCTTATATTTTTTATTTTCACCTTTCGTGAAGTAAATAAAATATAAATTATGAGACCCTCTAAATGAGAGTTTTTCTATAATATCGACAGTTAAGCACTCTTGGTTAAAGAAATAGCTGTAAGTTTCTTTATTGGTGTGCGGGACTAAATCTGAAGCAATCACAAAATCTTCTTTTTGATTAAATTTAGAAAGCAATGATTTAATTCCGGACATATTAGCAGGAATAAGTTTTGCGCCCTTTTCGGATCTGCTTTCTTTTATAGCTTTTTCAATATTCTTGTTTTTGGCTGGTGTATATAAAATATTTATGCCTTTGTTTTTTTCTGATATCAAAAATAACATTACATCCACACAACCCATGTGCATAGTCATAAAAATTTTTGGATTTTCATCCTGAACTATGTTTTCAGGGTTTTCTACAAGTTTTTTGTAGTTGTTTGGATTCCCCCAAATATAAGGGTATTCAAACAAAAGCTCCATGGTGTATAAAAAACTTTGCTTGATAAGTTTTTCATCATTAAAACCACAGTAGATTAGGTTTTTTTTGGTCACTTTGTACGCGCTGACATTTAACAATATAGCTAAGTGGCCCAAAACCCATGAAAGAAACCTAAGTATTGGCCACGGAATTATTGAAATTGACTTAAAAAGTATCCGAATCATACTTAAAATAATAAAATACCTAATTAGCATACAATAGGAACGACAATTGCCAGCAAAAAATATCGATGAACTCATAGCTCTCTGTAAAAGACGAGGTTTTATTTTTCAATCAAGCGAGATTTATGGTGGAACCCAAGGCTTGTATGATTATGGCCCTTTGGGTGTGGAACTTAAAAATAACATAAAAAACTCCTGGTGGAAGTCAATAGTTTATGAAAGGGATGATGTAGAGGGTTTAGATGCCTCTATCCTTACAAAACCTGTTGTTTTAAAGCACTCAGGGCACGAAGAAACATTCACAGATCCACTTATTGACTGTAAAAAATGCAATGGCAGGTGGCGTGCAGACCACTTGGAAAGCTCTTCTTGCTCATTAACCAAGAAATCGGTTGTTGATTGTAATAAAAAGGATCTCACAGATGCTAGGCCGTTTAATTTAATGTTTAAGACCAATATGGGTCCAATTGATGATGGGTCATCATTCGCCTACCTACGACCAGAAACAGCACAACAAATTTTTACTAATTTTAAAAATGTGGTTGATTCAACATCACGAATGGTGCCTTTTGGAATTGCCCAAATGGGGAAAGCTTTTAGAAATGAAATAACTTTGAAAAGTTTTATTTTCAGGGTTCGAGAGTTTGAGCAAATGGAGCTGGAATATTTTGTAAAGCCCGGGGAGGATGAAAAAAGCCACAAAGATTGGGTTGAAACTAGATTAGAGTGGTGGACAGAACAAGGAGTGTCGAAGGATAGTCTTGAGCTGTATGATGTTCCATCAGATGAATTGGCTCATTACTCAAAAGCAACAGTAGATATAATGTATAAATTTCCACATGGTCTTGAAGAACTTGAAGGAATAGCGAACAGAACAGATTTTGATCTAGGATCACATTCAAAAGACCAAGATCAATTAAAACTAACAGCCAAAGTAGCAGAAAACAAAAACTCTAATTCAAAACTAGCGCTACAAGATGAGGGTAATAAATGGTTTGTCCCTTTTGTAATTGAGCCTTCAGCAGGGGTTGATAGAGCTTTTCTTGCCATCTTAAATGAATCTTATTTTGTTGAAGACATAGATGGTAAAGAAAGAGTTGTGTTGAAATTAAAGCCACACCTATCACCCATAAAAGCTGCTGTGATACCTCTTAAGAAGAATGATAAAAACCTCGTCACAATGGCTAAAAATATTAAAAATACCTTACAAAAGCTTGGTATGGGGCGGGTATTGTTAGAGAACAGTGGAAATATTGGAAAGAATTACAGAAGACATGATGAAGTTGGCACACCTATATGTATAACTGTTGATTTTGAGTCTTTAGAGAATGAAACAATAACTGTTCGGGACAGAGACAGCATGGAACAAAAAAGAATGTCAGTCGATGAAGTGGTTAATTATTTCAAAGAGACATTTTAAATATCAACATTCTTTGCTCTCAGAGCATTGTCATCAATAAATTCTCTTCTTGGAGCAACTTGGTCACCCATTAAGGTTTCAAAAATCTCATCAACCATTTCTCTTGCATCGTCTAGTGTAATTTGAACGAGTCTTCGATGCTTAGGATCAAATGTTGTTTCCCATAATTGTTCTGGGTTCATTTCTCCAAGACCCTTGTATCTCTGTATTTCTGGGGCTCTCGAGCTTTCAGAACCATCTTCTCTAATGGCTTTTAAAATTTCATCTTTTTCTTCATCATCTTTTGCATAATGTGTCTTGCCGCCTTTTTTAATTTTATATAAAGGTGGTAAAGCAAGATAAATGTGTCCATTTTCTAGTAGGTCATACATTTGGTTGTAAAAGAATGTTAATAAAAGAGTTCGAATATGGGATCCGTCGACATCTGCGTCAGTCATTATTATGATTCTGTGATACCTTAATTTCTCTAGTGAAAATTCATCAACTCCAATCCCTGTTCCAAGAGCTGTAATCAGTGTTCCAATTTCATTGGATGATAAAACCTTATCAAGTCTTGCTTTTTGAACATTAATTATCTTACCTTTTAGCGGTAGAATCGCCTGAAACCCTCTGTCTCTGCCTTGTTTAGCAGATCCACCTGCAGAATCTCCCTCAACTAAAAATAGCTCTGACATGGTTGGGTCTTTCTCTTGGCAATCAGCTAACTTTCCTGGCAAGCCCCCAATATCAAGCAAACCTTTTCTTCTAGTCATTTCTTTTGCCTTCCTTGCAGCCTCACGCGCATAGGCAGCCTCTAATACTTTTGCGAGAATTTCCTTTGCTTGAGCTTTGTTGGCGAGCAGGAAGTCCATAAAATAGTCGTTAATCAATGCTTCAACAGCTGGACGAGCTTCTGAAGATACAAGCTTGTCTTTGGTTTGTGATGAGAATTTTGGATCAGGCATTTTTAACGATATCACCGCTATCATCCCTTCCCTGACATCTTCTCCAGTTATCTCAACCTCTTTCTTTTTCATTAAATCTTCTTTCTTTATGAAATTTTTAATAACTCTTGTTAGCCCTCCTCTAAAGCCGGCTAAGTGTGTTCCGCCATCTACTTGGGGAATGTTATTTGTAAAGCATTGAACGTTTTCTCTATAAGTATTGGTCCATTGCACAGCGATCTCTACGCCTATGCCCTTCATATTGGCTTGTGCATAAAATGGTGTTCCGACAGTTTCTTTTTTGCCTGTTAAATAATTTACAAACTCCAATAAACCGCCATCAGATTTAAAGTCATAACTTTTGCCAGTTCTGTCATCTAGAATGCTTATACCTATTCCTTGGTTTAAATATGAAAGCTCTCTAATCCTCTTTATAAGAATATCTACATCGAAGGTTGTTTGAGAAAATATCTCTTTTGATGGAATAAAAGTAACTTTTGTGCCAGTTTTATCGCTTTTGCCGACAGTTTCTAGCTCGGTTTGAGGAAAACCATCTGCGTATTCTTGTTTATATTTAGATCCTTGTCTTTCAATTTCTAAAATAAGCTTGCTGCTTAAGGCATTTACTACAGAGACCCCTACACCATGCAAACCCCCTGATACTTTATAACTATTTTCATCAAACTTTCCCCCGGCATGAAGAACAGTCATAATCACTTCAGCAGCAGATGCGCCTTCCTCATGTTTATCGACTGGTATTCCTCTTCCATTATCTGCAACAGACACAGAGCCATCCTTGCCAATAACAACATCTATTTGATTACAGTAACCAGCAAGGCCCTCATCGATTGAGTTATCAAGTACCTCAAAAACCATATGGTGTAAGCCTGTACCATCATCGGTATCACCAATATACATGCCTGGTCTTTTTTTAACCGCTTCAAGCCCTTTTAAAACTTTGATACTGTCTGAACTGTACGTATTATCTGACATTTGAGAGATCTCCTATTTGTTCTACGTGGAACATACAAACCCCATCTGTATTAAAAAAATGATTGTTTTCAATGGATGTCATGATTGTTTGTATGCTGTTATTTATAAGGTATTTTAACATTAAATTAGCATTATCTTTATCTAATTCAGAAGAAATGTCATCCATTAAAAGTATAGGGCTGATACCTGTATCATTTTTAATTATTTCTCTTTGAACTAAGTGTAAGACTATAGATGCTATCTTTTGTTGGCCTCTGGATAATATTAAGCTTGCGTCTGTATCTTGAACATTTATTTTAAAAAATCTTTTATGCGGCCCGCTGGATGTTCTGAATAGCGCCTTATCTTTTGATAAATTCTCTAACAAAACATCTTTAAAGGGAGTGTTTTTGTTAAATCCAGGATTATAACCTAAGCTTATATCTTTAATCCAAGCATTTTTTTCTGAAAATACCTCTACATAGGTGTTATTTTTTATTTCATGATTAAATCTATCTATAATTTTTGTACATGATTCAGTAATTTGAGGTTCGATCTCAACTAATTTGTCATTCCAGTAGTTTATTTCATCAAATTTTTGATGTTTTAAGCAGTTTGAGCGGCTTTTTATAATTTTTTTTAAAATATTTTCTGTAAAATTGAAATTTTGTTCCACGTAGAACAATGTTTTGTTTAAAAATACTCTTTTTGTCTCCGGATTCGCGTCTGTAAAGAAAAACTCATTGTTTTCAACCAAACATAAAGGGTAATTTTCTACTAAAAATTTATAATTTTTGCTTTTTTTAGACTCGATATCAGTTATTTTTGCTCTTTTGTCTCTTTCTTTAGTTATTTTTATTCCTTTATTATCTTCGAAAGTAACCAAAGATTGCAAAAATGAGTTATTTTTTCGAATAATGGTGTCAATTTCTGTTGTTCTGAATGATTTCCCAGATAAATTTAGTTGTATTGCTTCTATTAATGAACTTTTTCCACATCCATTTTGTCCATGAATTAGATTAATCCCTTTATCAAATGTTATTTCAGCAAAGTCATAACACCTGAAGTTTTCTATTTTTAGGTCTTGAATGATCACTATAGAAGCAAAGGCATTAGAACTAATGTTTGGTTTGGATCACTGCTTTTAATAAGTGCGCTACTGTCTTTGCCAAAACTTGTCATTGTGATTTCTTTATCCTCAATGGTAGCGAGCACTTCTCTCAAATAATTTACATTAAATGCTATGTCAAAAATGCCTGAATCCCCGTGAAAATCAAGTTTTTCTTCCGCAGACTCCTGGTCGGGGTTGTGTGCTGATACTTCTAGCTTACCTTCTTCAGTTCTAAGCTTCACTCCTTTGAATTTTTCACTAGACAAAACTGAAACACGTGAAAGGGTATTAATAAGATCTTTTCTTTTTAATGAAATTGATACACCATCTCCAGTCGGAATAACCTGGTTATAGTTAGGGTAGTTTCCATCGATCAATTTGGATTTAAATGTAAATTTTTTAGACATAAATACTATGTTGTTTGCATTGATGTAGAACTGGATCTCAACATCTTCTTTGGGAAGGATTTTCATCAACTCTATGGTTGTTTTTCGTGGAATAATTCCACTAAAATCACCTTCTCCTGCTAACTCAGACTTATATATAGCTAGTCGGTGTGCGTCTGTAGCGACCATGTTTAGGGCATTTAGAGACTTTTCAAACAGACATCCGTTTAAATAATGCCTCCAATCTTGATTGGCCATAGCAAATGATGTTTTTTGGAAAAGCTCCAATAGTTGAGATGATTTTATAGAAAAAATATTCTCGCTTTTTACACTATCAAATTCAGGAAAGTCTGCTCCAGGAATTGTAGAAAGACTGTATCTTCCGGATTTGGATTTAACTGTAAGTTTGCTGCTGCCTTCATCTAATTCAAAACTAACATCTCCATCTGGAAGCTCTCTCACTATGTCAGCTGTTTTTTTTGCAGGAATAGTTATTTCGCCGGGTCTTTCAACATTTATATCGAAGATTTCCACCTCAAGCTCAACTTCAAGATCTGTGCTTTGAAGCTTAACCGTTGAACCCTCACACTTAACAAGGATGTTGCTTAAAATTGGTAGTGTTTGTTTTTTGTCTGCAACAGCAGCAAGAGATTGAAGCTCGTTTATTATTTGTTCTTTATTGGCTGTAAACTTCATTTTAAGCGGATAAACTTCTTCTTAGCTTTTTGTAATCTTCATCTATCTCTAAGTTTTCTTTTTTAAGTTCTTTTGTTTTTTCACAAGCATGAATAACGGTTGTATGGTCCCTGCCACCAAAAGCTTCTCCTATCTCAGGAAGGCTGTGGTTTGTAAGCTCTTTGGCAAGTGACATTGCAATTTGACGAGGTCTTGTGATGGACCTGTTTCTTCTTTTAGACAATAAATCACTAAGCTTAATGTTGTAATAATCAGACACAACTCTTTGGATGTTGCCTATGGTTACCATTTTTGCCTGAATAGCCAAAACATCTCTTAAAGAATCTTTAATTAAGTTTATATCTATATCGGTTTTGGCAAATTTCGCGTTAGCAGCAACTCTTTTTAAAGCGCCCTCTAACTCTCTCACATTTGACTTAACTTGTTGTGCGATAAAAAAGGCACAGTCTTCTGGTAAATTGATTTCCATTTCTTCGGCTTTTTGTAGAAGAATAGCTGTTCTTGTTTCTAGGGCTGGTGGATCTATAACAACAGAGAGCCCCCACCCAAAACGTGATTTCAGCCTGTCTTCAAGGCCCTCAATTTCTTTAGGGTACCTGTCGCATGAAAAAATCATTATATTTCCACTCTCAATTAAGCTATTAAAGGTGTGGAATAGTTCGTCTTGTGATTGTTCTTTGCCTGCAAAAAACTGTATATCATCAATTAGTAGGGCATTAAGACCTCTATAAAACTTCTTAAACTCATTTATTGCTCCAAGCTGAAGGGCTTTTACCATATCACTCACAAACCTCTCAGAGTGTACATAACAAATTTTTGCGTTTGGTCTGTCTTCTAGGAGTTTGTTGCCTATTGCGTGCATAAGGTGTGTTTTCCCCAAACCAACACCACCGTAAACAAACAACGGGTTGTATTGGGTTTGTGCTGCTTGTTCTGCAACCTGTTGAGCTGCAGCAAAAGCTATTTGATTTGACTTGCCTGATACAAAAGTTTCAAAAGTATAGTTTTTATTTAGCCCTGTTGTTGTTGGTTTTGTTTGTGCGGACTGCTTAACAGAAACATTTAAAATAAATTTGTTTCTTCCAAGGTGTGTTTCTAAGAACTTGGTAATCTGTGGAAGATATTTATCTTTAAAGAAGTCTTCAACAAAACTATTTGGCGCATAAATTGTGAAGTTGTTTTCCTTTAAATCAAACTGGAGGGGTTTAATCCATGAGTTGAACTCTGTGGTATTAATTTCCTTTTCAAGCTGCTTAACGCTTTTGTTGAAAATATTTATTGATGAAACCTTGTTAGACATGCCGATAAGTTTATAATACTTAAGCTTTTAAAAACATGTAATAAATACATTGTTTTTTTGTGAAAAAACTGTGGATAAAAAATGAAAAGGACACTAAAAGTTACAAACATAAAGAGAAAGAGAACACACGGCTTTAGAGAAAGAATGTCTACAAAAGCTGGTAGATCTGTTCTGTCTAATCGAAGAGCGAAGGGCAGAAAGTCTTTAGCTGTCTAGTTTTGGAAAAAAACAAACTCACACTCTCAAAAGAAAACCGTATGAAAAAAATCCGAAAGGATATGTTTTTGTGGTCAAAAACTTCCATTGTTAAGGGGTTGGATGTGCATTTTCAAAAAAATGATGACTCTGTATCTAAAATAATAGTCTTGGTGCCCAAGAGGGTTGTGGCGCTTGCTGTAGAGAGAAATAATTTAAGAAGAAGAGTAAAAGAAATGTTTAGAAAAAATATTTCTCGGTCTCATGGTGGTAATTTTTTGGTAAAATTTAACAGCGTTCCAGCTTCTTTTGATGTGGAGTTGGAGAAATATTTTAGAAATGTTTAATCCGAGACTTTTTTTTGCAGGCAGCACTTTGTTGTTGTTGTTGTTTTTAATTTTTGAGTGGAATACCCAAGATAAAAAACAAAAGCTGGAGAGATCTATTGAGCTTCAATCAGACTTTATTCCCACCGACACAATAAACATTAGAAATAACAACCTTGATCTTTACATAGACCTTAATGATGGTTCTTTAAGAAAGGCTTATGTTTTGGAAAAACAAGAAAGAGATGGTCTGTTTAAAACAAGACTGATGTCAGATGACGAATCTTTAAGGTTTTATTTTAAAAGCTCTGTGTCGGGTTTTGCCAATAACTCGCCTTTTGTTGTGGAAAATTTTTCAGATGACTATTTGAAAATATCAGCAGATGACGCTTCTGGGAACAGGCTTACAAAAACCTATTATTTCGAAGATAAGCACATCTTGTTTGTGGAGGATAGGCTTGATTTAAGCACTGCTACTTTTGGCACTGTGCCTTTTTTTAAAACCTTTTACAGAGAAAATAAAAAATCAATTGATTATGGGGTGTCATTTTCAAGAGACCACCTTGCATACAGCACGTCAGAGGATGTGTTTAATGACGAGCAGCTGTCGTCTGTAAGTAAAAGAGAGGATTATCTTGGTCATTGGGTTGGGTACTCTCAAAAACATTTTGTAGTTGCTGTTTTTAATGATGAAGAGCAACAAAAACTATCTCTCTACCCGGTGGATAGAAATGGGTTGTATCGGTTTGGTCTTACAGAAGACCCTGTGATTGAAAACGGGCAACTGGTTTCTCAAACAAAAATTTATATTGGCCCAAAACAAAAAGATATTTTAGAGGTGGTGGCCCCTCATTTTAAATACAACCTGGATTTGGGTTTTGTTTATGGTGTTGGGGAATGGTTTATTGTTCTTTTAAACTTCTTTTATGGCTGGGTTGGCAATTGGGGCGTGGCGATAATTTTGTTAACCATTCTTTTTAAGGCTGTTTTGTCTCCTCTTCAAATCATGCAAATAAACTCAATGGTTAAGATGAGAAGGTTGCAACCAAAACTACAAGAAATTCAAGAAAGACACAAAAACGATAGACAAAAACTTGGTATGGAGATGATGCAGCTCTATTCGAAGGAAAAATTTAATCCATTTGCAGGGTGTTTTCCAATGATTCCCCAAATACCGATCTTTTTGGCTATGTTTTGGGTAACAAGAGAGGCTTTTGAGTTTAGGGGTGAATCGTTTTTATGGATCCCTGATCTTGCCGAGTCTGACCCCTTCCTTATAACCCCTATTCTAATGGGTGTGATGATGTATTTGTCACAGAAAATGATGCCGAAACCCCCACAGTCTTCTCAGGGGATGCAGGCGCAAATTGCACAACAAATGATGGTTGTTTTCCCACCCATGATCACGCTTATATTTTTGTTTATGCCCGCTGGTGTGGTGATTTATTCTGTTATAAACATGGCGCTATCAATCATTCCTCAGGTCTTAATCCTTGGGCGCGTAGAAAAAACAAGTGGCTGATTCAATATACGCCCTAGGAACCCCTATTGGGCGTTCTGCTGTAGCTGTTATAAGGGTCTCTGGCAGTGGTTTTTCAAAAGGTTTTATAAAATTTTTAAATATCCCTATTGATAAAAAGGGGTCCTGGTTGCGGTCTTTAGATCTTGGCGATTTTTCCGATCAGTGTCTGGTTTTAAATTTTCCCGGATCAAGTTCATACACTGGCGAGCATGTTGTAGAAATTCATTGTCATGGAAATCCATTAATAGTGTCTCGCTTATTGGCGGTCTTGAGTGAGTTCGGTCTCAGGGAAGCTGAAAAAGGAGAGTTCACAAGAAGAGCATTCGTTAACAACAAAATGTCATTGTCAGACGCTGAGTCTGTTATGACCGGCATTCAAGCTGGCTCCGTCCAGGAGCTTGCTGCTCTTGAAGATTTTAGAAGCGGTCTTCTGGGTAAAAAGCTATCTGACTTAGCAGAAAAAATTACTGAGGCTCTAGCAACGATAGAGTCCCAGTTAGATTTTTCAGATGAAGAAGATGTGGGCGACCTTTCGGTTGATAAGTCTAAGAAAATGGTTGGCTCTCTAAGCGCTTCTGTCGAAAGCTTGTTGAAGAACTACCAGCCTTATAGCGCTGAATCTAAAAAGAAAACTGTTGTTTTGTTTGGTGAGCCCAATGTGGGAAAGTCGTCTCTTTTTAATGCTCTTTTGGGTGAGGGTGTAGCTATTGTTTCACCAACACCAGGAACAACAAGAGATGTGGTTAGAAAAAGGATGTTTGTTGATGGTATAGATGTTGAGCTCGAAGATACGGCCGGTTTAAGATCCCAAACATCTTCTGATATAGAAGATATGGGGATTGAAATGGCAAAGAGTGCGGTTGAGGGTGCTGATCTGGTTGTTTATGTTTTTGATAGCCCTGAAAAGGTTAGCAACAAAACTGATGGTATGGTTGTTTTAAACAAAACAGATAGCCATAAGAGCAAAGTGAAGGGTGTTTATTGTGTGTCTGCCAAAACAGGCGAAGGCATCGAAGATCTTTCGCACGCTATTGGAAAAGCGGTTAGAGATGATTTTGACAGTGATCTTGTGTCTGAAAGGATTTATAGAGGTTTGTCCGGTGTTGTGGCTCTGCTTAAAAACTCTGGGGTTGCGTCAGATTATTACGAACAAACATCACAAAACCTTAGAGATAGTCTTGTTTTGTTGGAAGAGATTAACGGTACTTTTGACAATGAGGATGTTTTGGACCAAATATTTAATAAGTTCTGTATAGGGAAATAGTTTTGCTGTTTATTAAATGTTGATAAGTATTTATTAACACCTTATGAACACCAAGAACATTACAAACTAAAAGGATACCAACAGAGATTACTCAGGCTTTTGTTTGGCTGAGGTCCTTACAAAACGCTATAATCACGACTTATTAACAGAAAACTAAACACTTAATAAAAACAATAAAAAAAAGATGACATATATATTTGATTTAGTAGTAATAGGAGGTGGGCATGCAGGTGTTGAAGCAACCTTGGTTGGAAAACGCTTTGGTTTAAATGTTGCCTTGATTACTTTAGACAAAGACAAATCAGGAAGAATGTCTTGCAATCCAGCAATTGGAGGGATTGGGAAAACGCACCTAGCTAAAGAGATTGATGCTTTGGGTGGATATATGGCAGAAGCAACAGATCTAGCGGGCATACAGTTCAAAACACTCAACAAGAAAAAAGGGCCTGCTGTTCAGGCAACCAGAGCACAAACTGACAAAGAAATATACGAAAAAACAATACAAAAAAAACTGATAAAAGAAGGAATTACTGTAATAGAAGATGAGATTAAAGATTTTTTATTTGAAAAAGGCCAAGTCCTTTCAGCGGTTGGGGCTAAAGAAGAGTACAAAGCAAAAGCATACGTGTTAACAACAGGCACCTTCTTAAATGGTTCGATCTTAATAGGCGATAACAAACAGGAAGGCGGCAGAATTGATGAAGACAAATCAGCAGGACTAGAAAAGTTTTTTACAAACCTAAACATCACCACTGGTAGGCTCAAAACAGGCACCCCTCCAAGACTTTCGAGCAAAACAATTAATTATGACAAGCTTGAAATTCAACCAGGAGATGAAAAAGAAACCTACATGTCGTATTTGGGGCAAAAAAACCAACACCCTAAACAAGTCTCATGCCACATCACAAAAACAAACCCAACAACACACAAAATCATTAAAAACAACATAAAAAGATCAGCCATGTATTCAGGCCTGATCAGTGGAGTTGGGCCCAGATATTGCCCATCAATAGAAGACAAAATAACCAGGTTTTCTGGCAAAGAGAGCCACCAAATATTTGTAGAACCTGAAGGGCTTAACACAGATTGGGTATACCCGAATGGGATATCTACAAGCCTGCCAAAAGACACACAAGAAGAATACATAAGATCAATAGCAGGCTTTGAGCAGGCAAAAATTCACCAATACGGATACGCCGTGGAGTACGACTATATCGACCCAAGAAACCTAGACAAAACCCTGTTACTAAAAAACACAAAAAACCTCTTTTTGGCAGGGCAAATAAACGGCACCACAGGCTATGAAGAGGCGGGAGCACAAGGCATTGTTGCAGGGATTAATGCAGCTCTTTTAATAAAACATGAAGACCCATGGATTCCTCAAAGACAAACAAGCTACTTAGGGGTGTTGGTAGATGATCTCACCAGGTTTGGTGTTAGCGAGCCCTATAGAATGTTCACATCAAGAGCAGAGCACCGACTAATATTGCGCCAAGACAACGCTGACCAAAGAATGTTTGAGACAGCGACTAAATACAACATTATATCTGAGGAAAGGAAAGAAATATTTTTAGAAAAAGAATCACAAAAGAAAAAAATAAAGAAAACACTAGACACTACCAAAATAAAAATTGGTGACAAAACCAAAACAGCAACAGATCTTTGCAAAAGAAATGACTATAGCGAAAAAGATGTGGGCAAGATTGTGAAACTTTCAGGACAAAAGTTTCTCGAAACATATTACGACATAAGATATTCAGGATATGTTGTAAAACAGCAAAGAGAGCTTGAAAAAATGAAAAACTTAGAAGAGTTTGAGTTGGGGCTGATATTTGATTACAAAGAGGTGGTAGGTTTGTCTGGAGAACTTCAAGAAAAACTAAACAAAACCCAACCCAAAAACTTACACGAAGCATCATTGCTTGAAGGCATTACACCAGCAGCCCTTAATGTTTTAACAATCCATTTGAAAAAAATCGATGCAATTAGAGCTAACTAAAACACAAGAAAAAAACCTTAAGGCGCTTGCAGAGCAAATAATCGACCGAAACACCCAACACAACCTTACCGGATATAAAAATATAGAGAAGCTATACAAAGAACAGATTATCGACTGTGTCAAAGCTCTTCATGCTTGCAAAACAGGCCTAGAAAAAACAGTAGTTGATTGCGGCTCGGGCGCAGGCCTTCCAGGGCTGGTGTGGGGCGTGATGGACAGCTCTTTAAGCATAGTGACCATTGACAGTAATCTTAAAAAAATTAATTTCCAGACAAAAGCAATAAAAAACCTACAACTAAACAATATAAAACCAATTCACACCAGAACCGAAGATCATATAGAACAAAAGAAACACACCATCGTGACCAAAGCATTTAGCTCAGTTAAAAAAACAATAGAGGTCAACAAAAACAAAAAAAACAAAAAAAACCTAATGTTAATTAAAAAGGACAACGAAAAAACACATCAAGAGTTATTGGACGCAGCTCCTTTGATATATGATTACAAGAGACACACCTATTCCCATAACAAAGAAAGTATGGTGGTCTTAGAAATTTATGACAGTTAAAATTGCCATTACAAACCAAAAAGGAGGTGTTGGAAAAACAACAACAGCAGTTAATCTTGCTGCCTCTCTCGCAAAAGCAAAAAGAAAAGTACTGCTTATTGATATAGATCCGCAAGGTAACGCAACATCTGCAGCTGGAGCCGACAAACACTCCGAAGCATCTTTGTACGAGTATTTCGAAAACAAAGACGACATTAAAGAATATATTCTAGAAGCCACAGGCGGCTATAAAATAATTCCATCAAACACGAACCTGGTCGCAACAGAAAAAATCATTGAAAAAACTCCAAATAGAGAGAAATTCTTCTCTAATAATTTAAAAAAAATTGAGAAAGGGTTTGATTACATAATTATTGATTGTCCACCAGCCCTAAACCTGCTAACAATTAATGCCATGGAGTATTGTAAAAACGTAATGGTTCCTGTTCAGTGTGAGTATTACGCCCTGGAAGGGTTGGTGACCTTAAAACAAACAATCAAAGAGCTCAACCAAGCCCTTAAACTAAACATCAAAATAGTTGCCATACTCAGAACAATGGCTGATTGGCGAAACAGGCTTACTAGAGAGGTATCAGACCAACTTGAAACACACTTTAAAAAAGAAGTTTTAAATACAATTATTCCAAGAAACGTGAGGCTTGCCGAAGCACCAAGTTATGGCCAATCTATAGTTGATTATGATATAAAGTCTATTGGAGCAGAAGCATTCCTAAGTCTCTCAGGTGAATTTATAAGGAAATTTGAAAATGCCAAAAAAAACATCTCTAAATAAAGGCCTTCAAGCACTTTTGGGCGACGTTGCTTCTCCAAAAACAACAAAACCAAAACCAAAAACAACAGCAAAAAAACCAACAACTGAAGCAAAAGACAAAAACGAAATTGCCCTCACCCAAATTAAAACAAACCAATACCAGCCAAGGCTTTCGTTTGATGAGAAAAAGCTGCAAGAGCTTGCAGAGTCAATAAAAAAACACGGCGTGGTACAGCCTATATTGGTGAGGGAAGCCGATAAAGGATACGAGTTAATTGCTGGCGAAAGAAGAATGAGAGCATCTAAGCTCGCAGGCCTAAAAAAAATACCGGCAGTTATTGCAAAAGTTTCAAATACCCAGTCTCTTGAAATAGCAATTTTAGAAAACGTACAAAGAGAAGACCTAAACCCATTAGAAGTTTCAAAAGGCTATCAAAGACTGAAGAATGAGTTTGGTTACACCCAAGAACAGGTTGCAAAAAGCGTTGGAAAACCAAGAAGTTCCATTGCCAACTCATTAAGGCTTCTTTCTCTATCACCAAAAGCACAAACCGAACTTGAAAAGGGAACAATTTCTGAGGGACATGCAAAAGTTCTTCTGGGAACCGATCCAGCTAAAGCAGAAGCGCTGCTTGAAAGAATACTTGCTGAAAAGCTTTCTGTAAGGGATTTAGAAAAACTGTCCCAACCCACTAAAGCCACTTATAATAAAACTCAAAAAACACGAGACGAGCTTAATTTAGAATCAGCGCTGAGCTCAAAACTAGGATCAAAAGTTACAATTGAAGACCAGAAAGGCAAAGGCAAAATGGTCATCAAATATTATTCTTATGATGAGTTGGATGGAATCATTGAGAAATTTTCCAACTAAGACTACAAAGACAGCTAAAATTACATTAAAATACCCGCACCTATGGCATCTGAGAGTTCAGGACGTACATTTCAAGAATATTTAGAACACCACTTACAAAATTTGGTGTTTGGGCCCCTGCCTGAAGGCCATGAAAGAAAGTTTTATTCCAAAGGTGAAACTACGTCTGAAAAAGAAATTTACTGTCAAGATAAAAATATGGACTATGACGGTGAAAAGTACTGTAAAGAGACGCTATCACAGGATGGTTGGTATTTAGCCAACAACAAAACAGACATTGAAGCAATGGGTTTTTGGGCGTTCCACATTGACACACTATTCTTTTCAGTTCTTCTGGGTGGAATTTTTCTATTTATATTTGCCGGAGCTGCCAGAAACTTTTCACTATACAAACCAGGCAAATTACAACTATTCATCGAGATGATGATTGATTTTATTAACGGGGTTGTACAAGGAACCTTTAAAGCAGCAACAAACACCCTTATCGCACCAATGGCTCTAACAATATTTTTCTGGGTGCTGTTAATGAATGTTATGGACCTGGTTCCTGTTGACCTGATACCATATCCAGCTGAATTGCTTGGTATTCCTTATTTAAAAGTAGTGCCAACAACAGACCTTAACCTAACAGCAGCACTAGCACTATCAGTCTTTATTTTATATTTAATCTTCAGCATCAAATCTAAAGGGTTTGTAGGGTTTATAAAATCTATATCTCTGCATCCGTTTGGGCCATGGATGTTGCCTGCAAATTTGTTTATCGAAATAATAGATCTAATTGCCAAACCGCTTTCATTGGCACTTAGGTTATATGGAAACTTATATGCGGGAGAGATGATATTTTTGTTAATTGCTGGCATGGTTTCAATTAATCTTGCAGAATTAACATTTACAGGCATAGGTTTAAATTTAGCGGGGATAACGCTAAGTTTAATTTGGGCAATATTTCATATTCTTATAGTTGTGCTGCAAGCATTTATCTTTATGATGCTTACAGTCGTTTATATGAATATGGCACACGAAAAATTCGAACAACATTAAGGAGGTTGTGAATATGGAAGTAGAAGCTGCAAAATTTATCGGAGCAGGATTAATGTTTGGTCTGGCTGCAATTGGTGCTGGAGTGGGTGCTGGAGTACTCAGTTCAAAACTTATTGAATCAATTGCTAGACAACCAGAACTTGAAGATCAACTTAGACCTACATACTTTTTGGGTATTGGTCTTGTCGACGCGGTACCAATGATTTCAGTTGGTTTAGCGTTCTATGTATTGTTTGTCGCGTAACTAATGAATTTAAACGCTACTTTACTTGGACAAATGATAGCTTTCGGGCTATTTGTTTGGTTTTGTTGGAAGTTTGTATGGCCACCCCTTTTGGCTGCTATGGAAGAAAGAGCACAAAAAATTGAACAGGGCCTAAAAGACTCTGAAGAGAGTGCAAAAAAAATTCTAGAAGCTGAAGAAGAAAGTAAAAAAATGCTTACCAAGGCTAAAAACGAAGCAAAGAAAATAATGGATAACGCAAAAAGCCAGTCTGAAAAAATGGTTGAAGAGGCAAAAACCAAAGCCAGCGATGAAAAAGAAAGAATTGTTGGTTCTGCACAATCTGAGATTGAAAAAGAGGTTGTTAATGCCAAGAAAAACCTAGAAAAAGACTTCGCTACAAGCGTTATGGCAGCAGTTAAGAAAATCGTTGCTAAAGAAGTGTCTCTTAGCAATCACCAAGATACAGTCGATAAAAGTTTGGACGATTTTAGGAAATGAATAAATTGCTTGAGGTTTACTCTAAAGGTTTGTTTAACTCACTAACAAATGAGCAAGTTGGTGATATTGTACAGTTATTTCAAAACATAACTCTTTCAGATCCAAAAAAGGAATTGGGAGAGATGTTTAAAAATAGAACAATAAAAAAAGATGACAAAATTGCCGCAGCATTAGAGCTTGTTGGTGATGACGCGAACTTACAAGCATTTATAAAAACACTTGCAACCAATGGCAGGCTAGACCTTATCCCAGAGGTTTTTGGGTTTTTTGTAGACTATGCCTCAAGAAGACAAAACAATGTGCCAGTGAAAGTAACAGTAAATGAAGAACCATCTGAAGATGTAAAACAAAGGGTGTCATCCTTTGTGGCAGCAAACATAAGTGGTTCTACACCAATCAAGTATGAAATAAACAAATCCATGATGGGTGGGGTTGTTTTGAAGTACAAAGATAATGAAATAGACCTAAGTGTCGATAACAAATTAAACGGATTGAATTCAGTTTTAATAAATTAAAGGAGAAAAAATGACAACAAAAATTAACCCTTCAGAAATATCCAGCATCGTAAAGAAAAAAATTGATGGATATAAAGGAGCTGCTACAGAAGCAAATGTGGGAGAAGTTCTCTCAACTGCTGATGGTATCGTGCAGATTTATGGGCTAGAAGACGCAATGTACGGTGAGCTTCTTGATTTTGGCGAAGGCACTTTAGGCATGGCGCTTAATCTTGAGACCGACTCAGTTGGAGCTGTGGTTCTTGGGGATGCTGCACATATCAAAGAAGGCCAGAAAGTCAAAACAACAGGAAGAATTCTTGAAGTTCCTGTTGGTGAAGGTTTGAAGGGTCGAGTAATTGATGCTTTGGGTAGACCTATTGATGGCAAGGGTGAGGTAGCAGCTGAGATGAATTCTCCAATTGAGGTTGTTGCTCCTGGTGTTATTGATAGACAATCAGTTGATCAGCCAGTTCAAACTGGTATCAAATCAATTGACGTTATGGTGCCTATTGGTAGAGGTCAAAGAGAGCTGATTATTGGAGACCGCCAAACAGGTAAAACCGCTATTGCAGTCGATGCAATTATCAGACAGAAAGATTCAGGTATAACTTGTGTTTATGTGGCAATTGGTCAAAAACAATCTACTGTTGCTACTGTTGTTAGACAGCTTGAAGAAGCTGATGCTTTAAAGAACACAATTGTTGTTTCAGCAAGTGCCGCTGAAAGCGCGTCACTACAATTTATTGCACCATATTCTGGTTGCACAATGGGCGAGTATTTTAGAGATAGAGGCGAAGATGCTCTAATCATCTATGATGATCTCTCTAAACATGCTGTGGCTTATAGACAAATTTCATTACTTCTAAAAAGGCCTCCAGGACGAGAAGCTTTTCCAGGAGATATTTTCTATCTGCACTCAAGATTGCTTGAGCGAGCAGCTAGGGTCAACCCTGATTATGTTGAAAGGTTTACAAATGGCAAGGTTAAAGGCAAAACAGGTTCACTTACAGCCCTACCCATAATTGAAACCCAGGCAAGTGATGTTTCTGCCTTCATTCCAACAAATGTTATTTCAATTACAGATGGTCAAATCTTCCTTGAAACTGATTTGTTCAACTCAGGCATTAGACCAGCTATTAACGTAGGTATTTCGGTATCAAGGGTTGGTGGTGCAGCTCAGACCAAAATAATTAAAAAACTTGGCGGTGGTGTTAAGTTAGCACTAGCCCAGTTTAGAGAGCTTGAGTCATTCTCACAATTTGCCTCTGATCTTGATGATGCAACAAAAGAGCAGCTAGAAAATGGTCAGCGCATTACAGAGCTATTTAAACAGACACAATTCTCACCAAGATCTGTTGCTTGTATTTCAATTGTTCTCTATGCCATTGAAAACAAGTACTTATCAAATATTGAGAAAGAAAAAATGCAGTCATTTGAAGAAAACTTAAGAACCCACCTAAAATCCAATTACGGAGATGTTTGGGAAGAAGTAAACAAAACAGGCGACTGGAATGATGATCTTGATAAAAAATACAAAGAAATATTAGACACATTCATGAAGGAAGGTTCTTGGTAGATGGCACAAACTAAAGAGATTAGGAAAAAGATAGGTAGTGTACAAAACACTATGAAAATCACTTCCGCAATGGAACTGGTTGCTTCAAGCAAAATGAAAAAAACTCAAGATGCTATGAGCAAAGGCAAACCATATTCCAAAAAAATTATTGAGCTAATTGATAATTTGGCAGGAGCAAGTTCAGAATACAAACACCCTTTCTTTAAAGCTACTGGCAATAAAACCGATATTTATATTGTAGTTGGTACTGATAAAGGTCTTTGTGGGGGCTTGAACTCTAACCTCTTTAAACTAGCTTTAAAAAATATGGCCGAAAGAGAAAAGAATGGCAGAGATGTTAAGGCTGTACTGTTTGGAAAAAAGGCTACAGAAGTTTTCTCAAGACTAAAAAATGCAGAAGTGCTTGGTAGTGCATCAAGGCTAGGAGACATTCCAACAGCAGAAGATGTGATTGGTGCAGCTCAGATTGCTATAACAGAGTTTGAACAAGGCAATATCGGGGACGTTTATCTATATGGCAATGAATTTGTTAATACAATGAGCCAAAAACCATTTGAAAGAAAACTGTTACCTATTTCCAATGTCACTTCAGAAACTGAATCTAAGAAAGTTTGGGACTATATATATGAGCCTGGTTCTAAAGAAATCTTAGACCTACTCTTAAAAAGATATATTGAAACACAAATCTATCAGGCAGTGATTGAGAACAATGCCTGCGAACAAGCAGCTAAAATGCTTGCTATGAAAAATGCTTCAGAAAATGCTGAAGAAATAATTAAAGATTTACAACTACTATATAACAACGCAAGACAAGCATCTATTACACAAGAGCTATCAGAGATAGTTGGAGGTGCTGCGGCAATTTAAAAGGAGAAATAATGAGCGATAAAGGTGTAATTAAACAAATAATTGGAGCTGTGATCGATGTCGAATTCGATAAAGACCAAATTCCAAATATCTATGATGCATTGGTTGTTAATGAAAACAACTTAGTGCTTGAAACACAACAACAGCTTGGTGATGGTGTTGTAAGAACTGTTGCTATGGGAACAACAGAAGGTTTAAAAAGAGGGCTCGATGTTGAGAACACAAAAGCTCCAATCAGTGTGCCTGTTGGTGAAGCAACACTTGGCAGAATTATGAATGTTTTAGGTGACCCTATCGATATGAAAGGAGACGTTCAAACAAAAGAAAGAATGCCTATACATAGAAAACCTCCTTCCTATGTTGAACTGTCAGATTCAAACGAAATTCTAGAGACAGGAATTAAAGTTATTGATCTTGTTTGTCCATTTGCGAAAGGTGGTAAGGTCGGATTGTTTGGAGGTGCTGGTGTTGGTAAGACAGTTAACATGATGGAGTTAATTAGAAACATCGCTATCGAGCACTCAGGATATTCTGTGTTTGCTGGTGTTGGTGAAAGAACCCGAGAAGGTAATGATTTTTACCACGAAATGACAGACTCCAATGTGTTAGACAAGGTGTCACTTGTTTATGGGCAGATGAATGAGCCTCCTGGAAACAGACTTAGAGTTGCGCTAACAGGTTTAACCATGGCAGAAAAATTTAGAGATGAGGGCAGAGATGTCTTGCTCTTTGTCGACAATATTTATCGATATACACTAGCTGGTGTTGAGGTGTCAGCCTTGCTTGGGCGTATGCCTTCTGCTGTGGGTTACCAACCAACACTTGCAGAGGAAATGGGTGTGCTTCAAGAAAGAATTACATCAACAAAAACAGGCTCAATTACATCTATTCAGGCCGTTTATGTGCCAGCTGATGACCTAACTGACCCATCACCTGCGACAACATTTGCACACTTAGATGCGACAGTTGTGCTTTCACGAAGAATTGCAGAGCTTGGTATTTATCCAGCTGTTGATCCTCTTGATTCAACATCACGACAACTTGACCCAAATGTTGTTGGGCAAGAACATTACGAGGTAGCTCAAAGAGTTCAAGGGGTGTTGCAAAGATATAAAGAGCTGAAAGATATTATTGCCATTCTTGGTATGGATGAGTTATCGGATGATGACAAAAACACAGTATCTAGAGCTCGAAAGGTTGAAAAATTCCTTTCTCAACCCTTTTTTGTTGCTGAAGTTTTTACAGGATCTCCTGGAAAGTATGTTTCTGTTAAGGACACCATACAAGGCTTTAAGGAAATACTCGATGGTGTGCATGATGATGTGCCAGAACAAGCTTTTTATATGGTCGGTTCCATAGATGAAGCGTTAGAGAAAGCAAAAACAATTAAGAGTGATTAATATAAGTTTCATTTCACAGGAAAAAACCCTCTTTGAAGGCCAGGCCGAAATGGTAGTAATGGATGGAAAAGAGGGACAGCTTGGGATTGTTAAAGGCCACTCGCCTTTGTTGGCAATTTTAAAACCTGGTCCAGTAAGAATGATCACTGATGATAAAGAAGAGGTCTTCTTTACAGAGGGGGGATTTGCTGAAGTTCAACCCAACAGCATCACCATTCTTGTTGATTCAGCACAAAGGGCTGATGATCTTGATGAAGCGAAAATATTGAAGGCTAAAGAGGAAGCTGAAAAGCTGCTTTCCGACAAAAAAGATCAAAAGGATTTTGCTGAAGCCTCTTCTCAATTAACACAATCACTTTCACAACTCCGAGCTATAGAAGCGCTGAAAAAGAATATAAAGCGTAAAAAATAGTTTCAGTCCAAGAAAAAAACATTAAAATCTCTTAATGGGATTAAGTATCGTAATTCTTGCTGCAGGTGAAGGCAGAAGAATGAAAACAGATAAACCAAAACCTTTGGTCAATTTAGCTGACCTCCCGCTTGTGCAATACCCGCTAAATACAGCAAAAGCGCTTAAACCAGAACGAATAGTGTTAGTAACGGGCTATAAAAAGGATGAAGTAAAAAAATATGTGCTTGAAAATAATGCAGGTGATTTTATTTTTTGTGAACAAAAAGAGAGGCTTGGCACCGGGCACGCTGTTAAACAAGCAGCGCCCTACTTGCCTGACACAGGGAAAACCTTGGTTTTATATGCGGACGTTCCTTTAATTTCTACTGCAAGCCTGAATAAGCTTATTAAATCTGCACAACGCAAGAAGATCTCAATTCTTACTTCAAAAATCACAAAACCAAAAGGCTATGGGAGGATTATCAGAGACGAAAAAATGAACCCAACAAATATCAGAGAGGAAGCTGATGCATCAACACAGGAAAAAACAATCAATGAAATTTTTACAGGCATCATGATTGCTGACAATGAGTTTTTAAAGAATGGTTTAAAAGGGTTAGTGAGAAATAATAAAGCAGGAGAGTACTATCTTACTGATTTGGTGGAGTACGCTAGTAAACGTAAGCTTCCAATTGGCTCAACAGAAGCAAAAGAGCTTGAGGTATTTGGGGCTAATAATAAAAAAGAACTTGAAGGCCTTTACAACGCTATGGTTGCATTGAATATAGATGCAGCTAAGAAAAAAGGAACATTCTTTAAAGACACATCCACTTGTTATGTGGAGGGTGTTTTAAAAGTTGGCAAGGATGTATCGATCGGCAACAATGTCACAATTAAAGGCAATGTAGTTCTTGGTAACGATGTCTCAATAGGTTCAAATGTAGTTCTCTCAAACACAAAGATTGGATCCAACTCGACTATTAAAGAATTTTGTTCAATTGAAGACTCGAAAATTGCTGAAAATGTGGAGGTTGGACCATTTGCTAGGCTAAGAAATGGTGCAGTGCTTGATAGTTCAGCAAAAATTGGAAATTTCGTAGAAGTGAAAAAGTCCCGCATTGGACAAAACACCAAAGCCAACCATCATGCTTACATTGGAGACGCCGATATAGGTAAGAAAAGCAATATTGGGGCAGGCACTATTACTTGTAACTATGATGGTGAAAACAAACATAAAACTAAAATTGGTGACTCAGTTTTCATTGGCTCCAATTCATCATTAGTTGCACCGCTTAAAGTAGGCAAGAAGTCATATGTGGCTGCTGGCTCGGTTGTTACATCAGATGTACCAGCTGGATCTTTAGCTTTTGGGCGAGCAAAGCAAAAAAATAAATCTAACTGGAAGAAAAAATAATGTGCGGCATAGTTGGCGGCGTTACAGAAAGAAACATAGTGCCTATTCTTATAGAAGGGCTCCATAGGCTTGAGTATCGTGGTTATGATTCTGCAGGCATAGCATACAGGACAGAAGAAAATGTTTCATTGGTTAAAAGTCTTGGCAGAGTTCATGACCTAGAAAAGAAACTCGACAAAAAAGCTACAAGCAATATTGGAATTGCTCACACCAGATGGGCGACTCATGGCATTCCATCAGAAAAAAATGCGCACCCACATGCATCAAACAAAAATATTTATGTTGCGCACAACGGCATAATTGAAAACCATGAAGATTTAAAATCTGAACTGAAAAGCGAGGGTTTTAAACTTTACTCACAAACTGACTCAGAAGTAATAGGCCACCTTATAGAGTTTTATAAACAACGTGGCATGGATTTTGATTCTAGCGTTATGAAAGCAATCTCTAGATTAAAAGGAGCCTTTGCTCTTGCTGTTATGGACAAGAATGATCCAGAAACACTTATTGGTGTTCGTCAAAGCAGCCCTTTGGTTGTAGGTGAGGGTTTTGATGAGAGCTTTCTTGCGTCAGACATTATGGCACTATCACCAGTCACCAATAAGTTTAAATTTTTAGAAGATGGCCAAGTGGTCTTTTTAAGCAAAGACAAAGTTAGTATATGCAGCAAGGACGGCAGAGCAGCAAAAGTACCAACCAAAGAGGTAGATTCAACTGCGTACACTAATGATCTTAGTGGGTATAACCACTTCATGGAAAAAGAAATATTTGAACAACCAGAATCTGTACAAAGTGCTTTAGAAGGAAGGATCACAAACAAAGGCACAAGAGAGGGAATTTTTGGTGCAGGTTTCGAAAAGAAATTAAAAAATATTGAGAATATTCAGATAGTGGCTTGTGGCACTAGTTATCACGCCGGCAGAATCTTTGAATATTGGTCCCATAAATTTTTAGGCATCAATTGTCGAGTTGATTATGGTAGTGAGTATCAGTACCAAGAGCCCGTAAAGACTAAAAAAACATTATTGATGACTATTTCACAATCAGGCGAGACTGCAGACACCTTAGCCTCGTTAAAGTTTGCTAAAAAAACCGATGATCCTTTAACACTTACTATCTGTAATGTCGCAAACAGTTCACTTTGCCGAGAGTCTGAGTACACACTTTTAACTAATGCAGGTCCTGAAATAGGTGTTGCCTCAACCAAAGCATTTGTGACACAGCTTGCTTGCTTAAACTTATTGCTGCTTACATTGATGCAAGTCAAAGGAGCAAAACCTGGGACAATAAAAAATATTGCCTCCTCATTAATTGAGCTTCCTGATCAATTAGCCAAAACTCTTAAAATGACCGACACCTATAAAGCAGCCGCCAAATTATTGTTTAAAAGACACAGCACATTGTTCTTGGGCAGGGGTCTTTATTTTCCAATTGCTCGAGAAGGTGCACTGAAACTTAAAGAAATTTCTTATATTCATGCTGAGGCCTATCCGGGAGGTGAGCTTAAGCATGGTCCATTGGCAATGATCGATAAAAATATGCCAGTGATCGCCCTTGTGCCTGACAATGAACATCTTGATAAGATCACATCGAACATTGAAGAAGTGGCAGCAAGAAAAGGGAAAGTCATCACGATTGGCCCTTTAAAGAAAACAACTCTTAATAAAGATGGTGGGCATATAAAGATCCCAAAAACACTCGATTTGTTGAATCCAATTATTTGTGTGGTGCCGCTGCAGTTAATTTCTTATTACACAGCCTTGCTCAAAGGCACCGATGTGGACAAACCTCGCAACCTGGCGAAAAGTGTGACCGTCGAATAAAAAATAAAACCTATTTTTACAACCACCACAAAAAGTTCCTTAAATTATGTATTATAAAAAGACGCTTAAATATAAGGAGTCATATGAATATAGTTGAAGCAGTTGTATCTGTTTTTAAAAATTGGAATAACTTCAGTGGCAGAGCATGCAGAAGTGAATTTTGGTACTTTTGTCTTGCACTGGGTTTGGCATCAAATGCAATTGTATTTTTCGAAATCTATACTGGCATGGTCACAACAAACCACATGTTCGATGTCGTTCCAATTCAGGATATGGGTATTTTAAGTTTAATTTTTTTTATTTTAACTTTCATACCATCCATTTCAGTTACCTCAAGGCGACTTCAGGACAGAGGAGTTTCCGGTTGGTGGCAATTATCCTATATAACTATTATCGGAATTCTTGTTTTAACAATAATTTGCATATTTCCAGGCAAAAAAGATGAAAATAAATGGGGAAAAAACCCTCTACAAAAATAAGTTTTATAGGAAATTTGAAGAAAACTTATAAAATTAAATGATTAATCTTGCTACGGACACTCTGTTACTGTCGAATAAACAATGATAGAAGCAATAAAAAAATTTATTAAAAATGATTATTTGGTGTCTCGGTCATTCCCTTGGACAGTGAACTTAACTACCTTCTTTTTTTTATTTTTAGTTTTTATAGTTCCACTTTTTTTTCAAGACCAAACAACAAAACAAACACTACCATGGGTGTTTTTAATAATATGGGGAACATATTATTTTTTCTTAAGGAAAAAACTTTTAAGCAAAATTAAATGATCAATGTTGCTACTGATACTCGGTTACAGTTGAATAACTACAGTTATCTTGGTTGAGCAATTTTCTTTAATTAGTTACTCTAATTTATTAATGACTATTAATATTTACAAACTTAGAGAAACCATAGGGGTGCTTTCTGCATTTATAGTTTTTTTTATTTTAAAAAGTATTGGGACTTCTGAGTTTTTAGCATTTCCACTTTGTATGCTAATAGGTTGGAGAGTTGCTTCTTATTTCAAAAACAATGAAAAAGAGCTGGGTTAATTCTTTGCCTTTGTTATGGAAATAAATTGGGTTATTTTAGGCTGGCTAATCGATATGCTGCTTAATGGCTTTGTGTGGCTTGTTATCGCAGCAATTTTTCTTACATTAATCGATTTGACTGACACATGGACAAGAAAAGCCCTTAAGCTCATGGATAAAGCTGATATATGGATAAGAAAATTTGTAGAAAGCTTATTTGAATGGGTTCAAAAGAAGAATCTTAAAATAATCGCTAGCATTATTTTGTTAATTATTCTTGGTGTTCTTGCTCAGCTAGAAATAATTCCTAAGCTGATAACTTAATATAAAAGGACATAAAAAAATGAACAATAAACTTATAACACTACTTCTTCTTTTAATAGCGCCCTCCATAATTGCTGATGATCAACAAACAGAAATAGATGCTTTGCTTGATGGTCTTCACCAGGATGCACATGAAGCTAATTTTAAGACTTACTTTGCTCGTTACACTTCGGATGCCATTTTTCTTGGCACTGATAAGACAGAGCGCTGGACCATAGAAGAATTTAAAGAGTATGCCAAGCCAGCATTTGCTGACGGTCATGGCTGGACCTATACAGTTGTAGAGCGCAACTGGGAAGGTGAAGGCAATACGAGGTGGTTTGATGAAATTTTATTCAATGGAAAGTTAGGCCATTGCAGAGGAACAGGTGTTGTTGAGTTTAAAGATGGTAAATGGAAGATTGCTCACTATGCTCTAACCATGTTGGTTCCTAATGAAATAGCTGCAGATGTTGGGTCACAAACCCAAGAGGCCGATAAGCTATAAAAGAACAACCAATAAATGTTACGCATCATTTCAAAAATTTACTCTTTATTAATATTTGCACAAATAGTAAGCTTCGAGCTGCTTGACGCAATACACAGCAACCCCCTTCGCCGTTATGGTTTAATTTTGATGACGACTCCAGTTATTTATCACTTGATTCAAGAGCTTTTTTTTAAGAACAAATCAGCTGAAAACAATAACCTAAAAATATACTCATTTGCATACATCTGTTTATATGTACTTTGGTGTCTGTTCGACATTATTTACTACACATTTACTATGGGAAGCATATCTGGCTACATGGCTATTATGCTTTATGCGACTGGCATGTTGTTTCTTGCCCCTGTGTTATATAGTTTCACAAAAAATCTATTCCCTAAAAGCAAAGTTCCGTTATATATTCTTATTGCTTATGTAGTTTTAATCTTCGTAGCGTTCGTTCTTCCGGGCGAGCTTAATGAAAGAGGATTTTATGACACCATTTCTGACTAAAGTAAGACAATTCACGGGATGGGCACTGATTATCGTCTCAACAGTACTGATGTTTGTGAGTATATTTGTTGCCACTACTGGTGAACTATTAAAAGGCGGAGGCATCTATGTGGCTAGCCAATTGACCTGGTATCCTGGTCTTGCATTATTGGGCCCAGAAATTATCCAAAAAAGCAAAGATCTATGGAATAATTTTGTTGATAAAATAAGGGGCCGCAAGAAAAAATGATTTGCATCAAAACAGAAATACCAAAGGAAATATGTGACATAGATGATGAGCTAAAAGCAATATATCACTCTCATGACACAGTATGCATCTGGGTCTTTGGCTCCCGAGAAGACAGAAATAATTTTCTTGATGAAACAGCAGGGATGAAAAAAGAAGAAAGAGAAGCACACTATTCAGAAAACTATGATCAGTAAGATTAAAAACCTCCTTTTTTTAGTATTGCTTGCCTCTTGTGGTAGTGATTCGTCCCCCGTAAAGAACACAGCCCCTGAATTAATTGCCTTGCTTGATTATGCAATAGATGAGAACACAACAGAAGTAACTACCTTTCAAGCATACGACGCTGACGGAGATATCATCACCTATTCAATAAGTGGCACTGATGCTGATTTATTGTCAATTGGAAGCTCATCTGGGATTCTTTCATTTATTGATCCTCCTGATTATGAAAATCCACAGGACAATGACCTTGATAATATTTATGTTCTTACTGTAACTGCTTCAGATGGTGAGTTTGCAGTATCTCTAGGAATAATCGTCACTATAAATGATGTGGTTGAAGGATCGGGCGGACTAAATATGCTGCTTATGGGCAATAGTTTCTTTAAGCCTTATGCAGAGAGATTTCGCGAACTAGCACTAGATGCAGAATTTTTAGAACATAAAGACACCACAGTTTTTAGAGGGGGTGATAATGGCACTCCAATTGGGTTATGGAATAATGCAGATACACAAACTGAAATCAAACAAATTCTTGATTCTGGTGACATCCAAATGCTTGGGATGACTTGGTACTATAATGAAAATAACCCCTTATCTGGATTTACAGAATGGATAGATTACGCTTTGCAAAACAACCCTAATATAAAAATTTTTGTATCCATACCACCCATAGATTTTCCAGTAGATTGGCAGCAAAGAGCAGAAAGTTTTGGTTATAACAATGTAAGAGAACTATATGAGTTTGTGGTTAGTGACCTCACGCACAAGGCGGTGATTGATCAATTGCGTGAAAGATATCCGTCAACAGAAATATTCACACTCCCAACCGGGTGGGCAACATTTGATTTGGTTAATCAATATGAAAATGATTTGCTGTTGGATGAGGTTTCTTTGTTTGGTTCTTACGATGATTCAATATTTACTGATACTAAAGGACATCAAGGCAAAATTGTTATCACCACAGGAGCCCTTATATGGTTGAGTGGGTTGTATAGTGTCAACTTAAGAACTAATGAATTTGATACAGGTTTTAACACTGATCTTCATTCAATTGCTGAGGAAATAATGGATCTACAAGACCCAAATTACAAGCAATAAGAAACTTACAAGATATTAAATTTGGTATATAGTAAAAACATGTGTAAGTGTTGCAAATGCTGCGAGTGCGCTTGTTGCTCAAAGTAAAATTTATTAATTAAACTTCTAAATATTGGCGTACAATATTTTAATTATTCTGGGCTTATGAAAAACACAATTTCCTTACTATTTTTTTTAACAACATCAATTTGGGCATGCAGCAATCCGCAGTCTGATGGTCATGGCTCAATTAAAAATATGCAACATGATGAGCATATGATGCACGAAGAGCATGACATGGATCATGCTGATCATATGATGATGCATGACCCGTACCCAGTTGGTGTTATGGGCAGCTTGCACCACGAAGGTTTTATGTTTTCTATCAAGCATGGGCGCATGACTATGGAGGGCAATATATTGGATGGTGACAACATAGCCACGGCAGATATTTTGCAAATGCCAAATCCACTAGGGAACATGCCAGCAAACCTCTCAGTAGTTCCTGAATGCATGGACATGAGCATGACTATGGTTGAGGGTATGTATGCTTTTTCTAAGGACATTACCTTTATGTTGATGGGTACATTTATGTCGAAAGATATGACGCTTAATACATTTGCACCGATGATGAATAGAGATCTGCTTGGCCAGTTCAACACATCATCTTCAGACTTATCTGAATTAACATTTAGCACTCTGTTTAGAATTGCACAGCATGGGCCATCACAATGGCACGGTGAAGTTGCCTATCAAAAATCAGTGGGAGCAAATGACCAAAAAGACACCGTCTTAACACCTATGAATATGATGATGGAAATGGTGTTGCCGTATGGCATGCAAAGCGGTGATGGTGCCTCTAGATTAATTCTTGGTATAACCAACACAAGAAAAATAAATGAAAAACTTACTTGGGGCAATCAGTTAAAAAGAAATGCTGTATTAGATAAAAAAGATTGGTCATATGGAAATCGTACAGAGCTGAACTCTTGGCTTCAATATCCTCTTAACGAGACAGTCAACCTGTCTTCAAGACTTAAGTTTGTAAGCCAAGGCGCAATTTCTGGCAACAGCCCATTAATTAGCGCTCCCGTCCAAACAGCAAACCCGGCAAACTATGGTGGAGAAGAGCTGCACTTGGGCTTTGGGGCAAACTTCAAGCTCAATATTTTTCCAGACGGCAATGATGTGCTGGGCATTGAAATCTTAACGCCACTGATGCAAGACAAAAACAACCTACAAATGAAAACAGACTACCAAGTTATTGTTGGGTACCAAAAAAGTTTTTAGAGTCTCGATTGAAAAAAATTAACCTTAAATCTAAATTTTCCAAGTTTAACGACCTCTGGTCACCAAAAGTTATTGCTGAGATGAATGATTATCAATTCAAGCTCGTAAAAATCAAAAATGATTTTACATGGCATGCACATGAAGACACAGATGAAGTATTTATTGTCATTGAGGGGAGCATGCAGATAGAGTTTGAAGATGAAACCATTGAGCTTAATGAGGGTGAAATGTATGTGGTGCCCGCAGGCAAGCTTCATAAACCTCTCGCTCCCAAAGAAGCTAAAATCATGCTAGTTGAGCCAAAAGGAGTTGTTAATACTGGCAATAAAGTTAATGAGCTAACAGCTGAAAACGATCAGTGGATCTGATGCTTGTTACTCAGGCAAAACAAACAAGTCCTCAACAGAACATTTAAGAGTCTTGGCTATCTTTAATGCCAAGACTGTTGATGGCACATAAACACCATTTTCTATTGAGTTGATGCTCACTCTAGAAACCCCTGCCTTTTCAGAGAGTGCCTGCTGGGTTAAACCAGCAGACATACGAATAGTTTCTAAATTATTAAGAAGCTTTCTGTGATCTTTGCCCAAAGTTCGCCTTCTTACCTCTTTTCAAAATCTTCAACTGCCTTGTTAATCTCATCACTTTCTCTCGGATAAAGATAACCAGCAATAAGAAGCCCTATACCTATAGTGAAAACGAGGGCTCCAACACCTTTTAAGATATCACCAAAAAAAAAGATACCAAAGAGAAACAAACCTATTCCTGTAAATGCTGTAGTTACACCATCTTTTCTGTAATCTCGAGGGCTTTTTTTATCCTCTTTAAAACTAGCCAATAAATCTTCAACAACAGCAGGATCTTCAATGTTTTTACTCACTTCAATCATGGCATTGTATTTTTCCTTCCTTTCTTTTGCTTGGAAAGAAAAGACTATAAAAATAATAGCAACTGGTAGAAGCGCACCAATGTACGCAACACCAACGCCCAAAACTGCAACAAGATTATCTTCATTCATTTTGCACTCCTTATGAATGTGTAAAGTATACCTTACATTTAATGAATGTAAAGTATACCTTACATTAATAAATTGGCACGCAAGCTATTTCGCAATAAAATTAAACTGTGGGTATGTGCAAAATTTTATTTGGGGCAATATGATTGAACAGTTTTTTGATCAATCCAGTTCGTCCTTTACTTATTTGGTCTCTTCCAGCAAGCATAATGCTTTCATCATTGATCCTGTTAAAGAAAATAACGAGATCTACATTGAGTATCTTGACCAACACCAACTCAATCTCAACTTCATTCTAGAAACCCACACTCACGCTGATCATGTCACCGGTTCAGGTGCGCTGATTGACATGTTTGGCTGCAAAACTTTTTGTGGCATGGTCTCTGATAACACCAACATTGAAACACTTCATGATGGCCAAGAAATCTTGTTAGATGATTTAAGCATTCAGGCCATATACACACCTGGTCACACCGATGATTCTTATTCATACCTGCTCAAGTCTTCTGAAAACACTTATTTGTTTTCTGGTGACACCCTGCTAATTAATGGCTGCGGTAGAACAGACTTTCAGAATGGTGATCCTGAACAGCTCTACGATTCAATCACGCAGAAACTATTTTCATTAGACGCTGATACCATTGTTTTCCCTGGGCATGACTACAATAATGCAACAAGCACAACTATTGCAGACCAAAAAGAGACCAACCCAAGACTAGTCAACAAATCCAAAGATCAATTTATTGAAATAATGAATAATCTAAACTTGCCCACACCAAAACTTATGGATGTAGCGGTGCCATTAAACCTAAAACTGGGAAAAGAGTAGTGTCAAAATTTAATTTTTTCTTAGTTTGGGTCTTTGGCTTCTTCGCGCTGCTATCATTTGATCTTTTTGTTGAGGCTTTTGTGTTTGAGTGGCTTGCATGGAATGGCACTGACAAAAATGATTGGTTCTTTGTTTTGTGGTGGGGTTGTGTTGTTGTTTGGTTCATTTATGGAATCAAACGGATATTTTTTAAAAATAGTTTATGATTTAAATATGAAAAAATTCATAACTATAGCACTAAGTTTTTTAATTTCTTCCTGTGCAGCATCTCTTGGAAATACAGACAATATGCAAAGAACAGTTGTCTCTAACCTTACACCTGAATACGCATGTATCATTAACCACCACTATTCCCATCATGGGGAAGAAGTGCCAACAGACATTAGAGTGTATCTTGAAGTCACAGATACCAATTGCGAGACTATAGGCAAGCACTCAGAAAAAAAACCAAAGAAAGCTGAGAAGCCAGAAGAGGAAGAAGAGTTAATTAAGAAAAAAAGGTTTTATTAGGTCAGCCTATAACACTCAATAGATTCTGCCTGTTCTTTATACAAAAATTTTTCCCTTTGTCTTGTATCGTTGTCCCATTTGAGGGTGGCAGAAGCTTGCCATATGTTATGTTTGAGTTTTTTTACATCGATGCGATATTTGTAATTTGGTTCATTAGCATATTTCGCTAATCTTCTTTCACAGTCCCGCTTTATGCTGGCTTTTGAAAAAAAATCATGTACCGAAGTCTCGTCTTCTTTTGTGACCCCTATGCCTAAATTCAATCTGAGTAGCTCAAACATTTTATGTAAATATTAAAAACACATTATATGATCATTTATTGAACATATCTACGGTGTTTTATAAGTGCTTAACAACCCGCTATGTGGTAAATTAAGCATGTGATGAGAATTGGGGTTCCTGCCGAAATAAAAAATAATGAACACAGAGTTGGGTTAACGCCTGAATCAGTTTATGAGCTTTGTTCTGCCGGTCTCTCAGTCAACATTCAGTCACAGGCTGGTAGTGCTATTGGTTTCACAGATCAAGATTATCAGCAATCTGGAGCAACCATCTTATCCTCTGCATCAGATGTTTATGAGTCATCAGATCTGATCGTCAAAGTAAAAGAACCTCTGCCAGAAGAATTTAAGTTTTTATCACCAGACAAAACGCTTTTTACATACCTGCACTTAGCTGGCAACAAATCACAAGCAGTGGAACTAATGAATACCGGAGTAACAGGCATCGCTTATGAAACCGTCACTTCTTCGGATGGATCATTGCCGCTTCTGGCTCCAATGAGCAAAATAGCAGGCCAAATTAGTGTTGTGGTTGGACAATATTTCCTGCTCAAACCCAATGGAGGTATTGGAACGATTCTTGGTTTAGTTGAAAACATCGAGCGACGAGTTGTTACTGTGATTGGAGCAGGCGTTGCTGGTACGGAAGCAATTAAAAAAGCAATTGCCAACGACGCACACTTAAAGATATTAGATCTCTCACAAAAAAGATTGGACGAACTCAAAGAACAATTTGGCACCAACAACATTGAGTATATTTTATCGGATAGCAGCTCAATATCTTCTGCTTTGGAGGCATCAGATTTAGTGATTGGCTCTGTGTACGTTCTGGGCAAAGAAGCGCCTAAAGTTATTACCGAAGAAATGATTAAAAAGATGAAACCAGGTAGCGTGTTGGTTGATATTTCAATTGATCAAGGCGGGTGTATTGAGAGCAGCAAGCCGACTACGCACGATGCTCCTGTTTTTAATAAACATGGTGTTGTGCACTATTGTGTAACTAATATGCCTGGCGCAGTACCACTCACAGCCACCCTTGCTCTAAACAACGCAACACTACCTTACGTAAAAGCATTGGCCACTCAAGGAGTTGATGAGGCCCTTAAAAATGATAGCCACTTATTTAATGGGTTAAATATTAAAAATGGTGAGGTTGTTAACCCTGCTGTAAAAGAAGCACTTGAATCATGAATAGGCTTTTATTTTATGCGCCACTGGGCTTGTCATTTTTATTTTTCATTGTCTACGTATTGCTAGCTGCGAATACTAATTTCATCTCTGTTGAGGCTGGATACGCAATCGGCGAGGTCTCTAGGTGGTGCGAAAGAATTAGTGATAGCTATTTTAGAGAACAGTCTAATGCATTAAGCAACATAGGCTTTATGACAACCGGATTGATTATGTTCTGGATACTAGCACGTGAAACAAGAATTAGTGGAAGTAGATTTCATGGTAGCGCCCCCACAGCCATTCTTTATGCGGCAACAGCATGGTTTTTAGGCCCAGGATCGCTTTTAATGCATGGCACACATACAACATGGGGCCAATGGGCAGATTGGTTAAGTATGATTATGTATATTTCTATTCCCTGGCTAGTAAATTTATTCACAACCAAAAACTGGAGAGAAAGTTTGTTTATTAAGACTTACTTGATCATAGTTGGGCTGTATGGTTTTCTAAGTTGGCACCTAGGAACAGGGCTAGGAATAAATTTCAATTTTTGGTTTTTATCCATAGCTTTGTGGGTCATCACAGAAGTTCTGCAAAGTCTCTACACCCCAATCATAAGAATTTTATCGGGTTTTGTTGGCATAGGTGTTATGTCAGTATTTGGTGTCTTTCCAAATGAGATCTTTACAAATCTAGATCAATATTGGTGGATTGCTCTTTTTTGGATACCGGCAATTTTTATCAATAAAAAAAGCGATTATTCAAAAAGATATACCCCTTGGTTTTGGTTAGGTGTTTTCTTTTATGTATCTGCATTTATTATTTGGCTGCAAGGCTACCCAGAGCAACCACTTTGCAATCCTGACTCAATTTTTCAACCACATGCAATGTGGCATTTACTATCTGCGTGCGCAACATTCTCATTTTTCTTTTTCTTCAGAACAACAAAACTAAGGTAGTATCATATAAAGATGAGAAGTTTAGGTTTAGGTTTTGCTTATTTGTGCATTTATACGACTCCAATTCAGATTGGCTTCATCATTTGGCAATTATTTATCATCTTTACAACTGATTACACTTTTTTAGACATGTCCACCAAAGAGTTCCTAGTTGATAACCTTAAATTTCTTCATGACTGGATTTACTCATGGTTCTGGAATGCTTTTCTTGATTTTTTTTATCAATTCCCAGCTGTTGTAATGAGCACCCTTAAAACTGTCGTTAATTATTATTTGGGCTTTTGGTTATTAGGCAAATTTAAAACATAGTTTAATGAGAAGAGCTGCCTTTCTATTATTTTTAATCTGTTCCTTTGTTAGAAGTGAGTTGATGGATGAACTGACAGCAGAAGAAGATGTATTTAAAGCAGGCCTTAAGTTGGTTGGTCTTGAAAAGGGCCTTCACTTGCTGGAAGACCATCCGGCAGAGAAAGATGAAGTTGTAATAGCAATACATGGTGTTGCAACACTTGGCTATGAGTGGGTGTATCCGCTTAGCAAGCTCGATACAGAAACAAATATAGTTGCTTTTTACCGATGGGCTCCAGTCTCGACATCTTGTTCTACACACGAGGCAGAAGAGTTAATCAAAGCAATTAACAATGATCTCAATCAATATTCTAAAATTAAATTAATTGGCCATAGCGCAGGTGGTTTTCTTGTTTCAAACATACTTGATTCAATTGAAACCGACCGAAAGATAGAGGCGCATATTATTGCTTCACCACTGAAAGGCACTAAGCCACTCAATGAGCTTTGTGGTTACTCACCATTAGAAAATCTCAAAGATAATGTTGTCTTATATGAATGGCGAACCCAAAAAAAACTAGATGCTGTTTATAAGCTGATGCCTTTCGACCCTCAGATAGTAGAAATTGAGGGAAGCATAGTTACACGCTTGCCTGATAAATATAAAAACAATAGACTAGGTCATAACTGGTCAATCAGTTGGGTTGTTGACCACATTTCAAAAAAATAATTATGCTTCCAGAAATTTTAAAAAATAATCTCTCTGTTCCTGTTGTGGGTGCACCTTTGTTTATCATCTCAAGACCAGGCCTTGTTATTGCACAGTGTAAAGCTGGCGTTGTTGGATCTTTCCCAGCTTTGAATGCTAGACCTCAGGAGGTTCTTTCAGACTGGATAAAGGAAATCAAAGATGAATTGGGTCAATACAAAGAAGACAATCCTGAAAAACCCGTAGCACCATTTGCAGTCAATCAAATATGCCACTTGAGTAATGATAGGCTCTTTCAGGATGTTGAAACTTGTGTAAAACACGAAGCACCAATAATTATTACATCTCTTAGACCGCCTGAAGATTTAGTTAAAGCAATTCACAGTTATGGAGGACTAGTCTTTCATGATGTTATAAGCACTCGCCATGCCCAAAAAGCAGTTGAACAAGGCGTTGATGGATTAATCTTAGTTTGTGCGGGAGCTGGTGGACATGCTGGAGCTTTATCACCATTTGCGCTCTTAAGAGAAACACGAGAATGGTACGATGGAACAATACTTTTATCTGGTGCAATTTCAGATGGTTACTCTGTTGCTAGTGCTCTAGCTATGGGAGCGGACCTCGCATATATGGGTACCAGGTTTATTGCAACCGAAGAATCAGAAGCCGATGATGATTATAAACAAATGCTTATCGACTCAGCTGCAAAGGATGTTGTTTATACAAACTATTTCAGTGGCGTGCATGGCAACTACCTATCACCATCTGTTGAAAAAGCAGGCATGGACCCATTAAATCTGCCAGATGCTGACAAATCAAAAATGAATTTTAATTCTGGTGGAAATGCTGAAAAGAAAGTTTGGAAAGATATCAAAGGCTCTGGCCAAGGCATTAATTCAATCAAAAGTTCTCCAAAAGTGGCTGATCTTGTTGAGCAAATCACGGGTGAATTTCGTTCAGCTAACCAGGAATTCAAAAATAAAGCGGACAACTATTAAAAATACAAGTTGAGCCAATTTATTAGTAATAAGATTCAAGTATAATAACCTTGTGGAAGTAGCTGCATTTGTCATTTCAATCTTTGCTTTAGTTTTTGCCCTTATTGGTATGGGTTTAGCTATGCGAGCTTTATATATACTGGGTGTGAATGCTGGTTTAGATAAACAGTTTGAAGAAAAACCCAACCCAACCCCAGCAGCTGTAAAAATTGAAAAAGAATTTAAAAAGCCACTAAGAGTCGAGGGAGATAAAATTATCTATAACGATGATCCTTTGATTTATGTTATCGAAGATTTCATTTCGTCTGATGAGTGCGATCACTTCGTTGAGGCGTCAGATTCTAAATTAGAAAGAGCTAAAACTATCGGAGGCAAAGATGGGATCTATCATGAAAATAGAACAGGAAGTAATTGTTGGATACCACACAGCCATTCCACTACCACAAGAGAAGTGGGTCAAAGAATTGCTGATCTGATTGGCTTCCCTCTGCGCAATGCCGAATCATATCAAATTGTTTATTACACTGGCGGTACACAATATAACGATCACCACGATGCATTTAATGATGAAACTGAAGAAGGCAGGAAACATCTTAAAAGAGGTGGCCAAAGAATATACACAGCAATTGCTTATCTAAATGATGTTGAGGAAGGCGGAGCCACAGAATTTAGAGACCTAAATATATCTGTCAAACCAAAGAAAGGATCAATATTGGTTTGGAAAAATGTCCTTCCTGGAACAACAAAAGTACACCCACTTTCACTGCATGCAGGCAGGCCTGTTACAGGCGGTGAAAAGTATGCATTCAATCTTTGGTTCAGAGAGAATAAGTTCGTCTAGTCAATGGACGTATCCAATATCTTAAATGATCTTAATGATGCTCAGCGTCAAGCAGTTACATCTGAATCTCAAAAGCTTCTTGTTCTGGCTGGAGCTGGGTCTGGTAAAACTAAAGTACTTGTTCATAGGATAGCTTGGCTAATAGAGGCATTATCTAATTCAACTCACAGCATTCTGGCAGTTACTTTTACTAATAAAGCAGCGAGTGAAATGACAGGCAGAATTGAATCTATTCTTAATCAGCCAATCCCTGAAATGTGGTGCGGCACCTTTCATTCAATCTCAAACAAGTTACTGAGACGTCACTATGCTGAGGCTGGTCTTGAAAAAGATTTCAGCATTTTAGATAGCGATGACCAGTTAAGGGTGATTAAAAGAATTCTAAAAGAGCTAGAGTTAGATGATGACCAATGGCAGCCTGAGAAGGTTAGATGGCAAATTAATAATTGGAAAGATGATGCGCTTCGACCTAAAGACATAGATGACAAGGGTGATTTTAACCTTGAGATGTTAAAACGCATATATGCCCAATATGAAGCCTATATGAAAAGAGAAAACCTATTAGATTTTGCAGAGCTTATCCTAAGGTCTTATGAGCTAATAAGAGACAACGCTGACATTAGAAAGCTTTATCAAAATAAGTTTAGAAATGTGCTGATCGATGAGTTTCAAGACACAAATGCTATTCAATTTAAATGGATTAAAAATCTTGTAGGAGAAAAATCAACACTAACCGCTGTTGGAGATGATGATCAATCTATTTACGGGTGGCGGGGAGCAAAAATTGAAAATATTAATAAGTTTGCTAAAGAAAAAGAAACAGAAATTGTAAGACTAGAACAGAATTATCGATCAACTGGAAATATTCTTAATGCAGCCAATGCTGTTATTGGTAAAAACTCTAACCGATTAGGCAAGAAGCTCTGGACAGAGGGCAACGACGGCGACAAGATCGATATTTATGAAGCATATAATGAGCAAGAAGAAGCGAACTTTGTTGCTGAAAATATTCATAAAATATTTGACGGAGGCGATCAATACAAAGATACAGCTGTTTTATACAGATCTAATGCGCAGTCCAGAACCATAGAAGAGTTCCTTCTAAGACAAGACATACCTTATGTCATATATGGTGGGGTAAGGTTCTACGAAAGAATGGAGATTAAAAATGTCATTAGTTATTTAAGATTGATAGTAAATAGAAATGACAACACAGCTTTTGAAAGAGCCATAAGCGTTCCACCACGAGGCATTGGTGAGAAAACTATTGCCAATATCAGGGCAAGCTCTCAAGAACAAGAAATATCATTGTTCCAGGCATCGAAAAACATGCTGAAAGACGGCTCTTTGAAAGGAAAGGCGTCAGCTTCAATGGAGCAGTTTACTAATTTTATTGAAACATCTGCAGAACAAATTAATGAGTTCAGTTCTGAAGAATTTGTGGAGATGGTGATCTCAAAAAGTGGGCTAATTGACCACCACATGAAAGAAGCTGGAGAAAAGGGAAGAATTAGAGTTGAGAATATTAATGAATTAATATCAGCAGTTAAGTCCTTTGAGTCCGCCAATAAAGACGAAGACATGTCGGATTATGATAGCTTCATTGCCGCGTTTCTTAGTTCTGTTTCTTTGGATATGGGTGAAACACAAGCCTCAAAGTCTGATGATGCTGTTCAACTAATGACCATACATTCCGCTAAAGGACTGGAGTTTAAATATGTCTTTCTGGTTGGCATGGAGGAATCATTATTTCCTCATTCCAGATCAATGGATAATCTTAATGAACTCGAGGAAGAGAGACGATTGTGCTACGTTGGTATAACTCGTGCTCGTTTCAAGCTATTTTTAACTTATACTGAATTTAGGAGACTTTATGGTCATGAATCATACAACCCTCCCTCCCGTTTTATCAATGAGATTCCTAATGAACATATTGAGTTTCTAAGACCAAAACAAACATACAAAAACAGTTACTTTGCATCAGCTTCATCTGTTACCTCAAACAATGAAAGTGCGCCTTATAATCTTGGTGAATCTGTGCATCACAAAGTATTTGGCGATGGTGTTGTTTTGAGCGTTGAAGGCAATGGTGATGCAGCAAGGATACAGGTAAGCTTTTCTCAGGTTGGAACAAAATGGCTGGTTGCATCGTATGCTAACTTAGAAAAAATATGATCAAAGTAGAATTGCGTGAGCTTGGAACTATTGAATATCAAGCTTGTTACAACCAGATGATTGGACTTATTAATGAAAGTCCAAAGTTTCATTCTATTTGGGTTCTGGAGCATGAGCCAGTTTTTACCCTGGGTATTAGTGAAAAAGAAATACAAGAAAATCTCGATCATAATCCACCGATCGTCAAGACGGACAGAGGTGGAAAGATTACTTACCATGGTCCTGGCCAGCAAGTTTTTTACTTTATTTTTGATTTGAAACAATTGCCTTTTAAGCCATCTGAGCTAACAAAAAAAATCCTAGAAACCACAAATCAGTGCTTTCATGATATTGGTTTGGATTCAACCATCAATGAAAAAGACCCTGGAATTTACGTAAATGGTGAAAAGGTCGCATCTATTGGCATGAGAATTAAAAAAAACTATTCATACCATGGAATTAGCATTAACTTTGAAACAGATACAGCAACATTTAACACTTTCAACCCATGCGGCCTAGATGTTAAGGCTTGTAATTTGGTAGATTACATAAATATAGATAAAAAAGAGCTTATTAATAAACTAAAAACAAGATATATAGAGCTCACACAAACATGAAAGATATTATTCCAACAGTAAAGATCATTAACCATGCTGGTGTGCAGTCAGTTAAAGATGGCATGAAGGCCAATGCGTACTCACTTGTTGAAAGAGAGAAGAAACCAAGTTGGATAAGAATGACAGCAAATCAGGCAAATAAGAATTACACACTTATAAAAGACAAAGTGAAGGATTTGCAACTGAGCACAGTATGTGAGGAAGCAAAATGCCCTAACCTATCCGAGTGTTGGTCTAGGGGTACAGCCACCTTCATGTTGATGGGCGATACATGCACCAGAGCTTGCCAATTTTGCTCAGTGAATACTGGGAACCCAAAAGGTTGGTTAGACAAGGAAGAGCCTGATAAGGTGGCAAACACAATAGCCCAGATGGACCTGAAATACATTGTTCTGACTTGTGTGAACAGGGATGATATTGCAGATGGTGGGGCTCAACATTTCGCCGATACTGTTAATGCAATCAAAAATAAAAGCCCTCAAACAGAAGTTGAAGTTTTAACCTCTGATTTTAATGGCTCACGAGATGCTATCCGCACTGTTGTTGAATCGCCAATTAAAGTTTTTGCACAAAATGTTGAAACAGTTGAGCGACTAACACATCCAATCAGGGATCCAAGAGCAGGCTACAAAAAAACACTAGAGGTTTTGAAAGCTGCAAAAGAAATTAACCCAAACATAATTACTAAGACAAGCATTATTCTCGGTTTAGGCGAAACAGATGCAGAAATATATCAGACATATGAAGATCTAAGAGCACATGATGTTGATATTGTTACCCTTGGACAATACTTGAGGCCAACACTAAATCATCATCCAATTGATCGATGGGTAACGCCTGAAGAATTTGAGCAATATCGTCTCGAGGGCTTAAAGCATAACTTCCTTGAAGTTATCTCAGGACCTATGGTAAGGTCTAGCTATAGGGCAGAGAGGGCACTTGATTTTAATAATGCAGGATTATAAAAATGATTGTTATTTCACCAGCAAAAAGACTAGATAATAAAAAAGCAGATTCTAGCTTGCCAGTAACAGAACCAATTTTTAAGGATGAGGCTAAAAAACTTGCCTCTGAATTATCCAAACTAAACTCAAACCAGTTGGGAGAGCTCATGGGGGTGAGCGAGGCTATTGCAGAGCTTAATGTGGAGAGATATAAAAACTGGGGCAAAGCACAAAGCCCTGAGACAAGAGCAATATTTCAATTTGAAGGCGATGTTTTTAAAAATCTAAATGCTAGAGAGTTTGCTGCTGATGACGAAAGCTATATGAATGATAATTTAAGAATTTTATCAGGCATATATGGTCTTCTTAAACCATCGGATGCTATGAACCCCTACAGATTAGAAATGGGAACAAGACATCAGTTTGGAAATGATCATAGCTTATACGAGTTTTGGGGAGCAAAAATTGCCAATGCACTAAATGCAGATATTGGCGATGGATTGTTATTTAATCTGGCTTCTGAAGAATATTTCTCTTCAGTTAAAAAATATTTAGATAACGATAAGGTCATAAACTTTAGGTTTTTATCAAATGTTGCTGGTAAAGAAAGAGTTGTTGGTGTTATTGCAAAACGTGCACGTGGTGCAATGGCAAGATTTTTGATTACAAATCGCGTCAAAGATACAGAATCTATAAGCAATTTCTCTGAATTAGGTTTTAAGTTTAAAGACTTTGAAAAGAACTGCTTTACCTTTGTTAGCTCTTAGCTTCTTTTTCAATTAAATCGTCAACAATTTCCATAAGCTCATCAACTAATTGAAATGTTTCATGAAAAGAGAACACAACTTCTCTATCTCTGCTTAATAAATGTAGACCGTCTTTAAGTTTTTTAAGTTGTTCTTGGTTGGACATATTGCTGATATTCTAATGAACTTTCAAGGCAAAGCAATGTCAAAATTTGTTGAAAAAGGTAAAAAAATAGTGGTAATATACTCTTCCACTGATTTGATAATAAACAATATTTATATTATATTATAAAAATCTATTATGAGTTATGCTTTAGCGCTAACAAATCCTGGGTCAGATCTTGATAGATATTTGTCTCAGGTATATTCAATACCTGTTCTCACCAGAGAAGAGGAGCTAGAGCTCACCCAAGAATTCTTTAAAACTGAAGATGTTCAGATTGCCCACAAGCTTGTAATCTCCCATTTACGCTTTGTTGTACACATAGCAAAGTCATATGCAGGTTATGGTTTGCCATTGGCAGATATTATTCAAGAAGGTAACTTAGGGCTCCTAAAAGCAGTGAAAAAATTTGACCCTGAAAAAGGTGTAAGACTTGTCTCTTTCGCAGTGCATTGGATCAAAGCTGAAATTCATGAATTTATTCTGAAGAATTGGAGAATAGTTAAGATTGCTACAACGAAAGCACAACGAAAACTGTTTTTTAATCTAAGAAGTAAGAAAAAAAGCACAGGCTGGCTCACTGATAAAGAAGCAAGAAAAATAGCTGAAGATCTAGATGTGTCTTATAAAGAAGTTATGCATATGGAAAACAGACTTAATTCTACTGATACACCATTTGATTTACCTTCGGATGAAGAGGATGATGAAAAAGCATTTTCCCCAAGCCAATACTTGGAAGACCATTCATTCAACCCAGAACATATCGCTGAAAAAGATAACTGGGAAGAAGTTAATCATGGCGCGTTACTAAAGAACATTGCGTCCTTGGACAAAAGGTCACAAGACATCATCAGAGCAAGATGGTTAGATGACGTTAAGCTCACACTTAATGAGTTAGCTGAAAAGTATTCTGTGTCGGCAGAAAGAATTAGGCAAATTGAGGCTACTGCATTCAAAAAGCTTAAAACTTCATTAGTGAATATTTGAATAAATATTCTCCAATCTTCTAATACCATATAATCACTTCAATGATTAAGACTTTTAGTTCACGGGCTGGCCGACTATCACCAAAAAACAAGAAATTTCTGTCAACAGAATCGGAGTGCTTATTAAGTGCTGGAGAAAAACCAATCACTCAAAACCCAATTGCATTAGACATAGGGTTTGGGGATGCTCAATCATTTTCAGAAGATGTTGCTGCAAATGAAAATGTGACTTTTATTGGTATTGAGCCCTATAAGAAGGGTTTTGCTCGTGCGGTAGAATTCTTTGAGGAAACAAAGCCTGCAAACCTATATCTCTTTAATGGTGACGCTCGTGAGTTCATAGAGCTAATGGATTTTTCAGTAAACTTTATTCGGATTCACTTTCCTGATCCTTGGCCAAAGAAAAGACACACGAAAAGAAGGCTCATTTCCAAGCAATTTTTAAAAACACTTAGCAAAATACTTTGCCCAGATGGTTTGGTGCAAATCGTGACTGACTCAAAGATTTATCAGATGCATATCGATGAAGTGCTTGAGTATCAACAATTATTTGAAACTACAAACTCTTTCCCAATTTCATACCAAGTTTCTACTTTTCATAAAAAGGGCCTAAACAAAGGCCACACAATAAAAGAGTATAATTTGAAACTTATTACCCCATGTAATCAAACATCAGGATAGTTAATATTCTTTCTGTTAATTGCAAAACAAAAAAGGCAACAAGAGGGCTCAAATCAAAACCTCCAGTTGGCGGAATAACATTCCTAAAAATAGAGACAGTTGACTCATAAAGTTCTTGCAATAGCGTGGTAAAAGAGTTGTAGAAGCTTGCCCCAAAGCTATATAGCCAACTTAAAATCACCCCAGCGATAATTACAAACTTCAATATCCCAATAAGTGCTCGAGCAGTTTCAAAAAAAGTGAAATTAATGATGGTGCCAAGACTCAGGCCCGGCAATATAAAATAAAAAGTCACACCATTGATAAGCAGGGCGGCGAAAAGCAGGCCAATATTAAATTTTTTGTAATAAATATTCATTATTAGCAAAATGGGATACAGAATTATCTTTAATATGCGAGCTATTTTGTTGTAAGAGTCAGCTTTTGCTAGATCTATCAAAAATAACAACAATATTAGGTAGACCACAATAGTTTTTATATTCAACAAAAGAGCTAAAAAAGTGGTTACTTCTAAAAAATTCATTATTTTCTCTTTCCAAAAATTTTCGTGCCAATTCTGATCATTGTTGACCCATGCTTAACAGCATCTTCCCAATCATTAGACATGCCCAAAGACAAAATTTCAATATTTTTATTCATCACACGAATTCGGTTATAGAGATTATTGCATTGGTCAAACTGCACTGCTCGTTCTGTTTCAGAGATATTGTTTTCAGTGATCCCCATTAAACCGCATACTTTTACATTTGAATCTTCAGGGTGTTGTTCAATGATATTAATTATTTCTTTTTCAGTAAGGCCACTTTTTGTATCCTCATGCCCTAATTTTAATTGCAGCAGAATGTTAATCTCTTTTTCTAATCCTGTTTTAAGCAAATGGTTATAAACTTTTGTGCGCCCAACAGACTGAATTAATGATGAATATTGGGCAATGAGTTTTATTTTGTTTGTTTGAATATTGCCTAAAAAATGCCAATTAATATCTTTGGGCAGTTGTTTCCTCTTTTCAACTAGTTCTTGAATAAAGTTCTCACCAAAATCTCTGTGTCCCTCATTGTAGAGAGCTATAATTTTTTCGACACTATGTTTTTTTGAGACAGCAACCAAACAAGTGCCGTTGAGATTGCTCCTTATGGATTTGTAGGTTTCAAGATTCATTGTTTATCTTTATGCAAGACCTGATCTCAAGAGAGTCCATGTTAAAGCGACGCAACACTTCTCGTGCATTATTGGTTTGAGATCTATTTTCAAAAGGACCCACTATAACTTTGTAGTTGAACCCATTTGCACTACTAACATTTTCAACTTCGGCAGTGTAATCAATATTTTGTAGTTGTTCGACTTGGCTCATGGCAGCTTCATAGGACCTAAAACTTCCTGATTGAGCAAAATACCTACACTCCTCTTCTGGCACAACCTCAACGATATCTAAATTATTAAAAGAGTCCTCTTCAAGAATTGTTTGAAACTCGTATTCAATTTCTTGCACCTCAAATTCATTCAAATCCAAAAAATTCTCATCATCGTCAAGAAAATACATCACTGAAATAGAAGAAATTGCTGCGACTATGAACGCTAGCGATATTGTTGGGACAGCTTTAAGAGGAAATTTTTTGTTCTTATAGGAAATATCAGCCATATCACATCTTTTCTAGAGGCTTAACATTAAGCAGCCTGAAGCTTTTCTCAATCACTAATTTAGTAGTCTCTGTAATCAATAATCTTGCATTGGATACAGCCTCATCGTCACAAATAACGGGGCTTGTTTCGTAAAATGAATGAAAAGAAGCAGCAAGCTCTTTAACAAAATGCACTAATGAGTGAGGCGATCTTTCCTCAGTGTACTCTTTAATGTGTTTTGGAAAATTTAGCACCTTAACTAGCAAGTCAAAGTTTGCATTAATTTCTTGATCAGATATTTTTTCTTGTGGATTAAATCTTTTTTTACGAAGAATAGAATTGCAGCGAACATAAGCATACTGACTGTAGAAGTATGGGTTATTTTTGCTTTCCTCTTTTGCCAGGTTGATGTCAAAATCCATTGTGTGGTCTGATTTTTTTTCTAGGAAAAAGAATTTTATTACATCAGGCCCCAATTCTTTTCTTAGATCTTCTAATGAATAGAATTCCCCTCGTCGAGTCGACATGCTTCGCTTATTGCCATCCTCATATAAATTAACAAGCTGATAAAGCATAAACTCGATATCTTGCTTATCATTTTTCATGACATCAAAAGCAGCTGTAAGCCTTGGTATATAGCCATGATGATCAGCACCAAACACATTGATGCATAAATCATACTCTCGATCAATTTTATTCTTATGGTAGCCAACATCTGTCATGTAGTAAGTCGGCTCACCATTCTCTCTGACCAGTACTCTGTCTTTATCGTCTGCAAAATCTGTTGATTTAAACCAACTAGCACCATCTTTTTTATATGTGTGCCCTTTGTTTTCAATGTCGATGAAAGATTTAGCTAAATCAGATTCGCTTTTATTGATTGAGCCCAATGAGCTCTCATGAAACCAGGTATCATGGTCAATGCCAAACTCTTCAAGCTCCCCTTTTATGATCTGCAGAATATTGGTCACTGCAAACTCTCTTGCGGCATTCCATAATTCTGGTGAAGTGTTTTTTAAATGGGCTGAGATTTGATCAAGCCTTTCATCTTTATCATCAGAAAGGCTGTCAAAGCTCAAGGTTAAATCGTTATCGCTTTGAGTTTTTTTAAATTGCAGTGCTAATGCATGTATATATTCACCTTCGTAGGTACCATCGGCATCAAAATCATCGCAATAAGCATTCAGAAGCAGACTGCTTGTCAGGATAGCTATTTGTCTGCCAGCATCATTAACATAATATTCTTTGGTTACTTGGTAGCCAGAATTTTCCAGCAAGTTGGAGAGAACCATCCCCAAGATAGCGCCTCTACCATGCCCAACATGAAGTGGACCAGTAGGATTTGAAGAAACAAATTCAACAAGAACACTGCCTTTATGTGTTTCAAGCTTGCCCCAATCTAGTCCTTGGGCAAGTATATTTTGCAAAGCATTTGCCTTGTCCTCAGTCTTTATAAATACATTAATGAACCCTGGCCCTTCAATGCTTATTTTTTCAATTGAGGTATTGTTGAGCTGTTGAACTATTTGATCTGCTAATTCTCGAGGGGATAATTTAAATTGTTTTGATAGTTTTAATGCACAACTTGTCGCATAGTCCCCATGATCTTTCTCAGTACTAATATCGAAAAAAACTAATCTATCTATTTCTTCGCTGAGGGATAGGTTTGCTTTTTTTGCAAGTTCAGCAACTATATTCTTTAGATCAGCATCAAGACTATCTAATATCATTCCTTCACTCTACCTACATATGAACCATCTCGGGTATCTATTTTGACGGTATCATCCTCATTTACAAATAAAGGGACCTGAACCTCGATACCGGACGAAAGTTTTGCTGGTTTAAGGGTATTGGAAACAGTATCACCTTTAAGGCCGGGTTCAGTGCTCACAACTTTTTTTTCAACAAAAGTCGGAGGCTCAATATTTAAAACAGCGCCATCCCAAAAAAGAATTTTGCACTCCTCCTCTCCATCTAGCCAATGCTTAATCTCACCAAGTTGCTCACTGTTAACCTCGACTTGTTCGTAAGTTGATTGATCCATAAACACGTAATTTTCCCCTTCGTTGTAGAGAAATTGAAAATCTTTTTCAATAACATCAGCGCTTTCTACACTCTCTCCAGACTTGAAAGTTCTCTCCCAAACCTTTTGGGTACGCAGGTTATAAAGTTTGGTTCTCATAACTGCTTGCCCCTTTCCTGGCTTATGGAACTCATATGAAAGAACAGAACATGGCTCTCCTTCAATAAGTAGCTTCATGCCTTGTTTGAACTGGTTGGTTGAATACTTCATTTTTGCAAATTATTGTCTCATAATTTCCTTAGGAAAAATTATGGCAAAATCTATTTTACAACCTTTAACGTTTCTTTCTATTACGGTTTTTACATTTTTAATCTGTTGGTTGCTTGGAGTAACTGTCAGCGAAAATACATTATCGATAAATGGCACTTCTTTAATTATGAAAGCTATGTGCATCTCTTTTATAATTCATGGAGTTCTTTTCATACCTTCATACCTTTTTCAAACAGAAAAATTTTATGACCTCACTGGGTCTGTGACCTACGTTACTACTCTTGGCTACGTTGTCTATGAGGCTTATCAACTCACTGGTGGCCTAGATATAAGAACCTTAGTTATTGCAGCCTGCATAATGATTTGGACATTAAGGTTAGGAAGTTTTCTTTTTTGGAGAGTACTAAAAGATGGGGAGGACAAGAGGTTTAGATCTATTCTGCCAAGTTTTACACAGCTTTTAATGACCTGGGCGCTTTCAGCAGCTTGGGTGTTCATACAATCTCTTTCAGCCCTAGTTGCAATTACTGCACTAACTCGCGTTGAGTTTGGTGTTTTAGGTTATATTGGGCTAGCTTTATGGGTCTTTGGCTTTCTGTTTGAAGTGTTGGCTGATCATCAGAAAACACAGTTTAAGGCTAACCCTGCAAACGAAGGCAAATTCATAAACGAAGGGTTATGGACTAAATCACGACATCCAAATTATTTTGGAGAGATTGTTCTTTGGCTTGGTATATCAGTAATGTCTGTTTCAGTAATGTCTGGAATGCAGTATGTTTCATTAATATCGCCTGTCTTTAGTTTTATGCTCATTTACTATGTTAGTGGTGTAAGAATGCTTGAAGCTAGGTCAGATAAAAAATGGGGAAATTCAGCAGAATATCAAGACTACAAAAAGAATGTACCCATCTTTGTGCCTAAACTTTAAAAACGTGTATTTTATACATCTAAAAAAAGCCCCAAAAAGGGTGTAAAATCTAATGAATTTGGTATATTTAACCACCAAGTTTAAAAAAAGGGTAAAAAAATCATGAAATCGTACGTATATTTATTATCCCTATTGGCGTTTTTTGCATTAAGTGATGGCGCTGATATTGACCAGATTCTGGAAGTGAATGACAACAATATTGTTCAGTCAGAATCATCTCAAGAAAAGGTTGATAATCTTGCCGATGAAAAAGATTCACTCCTTGCCGAATGGAAGGTTGTGGTAAAACAAGTCGAAGGATTAAAAATCTATAATGCTCAAAAGAGACAACAGATCAAAGCCCAGGAAGAAAGGCTTGTAACCCTAGCTGAACAAACAAGACAAGTTGTTGTTATTCAAAGACAGATTCCACCACTTATGGAAAGAATGGCAGACAGTCTTGAACAGTTTGTTAATCTAGATGCTCCATTCTCACTTAACGAAAGAGTTAAGAGAGTTAACCAGGTTAGAAATACATTATCTGATCCTAAGGTGACAGCATCTGAGCAAGTTAGACAAGTTCTAGAAGCTTATAACATTGAAAGAGAATACGGCAGAACAATCGAAACATATGAAGATGCTATTGTTCTTGACGGCGAGGAAAAGGTTGTAAACATTCTAAGAATTGGAAGGCTTGCACTTTTGTATCAATTAAAAGATCAAAGCGAAGCTGGAATCTGGGATACAGAAACAAACCAGTGGGTAAAAGTTGATGGGTACAGAATTCCTGTCAGAGACGGTATCAGGATGGCAAATAAGGTTGCTCCTTTAGATCTGCTTTCTGTGCCTGTTAAATTTGAAGGAGGTGAATAATGAGAGCTATTAAGATCCTATTAATCTCCTCACTATTATTTTCTGTAAATCTTTTTGCACAAGAAGCTGAAACAGCACCTGCACCAACTAACTTGGATAAGTTGCTTGAGCTTGTAAAGGAAGGCAGAACCCAAGAACAGTCTGAGAATGATAAGCGAGAAGCTGAATTTAAAGCTTCAAGAGACAAGCAAAACGAAATTTTGAAAGCTGAGCAAAGAGAGCTTGCAAGACAAGAAAGAATTGCTGATCAATTAGAAGAAGAGTTTAGAAAGAACCAAGAAAAATTAAGAGTTGCTGAAGAAGCATACTTGAAACAATTAGGTTCTTTAAATGAGCTATTTGGACACATGCAAAGTATTAGTACTGATTCAAGAGTAACTTTTGAGTCATCTCTTACTGCTGCTGAGTTTGGTAAAGACAGAGAAGACTTCCTTAAAAACTTAACTCAAAAAATGGGCGAATCTACAGAGCTTCCAACTATAGAAGAAATTGAGCGTGTTTGGTACGAGATCATGCGTGAAATGAAAGCTACAGGTGAAGTAAGCAGATTTAGTGCTCAAGTCATTAATGTTGATGGTACACAAACCAATTGTGACGTTGTAAGAATAGGTGTGTATAACGCAGTTTGTGGAAACAAATACTTAGAGTATGTTCCAGCAAAAGGCCAATATCAGTTCTTAGCAAGACAACCTGCGGGCAGATACACAAGCTCAGCAGGAAGAGTTTCTGATGCTGATGCGTCAAGCGGTTATGTAGGTTTCTCAGTGGACCCAAGCGGCCCATCAGGTGGAGCATTGCTTGCTAACTTAGTACAAAACCCATCTTTAATCGAGAGAATTAACCAAGGTGGATTAATCGGTTACATCATTCTAGCTATTGGTGCGATAACTATGCTTTACGCAATTTATAAGTACACAATGCTATGGATGACAAGTAGAGCGGTTCAAGAACAACTAGCTAATGACAAACCAGATGATTCAAATCCTCTTGGAAGAGTCCTCAATGTTGGTAAAACACATATGAAAGACGAGATAGACAGACTTGAGTTAAAACTTGCTGAAGCAATTATGGGCGAAAGGCCTGCAATTGAAAGAGGTATAAGTTTTGTGAAGATTGTCTCAGTTGTTGCGCCACTAGCTGGTCTTTTAGGAACAGTTACAGGTATGATTATCACATTCCAACAAATTACATTGTTTGGTACAGGTGATCCAAAAATCATGGCTGGTGGTATATCACAAGCACTTGTTACAACAGTTCTTGGTCTTGTGGTCGCTATTCCAACAACACTTGCACACTCATTCTTGCAGTCATCTGCAAGATCTGTTGTGGATGTTTTAGAAGAACAAGCAACTGGTATTGTTGCTGAAAAAGCTAAATAACAATGTACTGGCTTACTGAGCTTTATATTTCTCTTAGAGACTTTATGGAACAGGGTGGGCCAGTATTATGGTATATAGCATTTCTAGTTACATTCATGTGGGCTTTAATTTTTGAAAGAGTTTACTACTTCCTTTTCGTTCATGACGATTTTGCCCAAAACATAAGAAGTAAATATCTTTCAATGAAATTTAAATCCCCATGGCACAAAAACCAAACCAAAACCAGATTCATATCTGAAGGAAAAATATCAATTAATAGAAATGTTCAACTCATACAGGTATGTATTGCATTATGTCCACTTTTTGGATTGATGGGTACAGTTACTGGTATGATCGAAGTTTTCCAAGTTATGGCTTTTACTGGTGGTGGTGACGCAAGGTCTATGGCTGGAGGTGTGTCAAAAGCAACTCTTCCAACAATGGCTGGTATGGTATCATCATTATCAGGAGTATTAGCTATGATTTGGGTCAAAAACCAAGTTGAATCAAATGAATTGATGATGGTTGATTATGTAACTGGATCAAGCAAACAAGGAGCAAAATAATGAGAAGAAATGCAATAAGTGCAGCTGCTCGAGAAGAAGAAAGTGAAATTAATTTAACACCTATGCTTGATGTTGTTTTCATCATGCTCATTTTCTTCATTGTTACAGCTAACTTCATTAAAGAACCTGGCTTAGAAGTAAATAGACCGGATTCTGATACATCTGAAATACAAGAAAATGCTGCAATTCTGATAGCCATTGGTGGAAATGATGAAATTTACATGGATGGAAGAAGAATTGATGTGAGACAAGTAAAAGCTAATGTATTGAAACTTTTAGCTGACAATCCACAAGGTACTGTGGTTATTCAGGCTGATGAGACTGCAAGTGCTGATGCCATTATTCAGGTAATGGATGGCGCTAGAGATGCAGGAGTTTTTGATATTTCTTTAGCTGCTGAACCAGATTAATTTATGACTACTGATACTAAACGTTATACATTTGTAGCGATGGCGCCTTTGGTGGCTTTTCTGCTATTTGTATTTATGGTTTTATTGGTCAGTACTGGAGATCAGGGTGATGTCGTTAAGGGTCGAAAGATTGGTGATGTCATTATGCCTGATAGAGAAATTGAAACTATTATGAACGAGGAAGTTGAGCCGCCTGAAGAGCCAGAAGTAGCTCCACCAGATATTGCTCCTCCTCAGCTAGATGTTACTCCAATTGCTGTTTCTGCATCAGGCGCAAAACCTGATATCAACTTTAATCAAGGCTCAGGATCATTGTTCAGAGATGGAGACTATATTCCTTTGTTTAAAGTACAACCAGTTTATCCTAGAAGAGCACAAGAAAGAGGTATCGAGGGCTATGTCATTGTTGCATTCACAATTACAGAATCAGGTACTATCGAAGATCCATATGTAATTGAGGGCAAGTGCAGGTCGCAAAATAACAGAGATGGCGATTATAATGATTGTAGTATGTTTAATTCAGCAACTATGAGAGCAGCACTAAAGCTTAAATACAAACCGACTGTTAGAGATGGTAAGACAGTCGCTGTTGAGGATGTGCCACATAAATATACTTTTGAGTTGGAGTCCTAATGAGATTTTTATTTGTACTATTAGCATTAATTTTTTCTTTTGAAAGCTATCCAGAAATGCCAAACCCAGAAGTGGGATTGCCAGAACTAGCTTCTGAAGATGATCTAAGATTAATGCAGAAAAGAAGATCTAAGGTTCTTACACAATCTGTCGCAAGGAAAGTTACTACCATTGTTGAGGCTCTTGATGAAGCAGGGCTTATTGAAGACGAAAAAACTCTATTAATTAAAGCTAAAAAACCTGAAGAAGCAGCAGCAAAAGATGTAGAGATCAAAAGAGTCATTGCAAAAGGCCAAAGAGAATTAACAGATCTTCAAAACAGACTAGACAGTTTAAAGAGTTATGACAGATCAATGGTTTGGTACTATCAGGCCTATATCAATCTTGCTTATGCAGATAATGTAAGAGGTGCAAGAGATAATTATTTAAGTTTAATTCAAGAAGAAGATGCAACACCACAAATAAAGCTTGCTGCATATTACACCTTGTCCCAATTATATTTGTCTGAAGAAGATTACGAGAACGGCATTAAGTATCTGCTCACATGGTTTGGCAAGACTCCTGAGGTAACACCACAGGCCTATGTATTATTGGGCCAAGCATATTATATGAAAAATGATTATGTAAAAGCCTTTAACAATGTAAAAGAAGCAAAAAGACTAGCAGATGAGAAAGGGTTTTCTTTCAGAGAGAACTGGTACTCATTGTTGCTTGCCGGGATGGGCGAGTTAAATTTAAGAGAAGAGCAAATTCCAATTTATGAAGAGGTTCTTGAAAAATTCCCTAAAAAGAAATATTTCGTAAACCTGGCTGGGCTTTATAGTGAAATGGATAATTCCAGAGCGTACACAGGACTATTGAAAACAGCTTACACAAAACAACTTCTAGATAAGCCAAGTGAGTTTCAATCATTATCACAAATGCTACTAGCAGCTGGGAATCCATATTGGGCAGCAGAAGTTATGCTTACAGGCATGTCCAGAGTCCCAGGCTTGGTTGTGGTTGATCAAATTTGTGAAATGAGTAAAGTATTAGATGAGGACGGCAATCTCAAAACTGACAGTGACGGTGTTGTTGAAGAGCTTGTTTGTACAGATGTATATGGGCCTGCATTTGTCACACCTGGTTCCCCGCAAGCCTTAGAGGCAGATGCAGAGCCAATATTAGAGGAAGATAAGAGAAATCTTACCATCCTTGCTGAATCATTAAGAGCAGCCAAAGAAAGAGAAGCTGCAATCGAAATATTTGAAAAATTAGCAAAAGTTACTGATGACGGAGAAGCTTATATAGCTATAGGCAATCTTTATTATCAAGAAGATGAAATTGATCAAGCTATTGCGGCTATAGATAAAGGGCTAAAAAAAGGCAAGCTTAAGAATCCAGGTTTTGCACAACTAACATTAGGGCAAGCCCTCTTTGAAAAAGAGAGATTTGATGAAGCCAGAGAAGTATTTAATAAGGCAACTCAAAGCAAGAGTGACGCTGTGAAGAAAACAGCAAGGTCTTGGTTGAAATATACAGACAGCGAACAAGAAAGAGTTAAAAACCTTAACCTAAGAAGAGAATCTATTTCTTAAGATACTCGATCACTTCGAAAGAAAATTCATTCACATCAGATTTTGCAAAATGTTCTGATTTGTCCAGATCCCATTCTGAAAGATTAAAGCTAGGAAAATAAACATCACCTTGAATGTCTGGAGCATCTACCCAAGAAATAACTAGTTTATTTACGTGCTTCATGCCTTCATCAAAAATTCTAGCTCCACCTATAAGAACAATCTCATCTTGGTTTGCAGAGATAGAATAATTGGTGGCTAATTCTATGGCATCAGTAAGATTCCGAACTATTGTTAAACCTTCAGTTTCAGCCATTGTGCTTGAAACGACAATATTGAATCGATTAGGCAAAGGTCTGCCTATTGAGTCATAAGTATTTCTTCCCATTATGATGGCTTTATTCATTGAGTAGTTTTTAAAATGCTGTAGATCGTCTTTTAACTTCCAAGGCAGGTCATTATTAACACCAATAACATTATCGGCATTCATTGCGACTAAAGATGAGATGATCATACTGCTACTTTAGCAGGGATATGTGGATGAAACTGATAATTAACAAGCTCAAAGTCTTCAAACTCAAACTCATCAATTGATTTTTTAGGTTGTACTATTATTTTTGGTGGCTCAAGCGGGTTTCTGCTTAGCTGTTCTTCCGCTTGTTCAAGATGGTTTAAATATAAATGGGCATCACCTAATGTATGCACAAAGTCTCCAACCTCTAAATCACACACTTTAGCTATCATGTGTGTAAGTAAAGCATATGAAGCAATATTAAAAGGCACGCCTAAGAAGATATCAGCACTTCTTTGATAGAGCTGACATGAAAGCTTGCCATCTACAACATAAAATTGAAATAGAATATGGCAGGGAGCTAAGGCCATGCTTGGTATATCAGCAACATTCCAAGCGCTTACAATATGTCTTCTGCTATCAGGGTTATTTTTAATCTGATCAATGACTCCTGTAACCTGGTCATAGATGCCATTGGCCCCCTCCCATTTGCGCCACTGTTTACCATAAACCGGGCCAAGGTCACCGTTATCATCCGCCCACTCATCCCAAATTGATACTCCATTCTTTTTCAAGTACTTAATATTGGTATCCCCTTTTAAAAACCATAAAAGCTCATAGGCAACAGATTTAAAATGGATTTTTTTGGTTGTGACTAATGGAAAAGACTCTTCTAAGTTAAAGCGCATTTGGTGGCCAAAAACAGACAAGGTTCCTGTTCCTGTTCGGTCCCCTTTTTGCTTGCCAGTATCTTTAACTCTTTGAAGTAAATCTAGGTATTCTTGCATTATTTTCGGTTAAGAATGATTACTCCTAATATTATCATAGGTATTGACAATATCTGTCCCTGAGTTAAAAAACTAAACAATAAAAAGTCACTTCCCCACACCAGATCAGGCGTCCTAAATATTTCAGCTATAGAGCGCGCAACTCCATAACCAATAAGAAAAATACCAGAAAGCTTTCCGGCATTGCTAGATGGCTTAAAGAAATAATTTAACAATATGTATAAAACAATTCCTTCTAAAAAAGCTTCATAAAGTTGCGAAGGATGTCGGACTAAGCCCTCAGGATCAGAAGGAAAAATCATGCCCCAAGATACATCAGTTGGACGACCATATAGTTCCGCATTGATAAAGTTGGCTATTCTGCCAAGAAATAAGGCAATAGGAACTTGTGGGACAAGCCAATCGGTGAGTTGAAAAAACTTATACCCTTTTCTATATGCAAAAATCCAAACACCAACCATCACACCGATGACACCGCCATGAAAAGACATACCTCCTTGATATATTTTTAAAAAATAGAAGGGATCCTGAAGTTGTAGATGAAAATCGTAAAAAAGCACACTGCCCAATCTTCCACCAATAACAGCACAAAGCAATCCATAAACAATCACCAGATCTTCAGCATCATTTTTTTCCATTTGGATATTAAATTTGCTTCTTGTTTGCAGCATTCGTAGGTAAATTAGATAGGCTCCCACTACATATGCCAGTCCATACCAATAGATATTTATTGATTCGCCCCAAAACCCAGAAATAGGAATTGAAATGGCTACCGGATCAATATTTGGATATTCAATCATTATGCAAAAAACCAATATAAAAATATTGGTACCAATTGAAGAGCGTACAGCGTTTGAAAAACCTTCTCATTAACTTGTTGTGTCATGTATGCTCCAAATCTTGAAGAAAATGAACTAAATATCACTATACACAATAATGAAAGATAGTTTACATATCCAATTGAATAGTCAGGAAGGCCATTAGTTCCCAGGCCTAAGTATATATATGTTCCAGAACCAATTAATCCTACTGGGAGAGTGCAAGCAACTGAAGTTCCAGCAGCTCTTTTCATATTTTCTCCCATAAATTTTAGAAATGGTCCTATAAAAATACCCCCTCCTATCGCAAAAGTTGTTGAGACTGTCCCAACAAACCCTCCGAATGGAACTGCTTGAATAATAGGTATATTTACATGCCCCTCAACAGACTTCATCTTAAAAAACATACGCAATGAAATTAGAAAAATGAAAAGAGCAAAAACCTTTTTAAAAAGATCTTTCTCTGCTCCTACAGAAATAAATGCACCTAAAATAGCACCAAATGCAATTCCAGCAAAAAGTTTATAGAAATTTGTCCAAGATATATTTTTATTTCTGTGATGCACTGGTATCGCAGACAATGAGTTAATTACAATACATGCTAGTGCTGTTCCAAGAGCTATGGGGATGCTTATCTCATCAGAGTACCCCATCTGCGTATATAAGAAATGAAGTGCTGGGACCAACACCAAACCTCCACCAACACCAAAGAACCCTGCTAAAAAACCTGAGAGAATCCCTATTAAAGGATAAATAAGTAGCTCAATCATCAGACAATTTTTTTGCTTCCTTCGAGCCTAGTGATACAAGACCTTGTATTCTTGATGATACTGAACCTTTGCCATCTATTAATTTATTTCGTGCATCATCATATTTTTTTTGCGACTGTGCTATGGAATTGCCTAAACTATCCATAACTTCTGTAAAACCACCAAGCTTATCAACTAATTTTTGAGCTTCGTCATAAACCTTAATTACACTCTCTCTTTGACCATCAAGTCGCCATAAGTTTTCAACCATTTTGATAGATATATGAAGTATGGAGGGGCTAATTAAAGCGATGCGTTTCTTGTCAGCATAAGCAACTAAATCTGGGTCAAACTTTAAAGCTACACTTAGTGAATCATCTATCCCAAGAAACATGAAAATTAAATCTGGTGTATTTAATTCCTCAATTTGATGATATTTGGTATTGCTAAGATCATTGATTCTATCTCTGATGTTTTTAGTTAGTAATTTGCCAAGTTTTTGCTTTTCTTCATCAGAATCAGTGTTGCAATATTGGTTATATACAGTGAATGAAAACTTTGAATCAATAATAATATTTCTATTTTGTGGTAAATAGATAACAGCATCGGGTATCTCCCTGCTGACATCGCCATCAGATTTGACTGTGAAACCTTTTTGCAACAGATAGTGAGTATTTTCTTCAAGTCCTGAACCCTCAAGGAGCATTTCTAGCTTGAGCTCGCCGTAATCACCTTGAGTTTTACTATCTCCTGACAATGCTTTAGTTAATTTATTAGCATCTGATGTAATTTGGTTGGTTTGTTCAATAAGGTTATCGATTGTGAGCTTAGTCTTGGTATGAAACTCGTGTTGTTGACTAGTGTTCTTTCTAACTTCTTCTTCAAATTCTTTTATTCTTTTCTTAAAGGGCTCAATAATGTTTTCAATATTTTCTTTTGAAGATTTTTTGAAGTCTTCTTCCCTTTTTGCATAAACAGATTCTATTGAGTTTGAAATTTTTTCTTCCAGTTGCTCAGATAAAACTGAAGAATCTGATTTTTTCTTGGCATCATTGATTAAAAAAACAATTGTTCCTAAAGCAATGAGCAAAAATATTGTTAAAATTGTGACTACTAGATCCATAGATGAATATTTTAGAACAAATTAGAAAAGAACTCCCCTGGCTTGAAGATAAAGTCTCATATGATCTAACCAGAGGAAAACCATCAAGTGATCAATTAGATATTTCACAGCAATATTTAGAGAAAATAAATCAGCCTTATCATATAGATGGAGTGGATATACGAAATTATGGCCTGCCTGAAGGGTTGCCATCGGCAAAAGCTTTGGGTGCAGATATAATGGGCACTTCAGCAGAAGAGACACTTGCATTGGATAATTCGTCTCTATCATTAATGCAGCAGATTTTGTCATGCGGTTATTTCCTTGGGTTCGACAAAGCAAAACTTGACCAAAACAGCAAATTTATTTGTCCTGTGCCAGGCTATGATAGGCATTTTAAGCTTTTAGAAAATTTTGGTTTTGAAATGATATCCATACCCTTTGCGGATGATGGTCCTGATCTGCAAGCTTTAGCTCAGGTTCTTGAGCAAGAAGCTAATGTTGCTGGCATAGTTTGTGTGCCTAGACATTCAAATCCTACAGGGCACTCATATTCCGATGCCAATGTGTCTGAAATGTTCAATCTGATTTCACAAAAGAAAGATAATTTTATGATTCTTTGGGACAATGCGTACGCATGCCATGACCTAAAACCTACAATCAAACAAAGCAGCGCTAATGAGATTGCAAAAAACTGTGGAGTATGGGACAACTTGTTTCATTTAAGCTCAACTTCAAAGATAACACTTGCTGGTTCTGGCATTGCATTTCTATCAATGTCTTCTTCAAACATAAATCAATTCATTGATTACAGAAACTCTGTCACACCTGGACCAAATAAAATGAATCAGGGTCTGCATGTCGAATATTTCAAAACTATCAGTATCGAAGAGCAGATGAATAAACTTAAAGAAGTTATTTTGCCCAAATTTGAACTTACTGAGCAATACCTTAGCGAGCTTCAGCAAGAAGGGCTTTGTGAATACAAAAGCCCGACAGGCGGATATTTCTTCACCTTTGATTCTACTTCTGGAAAAGCAAAAGAAATTATTGATCATTGTGACCAGCTAGGCTTGAAACTTCTGCCTCTAGGCTCATGCCACCCAAATGGAAAAGACAGCGCTAATAGAACAATACGGATAGCGCCTACCTTCCCTGATTTACAATCTCTTGAAAGATGCATGCAAATCTTCTCAAAAGTTGTTAAATATTTGAACTAATTTTCTTTGACCATATCAAAGTATGTATGATGAAAAACTTACTTTATATTCTTTTATTTGCTGCTACATTTGCAATCTTCGCAGATAACCACAGGATGGGGCCTGAAATGAAACAGAAAATGTGGATGGCAAAAATTAAGCTTGATCTAGCAGAAATGAAGGGACCGCGCTCTGTTGCAGAGGTAAAAGAGATGCGAGAAAACAGGCTTGCTGATCTGGATTTGTTAATTAACTCTGGGAAATACAAAGCAGAACAACTTGCAAGGCTTGAAGGTGCTCGAGATAGATTAATGAGCATGGAGCTTCCAACACAAGAAATGCTGAATGAACGTCATCAAACTCGTATTAAAAGAGCTAAACAGATGATGAAGAATAAAGCTCAGATGAGAAACGGAATGGACCGAGAAAGACAAAAAAGATGGATGCGTCAACGCGAACTTAGGGAGGAAAGAGCTTTAAAGAATAAAAGACGTAAGTACTAGTTTTTAGTCGTCGTAATCTGCCCATAACAGATTAGCGGCCACTGACCTGAAAGGACGCCAGTCTCTTGCTAAGAAAGTCATATCCTCAACGCTCGGACGTTCTTTCAGGTTTTTTAATCGCCTAACCCCTTCTTGCAAACCTATATCACCAACCGGCCATATGTCTTGTCTACCCAGACAAGCCATTAAATAACAATCTGCTGTCCAAGTCCCAATGCCTTTTAACTGGCACATATATTTCTGTGCTTCGACATCTTCCATTTTCTCCAAATCTTTAAAATCAAATTTTCCCGACAATTCTTGATCTGCTACACCTTTAAGATAATTAATCTTTGGTCTGCTTAAACCTGCTTTTCTTAAGTCATTATCAGATAGATTAAGGAAATCTTTTGCGCAAACCTCATTCATCAGTAAAAAAACCTTTGTTTTGATTGAATTGGCAGCTGCAACGGATATCTGTTGTTCAATAATTAACGCACATATGCCTGCAAAACCATCTGGTCTTAAAAAAAAGTCGATGTCATGATCGGGAACAAACCTTTTAAATTCTGGTTCAACTGTTAAAAGATGTTTTATACCATCCTGGAAGATATTTTGATTCATCCTTTAAGCAAACCATCTTGAATAAGCAATTTTTTGAAATCATCGAATCTATCTTGGCCAAAAAAAGTTTGGTTTTTATAAACAAGTAGCGGAACACCATGATGGCCTGCCAATTTTTGATCCTTCTGATTATTTTCAATCTGCTTTATTAGATTATTTGTATTAGATTCAGTCTCTGCTTTAAGTGAATGATAATCTAAACCAACATTGCTGCATGCTTTTTCTAAGTTTGAAGTTTCATTCCAGCCTTTTTTGGTCCCAAAAACTAAACTTGATAGCTCATATGCAAGCTCAAGCCCAACACCCTCATTATGCGCTTGCTGGCCCAGATGACATAAATCAAAAATATATGGCTGGTGAGCATCAATTTTTCCAGTTAAGTAACTTTGTTTAATGGGATCAGGTTTTGGCGTATAGAATGGCATTCCAAGTCTCTTTGCTACTCTGCGCATGTCAATCATTTTATGACTAAAGAATGTTAAGAAATTTTTTCCTTTGAAAAACTCTGGTTGACGAATTGCCAATGGATAAACAAGTTTAAATTCAATATCAATATTATGGTTTTGCTTCAGATCTATAACACGAGGCAAAATAAGATAAGAATAAGGACTTCTATAAGAAAAATAAAAATCTATCTTCATAAGTTTAATTTGTAACCCAAACTGATTCTTCGTCTTCGCTATGGCCTTCTTCCGCTGCTTCTTTTAAATTCCTATCCACATCAACATTGGCAAGCAGAGGCGGTTTGTAAATGAAGTTTTTAGCTCCTTCAGAGTGTTGATTTATAAGTGCCATTAGCTCATATACTTTTTCAGGATATTGATCAGAAAGTTCAAGTTGTTCAGTGGGGTCATCTGCTAAGTTGAATAACCATTTTTTCTGTGAGTATTCTTCTACTTGAAGTTTCCAGTTATCTTTGATTACCACTTTGTTGTGTCCAGTTTTCCAAAAAATCGGCCTTTGATTAAGATCATACTCATCGGCAAATAGATCAATGCCATCAACACTATGTGTTAACTCTTCATTAATTAGCCCATGGATTGTTGGCATAATATCAATATGCATTGCTCTTTGAGCAACTTCTTGCGATGCAATGCCATCCTTCCAAAATATAAGTGGCACTTTGATTCCACCTTCAAATAGTGTCAGCTTCCAGCCACGATAAGGAGAATTAATGTATCTAAGACCAATATAGTTAGCACCACCATTATCGCTTGTAAATATAATCCAAGTATTATCGCTTAACCCATTGGCTTCTAACGATTCAACAATGCGGCCTACGCTTCTATCAAGTGACATGATCATTGCTGCATAAACTCTTTCAATGTGGTTATCAATATGTGTTAGTTTGTCATAGTCAGATTTCAGTGCTTGGAGAGGAGTGTGTACTCCCCAATGCGCAAGGTACAAGAAAAATGGTCTGTTTTTGTTTGCCTCAATGACCTTGAGTGCTTCATCAGTATAGTAATCTGTTAAATAGCCTTTTGGCTCAAACCAATTATCTCTTTCAGAGCTTTCGTTAAATGAAGCTGCGTAATCTAAAATAGCCCATAAAAATTTATCAATCGGATCCCATGGCAGATAAGCGTTTACTACATTAGGGTCATCTTCTGGAAGAAATAGACCACTAGCCATCATTAAGCTTTCATCAAAGCCTTGTGAAAGCGGTGCAAAAACTGGGCCCCGCCCAAGATGCCATTTCCCTATATGAGCGGTATAGTACCCTGCATCTTTTAACGTTTCTGCAAAAGTAATTTCTTCTGCAGGCAAGCCTTGATTATCAAATAAAGGATTGCTCTCAACATTCTCAGCCATATATCTTGTTTCTTCTGGGTTGAAAAGGTTGATAGCTCTCGCCATGCCATCTGGCACAGGAGTGAACTCATATCCAGTTGATGTTGCGTATCTGCCAGTCACAATCATCCCTCTTGATGGGGCACAAGTTGCACTGCCAGAATAGGCATTCTTAAATTTGATTCCTGAATTTGCAATAAAATCTATATTGGGCGTATCCATTGTGCCTGATGGATCAAGATCATCATAATCGGTCATATCATTGATCCCCAAATCATCAGCTACAATCACAATAATATTGGGCCTATCATCTGATCTTGTGTCAGGTCCTTGTTGCCAAACAATTTCTTGGTTAGGGCCAACATTATCCTTTGGAGCTGCAGTCTGAACTAATAACCAAAAAAGTACATCCTTCCAAAAAATAAGACCTAGCCCAAGCAAAGCCAAAGTAACTATTAGTATTTTTTTCATCGTCTTCTAAAAATAATAACAGCAATAACTGTAAGGATTAAAAATATTAAAAAGGCCAGTTGATAAATTGCACCAGCATTTCTTTTAAGGGTATTAGTCAGCATTTCATCTGCCCAGTTATAATCTGGTGGCAGTTCAATAACGCCATTGGTTTCAACATATTTATCATATGCAGCTATGAGTTCCATTAGTTTTTCTGGCATATCATTGGCCAGATTATTTGTTTCTCCAGGATCATCTGAAATATTAAATAGTTCCCACTTGTTGCTGCCATTTGGGGGTCGATTTCTAACAATCTTAAAGTCGCCTTTAAAAAGTGCAGAATTACCAGTCACTTCAAGACCGACTGCTTCAGAATCTGAGTAAACCTTCTCAGCTGATCCTGCAAGAGCATCACGAAGGGACTTGCCAATTATTCGCTCGTCTACAGTTCCATAGACTATATCGTTAAGAGTTGCTGCAATGTCAGTAACAAAAGTGAAATTTTTATTAAGACCGCTTTTTACACCTGGGCCACTAATAATTAGAGGCACTCTTAAACCACCTTCTGACATATGGAACTTAAAAAGATGGCTTGGGCTCGCAGTAGCTTGGGCAAATTCAGTTCCAATAAACACATAACTATCCTCACCACCCAAAGTTTCATAATCGCGATTATAGGTTGTAGTTTTTAGCCAGTTGCGCCATGCTTCATGTTCGCTGGGGTCATTACCTTCTGGGCCATTATCAGCGGTGACAATAAAGATAGTATTTTCATAGAGCCCTTGTTCTTTCAAATAAGCTATAAGTCTGCCAATATGAAAGTCCATGGCATCAAGCATGCCTGCAAAAACAGCCATGCTTTTGACTAAAATCTTTTTATCTTCTTCGTTAATCTCAGACCAGCTATCAAAGGATGATAAAGAATCAACTATCTCTTTATCTGATGGGAAAATTCCATTCTCTATAGCTTGCTTCTTTCTCTTTTCCCTTAAATCATGCCATCCAGCTTTATATGTGTCTAAGTACTTATCAATAAATTCTTGGGGAGCTTGCAAAGGAATGTGTTGAGCTTGAAAAGATACATATGAAAAGAATGGAGCTTCATTTGTTATATCCTCATCAATGAATTCAATCATTTGATCTACAAAGAATTCACTGGAATAGAAATCTTTGGGCAATTCTGTTTCTTGTCCATTTTTAAACCAAGGCGATTCCGAATAATATGGCAAATATGAGTGGTGATTAAAATTATTGCCACCAGTAGCATCCAAAATGAATGTTTTATCAAAACCACGATTGTGGGGTAACGCTGCTGTTTCACGCCCCCCAAAGGCTAAATGCCATTTACCAGTCATATAGGTCTTGTAGCCAGCAGGCTTTAACATCTCAGCAATAGTCAAAGCATCATCCCGCAAGTAACCCTCATATCCAGGTGTGTCATGATATTTCCAAGGCAAAACTTCTGGAATCATTGGCAGTCCAGTGTTGTGGTTGTCCATACCAGTCAATAACATAGCTCTAGACGGCGCACACTCAGATGTGGTGTGATAATTGGTGAACATCATCCCCTCATTTGCTAAGGCATCCATATTGGGAGTGTCTATTTCACCTCCAAATGCTTGTAGATCTGTGAGACCAAGGTCATCTATCAGAATCAAAACAATATTTGGTTTTTTGCTTTCCCCATGAATTCCCATAGCAAGCAAAAGTGCTGCTAATAGAAACAATCTCATCTTAGTATGGTAAAGTTTTTAGGTTGTTTGTAAAACAGTTGAATATGGATATAAAAAGATTGGAGCATGCGACTGAAAGACATAAAACCTCATACCTATCTTGTGGATCTGTCGACGCTCAACCCATCATAATGCTTCATGGCTGGCCAGACTTATCAATTGGTTGGGAAGAACAGCTAAAATTTTTTGGTGCTCAGGGTTATCATGCTATTGCGCCTGATATGAGGGGCTACGGTTCATCATCAATCCCAGAAAACCACAATGACTATTGTATGAAAGAAATAGTTGAAGATATGATCGAACTGCTTTCCTCTCTAGGTTACAAAGAGGCAATTTGGGTAGGGCATGATTGGGGCTCTCCTGTCGTATGGAATATTGCACTTCACCACCCAGAAGCAGTAAAAGGCCTAGTAAGTTTATGCGTTTCTTTTGGCTGGGGAGGCCACCCAAACAGTTACTTATCTACAGTTAATAGAGATGTATATCCCATAGATGAATACCCATATGGCCAATGGGACTATATGTTTTTCTATTTAGATAATTTTGAACTTGTGCTTGACCAGATGGAGGAGGACTTAGAAAAATTTTTAGCTATCACATTTAGAAGGCCATCAGACGAAACCATCAGCATGTTTAACACAGCCAAAGGTTATAAATCTCCAACAGCTTTAATTACAAAAAATGGTGGATGGTTTAGGCAAGATGGTTATGTGGGACTAAACTCCATGCCAGAAATTGGATTTGATAAACAAATCTTCTCAGGTGATAAAGCACAATTTTATATAGATACATTTAAAAAGAACGGATTGCGAGGTCCAAACTCATGGTATATGAATGGCTCAAAGAATGACGATTATGCAAAAGAGCTTGGGGGATTTACTCAGATAACTAAACCTGTACTCTTCATTGCAGGCGAAAATGATTCTGTACTGACTCCAGAAACTAATTCACACAATGCGATGGCCTGTACCAACCTCACTGAAAGAAGTTTGCCAACTGGTCACTGGATGGCCATGGAAAAACCAGCTGAAGTCAATTCAATTATTCTTTCTTGGTTAAATGATAATTTTAAGTAAGTTATAATAGAATTAACGAACCAAAACAAAGGAGAATTAGCTATGAATGAAAAGTATATACAAGCGTTAATTGTTGGCGGATTGATTGGCGGTGCAATTTTGCTGAATGGCCAATTAAACAAACCCGCACTTCCCCCAATACATGGTAAAGCTATGTTTATTACTGATGATAAAGAAATTTCCTGGAATGATGGTATGGAAGAAATACTAATTGAGAAACATGTTATGCCGCACCTAGAAATGCATACAGATAATGTTGATGTTAAGAAAAAAGGTCAAATCAAAATACTAAAACTTGACGATCAGGGCGAAGAGATAGATATCAATATTGATATTGATGGAGATATTACAGATATCGAAAATCTGGGTGTCCTTGAACAACTTGAAGGCCTTGATATAGATACTGATGAGATAAAAAGAATAATTGTCAAAGCAACAGATAATATCTCGGTAATAGAACAAGATACCAGCGGCAAAGAACAAGAAGTCAAAGTCAAAGTTCGAGTTAAGAAAACTGAAGAATAGGCACTAAGATCCTAATTAAAACTTTATACTCCACTCTCTTGCTGCTTTATGGATTGTGGTTTATTTCTGCACTAATAATCATTAGTGAAGATGGTTTTAGTGCTAGATATGATGTGCCTTGGTTTGTCTTATTTAGTACAATTCTTTCTATCTTTTGGGCAATTAAATATAAAGCTACAGGTGATAATAGAATTTTCTTTTATCATGATATTTCAGATAAGCATCAAAGAATATACCTCTTTTTCTTTCTTATTTTTTCTACCACAATGGTGCTAGGTTAGTTTATGAAATTCGCAGTTCGCAAAATTCACAAATACTTAAGTTTTTTTATTTCTGTTCAGCTATTGTTATGGACAGTTTCTGGCATTTATTTTGCTTTTAATAAAATTGAACAGATCAGAGGAGAGCAATATCGTGATCAAGAAGATATTTTTGTTGATTTAGCAGAATATGATTTTTCTTTGCCAGCTTCGGCAGCTACAAAGTTTTGGAACAGAAATGGGGAAACTATAATGATTGTATCGACTGATCTTGGTACCAGATATCTCGATAAGAAAGGTGTTGATGTTAGCATGCTAACAGATGATGAAGCTATGCAAATTGTAAGTGCCAACACTAATTTAATGCCAAAGTCTGTAGAAATTATAGATGAAGAAAAAGCCGGCTCAGAATATAGGAACAGAACACTGCCCATTTATAAAGTCATTACTGATAATGATAAGAATGATGAGATTAATGTTTATATCAATGTTTACTCAGGTGAGGTTTTAGCAATTCGCTCGGCAGCATGGCGTATTTGGGATTTAATGTGGGGCTTTCATATCATGGATTGGCAAGAGCGTGACAATATCGATAATATCCTTCTTAAGATTTTCTCAATACTTGCTTTAATTAGTTCAATAACTGGTGTTTTATTGTTTTTTAGAGTCGACAACAAATAATAGTCTTCTAAATTTTAATTATTTGTTTTCCAAAGTTTTTGCCACTCAAGACATCTCTTAAAGCTTGCGGAGCATTTTCAAAACCATCTGTAATAGTCTCACGATATTTTATGTCCCCGTTTTTAACATGGTCATGAAGCACCGATGTGGCTTCAACAAATTTATTCATCCACTCTGTAACAACAAAGAACCTATGTTCTGGCTTAGGCTTTAAAGCTCCCAGCACATGAAAGGGGGTTTCTTCAGAAGCTATATCTGTAGAATTATATTTTGAAATAAATCCACACACCGGAACTCTGGCACCTTTATTTAGATACCTGGCTACGTTTCGTGTAATATCTCCTCCGACATTTTCAAAATAAATATCAATGCCGTTTGGGCAGTATTCTTGGAGCTTGTCAGCAACATTTTCATTTTTATAGTCAATGCACTGATCAAACTCAAGCTCATTAGCAACATATTGTGATTTTTCCTGCCCCCCAGCAATACCAATCACTTTGCAGCCCATAAATTTGCCTAGTTGACCAACCACACTGCCTACTGCACCTGAGGCAGCAGAAACAACTAATGTTTCACCTGCTTTTGGTTTGCCCACATGGTTTAGGCCAAAATAAGCTGTCCTTCCTGGCATGCCTAATGTCCCTAAAAAAACACTACTTGGTAAATTGCTTTCAGGAACCTTAATTATTGTAGGATCAGAGTCCTTAGCTTTTATATAAGTTTGCCAACCCTGATGGACAGTAACTAAATCGCCAACATTATAATTTTTGGATTTAGATTCAACTACCCGTCCCACACTTTCACCAACCATTACATCTCCTAGATTTACAGGTGCTGCGTATGAAAGCCCAGCATTCATGCGCCCACGCATGTAAGGGTCAATAGATAAGTACTCAGCCTCAATTAAGATCTCATTATTCTTTAAATCAGTTATGTTCTCTGTCTCTAATATCCAGCAGCTATCGCTTGGCATGCCCTGTGGCCTTTCGTTCAATAAAAATTTTGTATTTACGTAATTCATAGTTAGCTTTTCAGTTTCTTTCTAGCTTGAGATTTCATATAAATATTGAGAAGAAATACCATCATTTTTGATGCGTAGGTGGCGAGGTGAATTTTTAAATTTTGCATTGCCCTTAAATGGTGCCCAGAGGTGGAATCGAACCACCGACACAAGGATTTTCAGTCCTTTGCTCTACCAACTGAGCTATCTGGGCACAAGAGTGAATATATTACTGCTTAATATTTTTCAAAGCAAAGGATTGTTCGACAGAAAACAGCTTAATTCTTTTCCATTTTGGCATGGCCACACCATTGCCAGAACCATGTCCTGCTCTCAGAGCATCATAAAGCATTACTGGATTATTGCAGCCCTGATATTCTTGCTGTCTTGCCGTAAATTTGTATGAGTGTGATGGTACTACACGGTCATCTCGACGAGCTGTTGTGGTTAAAGTCGGTGAATAACAGACCCCAATTTTTGTTTGGTGATATGGTGATATCTCTATGTTTCTATGGAAGTCTTCTTGGCTAAGAATTGGGTAGCCATAATCGCCTCTCCAACCCCAGCCCTCAGTAAATTCTGTAAACCTAATCATATCCATTACACCAACTGCTGGCAGTGCTGCGCCAAAGTAGTTTGGATTTTGGATTAGGGTTGCACCGACCAGTAATCCACCATTTGATCTTCCGCTAATCACTGTCGACTTCCTATTGCCAATAGCATTGCTCTCAAGAAACTTTGAGGCATATAAAAAATCATCAAACACATTTTGCTTTGTGCCCAATCTTCCAGCGTTGTGCCAAGCTTTACCAAATTCGCCGCCGCCACGAATATTCGCAACCGCTAACACTCCACCCATCTCAAGCCAAGCTACGTATTTTGGCGTAAATGATGGTCGAATAGAAATGTTGTAACCACCATAAGCATATAAGAATATTGGAGTATCTTTATTTAGCTTAGTAGAGCTTTTATATGAGTAAGTAATTGGCACCACAGTGCCATCTTTGCTCTCATAATTAGTACTAACTTCCGTGTAATCATTAGGATTGAAGCCCGGAATGGCTTCCTCCCACAATAGTTCTAGTGAATTGTTTGTGAAATCAAAAGAGAAATACTGAACGGGCTGAGTATAGCTTGTTACACTGAACATTATTGAGTCATCACCAACACCCTGGAACCCACCAATAGTGCCGCTCAAACTCTCCGGTAAAGTTACATCAAGCTGCTCACCTGAGTGATTGAAAAATACAATTGCGGACCTCATGTCAGCGTGATCAATATAATCGGCAATTAAATAATCATTCACAAAAGAAACGCCCTTTAATGCAAAGTTATCTTCTGGAACTACTTCAACCATCTGGAAATCAGCAAACAATATTTTTACTAACCTGTAATTATCGGCTTCTAGGTTGGTTATAAAAAATAAACCGTCATCGTCGGCATGAACGTAGTTAAAACTTGCTTGATTGATAGGTGTTATGGGCTCAAGAGTTTCTAAGGAGTCTCCAAAAAGATAAAAATTTTCTTCTTCTGATCCAGTTATTACTTTAATTAATATTTTTTTATCTTCACCAATAAAAGATACGGTGTAATTTTGTTCTGGATTGATTTGCCCATAGAAGAGTTTTTCCTCTCCCGTTCTAATGTCAGCAAAATATATAGCAGCATCATAACTTTGTTGGCTTAGCCTATTTTCTGGCAAAGGTTTTGGATATTTATTGTAGTAGAAGCCAGATGAATCATCTTTCCAAGCAATATCTGAAAATTTTACTTCGGTAATCTCAAGATCTAGCTTCTCATTCGTTTCTAGGTTTAAAATTTTTATTGTTCGCCAGTCAACACCACCATCTGTAACTGAGTAAGCTAAATACTTTTTATTTGGTGAAATTGATACCTTATCAAGATTAAGTGTTTGGTCATCTGACCAATTGTTTGGATCAAGAATGACTTTGTCTTCCTCACCCTTTTTCATATACAAATGATGTTCTTCAGCACCAGAGTTATAAAAATAGTATTCACTTTCAGGATTAAAATAGGCCAAAGAGTAGTATTCAGAGCTATAAGCCTCAGTTAGAATTTTTTGTATATTCTCTATTTCTGATCCAGCTAAATAGGACTCAACTAAAGCATTTTGTTGATCAGACCATTCAACAACATATGGTGACTCAAAATCTTCCATGTATTTATAGGGATCGATGACTGTAGTACCGTGTAAGTTATAATTTGATCGTTCTTTTTTTGGATTTGGGTAATCAAAATCAGCTGAACATGAAGTAAGCAAAAAAACTATTAGTAAATATCTCATATCTGTCTCCTTAGCTGCATTGAAGAAACTTCATAAATGCAGTATTTTCTATTTTTAAACCGGTAATCCATATTAATGAATTTAGTTGAAAAAATAAAAGAATTGCATGCTTCAAAATATAAGTTTGTTATTGTTTCAAGTGGTGGAGGAAGTAATGCAATTGCATCTTTGCTAAAGGTGCCAGGCGCAAGCAATACAGTACTAGAAGCATACATACCATATGCAAAAGAATCATTAGATTTTTATTTAATGAAGAAGCCTGATTTTTATGCTTCAAAGGATACTTCATTAAGAATGGCTGCTCGTGCATATAGTGCTGCTAAAAAAATTGATCAAGAATCATCGCTGAACCATCTGCTTGGAGTCTCAATTACTGCTTCATTAAGCACAACCTATGAGAAAAGAGGCGATCATAAATTTCATATTGCATTACAGACCCGAGACTTTTCAAAAAGCATTTCCTGCAAGTTAGAAAAAGGCAAAAGGACAAGAGAGGAAGAGGAAGAGCTTGTCACCGCTTTTGTAGTTAACTTACTTGCTGAGTGTAGTGAGCTTAAGTACGACTACCCCAAAATACCTGAAGAGGTAGTTTTTGATGAAGTAAAAGCCGAGAAAGGATGGGCAGAGCTAATGAGCAACAAGATTAATTATGTTTTATCAGAAGATGTCTCTCCAGAATTAATTTTTCCAGGCGCTTTTTATCCGTATCATGACGGCCACAAAGCTATGAAAGACTTAGCAGAGCAAGAAACAGGTAAAAAAATATTTTTTGAAATTTGCATTCAAAATGTAGATAAGCCACCTATTAGTTACCACCAAATAAAAAAAACAGTCATGCAGTTTAATGATTCTGAAAATTGGGTACTAACTAAGGCAGGAAAATTTTCAGAAAAATCAAAACTGTTCCCAAACTCCACATTTATCATAGGGGCTGACACTTTAGTTAGGATTATGGATGAAAGGTTCTATGAAAGCAGAAAAGAGATGCTCAAAGAACTTGAGATCTTCAATGAAAATAATAACCACTTTCTAGTGTTTGGCAGAGAATATCAAGGAAAATTTACGACCTTATCCGACGTGCAATTGCCTGATAATATCAGCGCTAGGTTTAAGGGTTTTGATGAAGAAATTTTTAGAAAAGATATTTCGTCAACTAGCATTAGGTTAAGCAAAGAAGAGGATTAATCTGGTTTTACGAAACCGCTTGGTTTTTCGTAGTTTTCATTATTAAGGAATAATGACATCTGTTCATTTAACCATTTTCTATTTTCTTTAATAGAGAGATCAAGGTGTTTTTCATTTATTAGCATGGTTTGTAGGTCAACCCATGCATCCCACGCTTCCTTAGAAAAATTTTGCATAATTTTCATACCCTTTTCACCTGGTATTGGTGGAAAAGGCAGAGCATCTAGCTCTTTCTTATACTTTTTACAAAAAACTTTAGCCATCTTGTAATAATTTATCAGAAATTGGTTTTGGAAGGGCAATATTAGCTAAGTCTTTCTTTGAAAACCACTTGCCCTTCATGTCTGTTGGTAGGTTTGTTATTTGTTTAAAACGAAAATGGATATGTCTGTGAGAAAGAGCATGCTTGTTAGTCGCATTAAACTTATTAACTATTTTTACAGGGGGCATCCATAGCTTTTTCCAGAAACCTAAAGCCTCTGTTTGTGCAAGAAAATATCTTGGACCATCTTTATACAAAGAAAACTCCAGATACACATCTTTCTTGATGGGTTTTTTTGTACTAGGCAACCGAAAATCATTTTTTTTGAAAGCAAGACAGTTTTTGTTAAGTGGGCACTCAGGACATAGTGGTGCTTTTGGCGTGCATAAAGTTGCCCCAATATCCATTATTCCTTGTTGATAAGAATATGGGTCGTCCTCATCTAAGCATTGGGCAGATAAGTTCCAAAATAAGCCTTCTTTAAAATCCTTCTTTAAAAATAGCCGTGCTATTACCCTTTTTACATTAGCATCAAGTATGGGGAAGGGTTTTTGATAAGCAATGGATAATATAGCTCCAGCAGTCGAGCGTCCTATGCCTGGTAATGTTATAAGTTCATCATATGTGGCTGGAAATCTGCCATTGAAATCTAAGAATATCTTTTCTTTTGCTTGGTATATGAAGGAAGCCCTTCTGTAATAACCAAGACCACTCCATAAACTTAATATGTCATCTTCAGTTGCCATTTTCATTGATGAAAGGCTTGGGTATTTCTTTAAAAATTTTCTGTAATAACTTTGAGCAGTTACAACTTGTGTTTGTTGCAACATCATTTCAGAGATCCAAACCTTATATGGTGTAACAGATTTTCGCCATGGCAAATTTTGTCTGCCATTTTTTTTGTACCACTGTGTTACTAAGGCACCTAGATTATGCTCTTGTGAATCGTCCATCTATAAATTTATAAATGATGGGCTCACCAGTTGCAATTTCTAGTTTTAATATGTCAGTTTCGTTTAAGTCTTCAATAAATTTAACTAAAGATCTCAAAGAGTTACCGTGAGCAGCAATTAAAACATTTTTGCTGTCATTAAGTTCTGGCATTATGTCGGATTCAAAATAAGGAATAACTCGATCATAAGTATCTTTAAGGCTCTCACCGCCCGGTGGGGGCACATCATATGACCTTCTCCAAATATGTACTTGCTCCTCGCCAAATTCAGCGCGAGCTTCGTCTTTATTCATGCCAGTAAGGTCACCATAGTCTCTTTCATTAAGATTAACTGACTTAATTGTTGCAAGATTTGGCTCATTTAGCTTCTCAAGGATTATCTCACCTGTGTTTTGAGCTCTTTTTAATTCAGAAGTGAACATGACATCGAAATTAAAACCCTGCTCTTTAAGTTTTTCACCGGTATTCTCAGCTTCGGAGACTCCTTGATCAGTTAAACCTGGATTCTTCCAGCCAGTGAATAAGTTTTTTCTATTCCAATCGCTTTGTCCGTGTCGTACAAGTACTAGATAATTAACTTTCATTTGTCCTTTAAAATAAATTCTATATTGTATAAGCTAACAACAAAATTGATATATGAATTTCTTCGATTTCTTAACAAATAACTGGTACGCCTCGCTACCACTTTTGATAATTCTTATTTCTTGGTATGTCTATGAAAGCAATAAGGGCGGCAAAAAGATTGACCCTTCAGCTGCTGTGGCTATGGTAAATGCTGATCAGGCAATGTTTCTAGATATTAGAGACAAAGACTCATTTGAAACAGGCCACATTCATGGCTCAATTAATATCCAAAAAGACAGTTTTGAAAAACAAGAACATTTGCTTAAAAAAGGCAAAGCAGTGATTGTGGTTTCTGAGAATGGTCTCGATGCTGGCTCAGCAGGCGTTGAATTAAAAAGAATTGGTGTCGAGGAAGTCTTTTTATTAAGAAATGGGTTAATTTCTTGGTATGAAGAAAGCCTTCCACTAATCAAGTAGAAGGCTCAAAAAAAATTATTATTTGGTAAGTGTTCCCACGATGTGAGCAATAATTTTGTATGGATCTGCATTTGAAGCAGGTCTTCTGTCTTCAAGGTATCCATTTTTCCAATTATTCTCCACATTGGCGATAGGAATTCTGATGCTTGCACCTCTATCACTTATGCCATATGAGAATTTCTCAATGCTTTGTGTTTCATGCAAACCGGTTAGTCTTTGGTCATTGTCTGAACCATACGCAGCAATTCCCTCTTCGTGGACTTCACCAAGCTTGTCACACATTGCTGAGAAAAGCTCTTCTGAACCGTTGGTTCTCATTTCTTCATTTGAGAAGTTTGTGTGCATTCCTGAACCATTCCAGTCACCAGTTTTTGGTTTTGGATGGATGTTAACACCAACGCCAAACTCTTCTGCAATTTTATAAAGAAGGTAACGGCTTACCCATAAGTCATCGGCAGCTTTGATGCCTTTTCCAAAACACTGATATTCCCATTGGCCCAAAGCTACTTCAGCATTGGTTCCTGTTAGATGAATACCAGCAGCCAAACATGCATCAAGATGTGCTTCAGAGATTTCTCTACCAGAAACATTGTCTGCACCAACACCACAGTAATAGTCTCCTTGTGGTCTAGGCTCTCCCTTTTCCCAACCTAATGGTGAGCCATCAGGATTAGTAAAGAAGTATTCTTGCTCAAATCCAAACCACCACTCATCTGTAACTACTTCTGCAGCAGCAGCTCTTGTATTTGATGGATGTGTTGTATGATCTGCTGACTGAACCTGACACATAACTAAATAGTCAGAATATACAGGGCTCTCATAAGTTTGCACTGGAAGTAAAAGACAATCAGAGCTTCCACCCTCTGCTTGTTGTGTTGACGACCCATCAAAAGACCAACCAGGTGCTGACTCTTCATCAGTAACCTTGATTTTGCTTCTCATGGAAGGCTCTGGTTGATAACCATCTAACCAGATGTATTCATATTTATTCAAATCACCCATTATGGCTCCTTAATAAAAGTTAATAAAAATTTTATGCATTTTGTTCTGCAGGATTTTTTGAAGTTAAACTCGATCGTGTTTAACGCACGCGTTCCTTCGGCTTTCGCTTACTTCCGTCTTCTAGTAGAAGATGAACGATTTTAACTTTATTACCCAATAGGGCCCCTTTTTAACCATGGAGTATGGTGCAAGTTATAAATGCTAATTAATTTTAAACTGTTTTAAATTGTCTTTGCAACTGAAAGTAAGTTTTATGAGAAATGCTTGAGGATAATTGGAATTTTTGACTCAAGATCATCAAAACTGTGAGAGCCTCCTTCATCAATTTCAATGTCGGCACCCTCAAAATATTTGGCTCCATAACGATAATCTAAGGTTTCATCGCCAGTTTGCAGCAGAACAAGATATTTTGCTGGATCAGGGTTTTGAATAAATATTTCTTCAAGACTATCTACCCATTCTTGATCAATAAAATATGTTTCATTTGTGTTTGGATTTGTGTTTTCCCCTCTATCATTTTCAAAAATCTTATAAGCCCATACCGCTGGGTTAATCATTGCAGCTTTGATATTGTGTTTTTCTGCAAGAAAGCATGAAAAGTAGCCACCCAGTGAGCTGCCAATTAAATGAACGCTTCTTTCTTGTAATTCTTTATCAATGATTTGGCTTAGTTGCTCTATAGCTTCTCTAGGATGAGATTTTAAAGTAACAGACAATACCTCATAGTTATTATTATCTTTTAATTCACTAATCAGCAGCTCAGCCTTTCGAGCTTTTGCATGCGAATTCCATCCGTGCACATAAATAATGAGATTAGGTTTTTTCATAGAAGTCATTAGTGAGAATCATATCAAGAACTTCAGTAAAAAACCGATTCTGTTGAGATTTTTCATCGACTGATTTTGGAAATTTTTCAAACTCGAAAGGAAATTGATTTGGTGAATAGCCATTGAATCGTGATACTTCACATAACTCAACATCATGATAAACATTTGCTTCGAAAATTAATGAATTTAGAAGAGTAGTATCAAGATTAGAAAACCTTAACATCATATTTCCAGTATGTTTTGATAGCGCAATATACTCAAATTCTGCATTGAAGCTTGTTTCTTTGCTGGTAGATTTGAGTACCAGTTGAGAATTATTAAACTCACGGAAAATTTTTTTTATCCGGACATAATTTGCAGAACTAATTGCTAGTTGGTGGTTATTTTTTTTGTATTCATCCATGTTTGTAGGGTAAATATTTTTTTGAATCCTCAAAATATGAGTGAATATGTTGGGCTTCTTTGGCACAAAAATCACCTATTGCATCTCTAAAGGCTTTTTCTGCGATCCAATGATACGACGTATTAATAACTGGCTCAAAACCCCTTTTTAATTTATGGTGGCCTTGGATACCAGGATCAAAAGTAAGGCACTCTCTCTTTATAGCAAGCTCAATTCCTTGGTAATAGCAGGCTTCAAAGTGAAGGAAATTAATATTTTCTCGTGCACCCCAATATCTGCCATACAGCTTAGTATTTTTCTGAAAAAAAAGGGCAGCCGCAATTCTTTGACCACCTTTATGAGCAAAGAGGATAATTGGTTTTAGGCTTTTTAGGTCTTTAAAAAAGGCACTTGTAAGGTAAGGTCTTTGTCCTCTAACTGCATAAGTGATTGAATAGAACAAATAGAAGTCATTCCAGTCCTCATTTGTAATATTCTCAATCACTTGAAACTCAATATTTAGTTTTTTGATATAGTCACGCTCTTTTTTAATATTTTTTCTGTGCCTAGATGTAAGGGAATTAAGAAAATCATCAAAAGAAAGGTAATTTTTATTCTGCCAAACAAAGTTACAATCAAGCCTCTCAATAAAATCTAATTCTTTGAAAATATTTCTTTGCTCTTGTCCAACAAAAAGCGCATGCAAAGAAGAGTAATTATTTTCATCAGAAAATTTTCTTAAATCCTTAAGTGCTTCTATCGCTTTATCATCGTCATCGGCATAAATTCTATTACCTTCAACAGGTGTGAAAGGAATACTCATAACTAGTTTTGGATAATAATGGCGGCCATGATTATGGAAAGCATTTGCCCATGAATAATCAAAAACAAACTCCCCTTGGCTATTATTTTTTTCATAAAAAGGAATAAATGAATTATTTTTATGGTGAAAATAATTAGCTGACCAACCAGAATCTTCATCAAGGCAATTATTTTTTTCTAAAGAATTGAGAAATTCATAAGAAAAAAATGGATCAGATTGATCCTTTATGAATAAATCCGATAAGTTTTTGGAATTTTTCTCAATTGTATAGCCCACTTTGATTCTCTAAAAACAATATAACAGCAATAACTAATCCAACATGACTGTTTGATTTAAATGCGTCTAAATTTTTGCCTTCCTTCGATAGTTTGTTTTGAAAATATGCTTGGTATATCAAAAACAACACACCTATAGACATCATTTGAAGGTTATTAACCTTTGCAAAACAGATTACCAAAAGAATGAAACAGGTAAATAATAAAACGATTACTTTCCTTGTATCGTCTCCAAAAAATATGGGCAAAGAGTTAAGTTTCAATTTACGATCATCATCAATATCGCACAATGCATAGTAGCTGTCATACGCTACTATCCAAAAGACACAAGCTAAATAAAGCAACCATGCATCCATAGATATGCTTTCATTCACAATTGCAAAAGATATTGGTAGTGACAGTCCAAATGTCAGTCCTAGGAACAATTGAGGGATTCCAAGAAACCTTTTCATTAGCGGATACAGGATAATCATTGGAATCGCGATGAATGCAACAAAACAAATAACAAAAGCATTGGTTAATGACAAAAGATAAAGGCAACCTATGCCCAATAAGGCTGTAAAGATTATCCCCTCAGCAAGTGACAACTCGCCATTAGCCAATGGCCTGTCTTTAGTCCTATCAACCTCTCGATCATATTTATGGTCGAGAAGATCATTAATTGCACAGCCAAGTGATCTCGTTAGAAATGAGCCTAAAACTACAATTGTAAAGTGATCGATCTCAAAACTATTAGTTATAAATAGTCCCCAAAGCCCAGGCCACAGCAGAAGCCAAAAACCAATTGGATTATAGAACCTAATTAATGACAGATAGGAGTTAACCTTATTCATTGAATAAGAATACTTCAATTACCGAGAATTTTTGATTGTTGTAACTATAAATACACTTACGCCCCAAGAAGGTTTGGCCATCCAGCTCATAATCTGCAATATAAGTTTCATGTTTTTTGATGTTGCTATCTGAAAAGAGATATTTACCAAGAGGCTCTTCTTCTAAGCGACCAAATTTTGCAAATTCCTTGATAACATCCTGACTAAAAAAACTTTCCGCAAAAACAAGATTATGGTCTGACTTCAAAAGAATTTTTCTGAGATTGCCAAGCACAGGTTCCGCTGACGTTTGCGCATCATGATGTTTGCAGATTTGCTCATCAAGCACAATGAGATCAATTTTTGTCTCAAGCAATCTTAACCTATTCATCAATGAATTATCTTCTTCTACCCAGGATTTCATTTTTGGAAATGAAATCTCCAGATCAGGGATATAAAGATGCCAATTTGTTTTTATTTTTGGTGTCATAATTCAGTCAGGTGATTATAATACTACCCTTACTAAAAACACATAAATTATGGAATTTAAAAAATGGGAATGCATCGTTTGTGGATGGATTTACGATGAAGAAAAAGGCCATCCTGAAGAAGGGATAGAGCCAGGCACACGCTGGGAAGATGTCCCGCAAGATTGGGTTTGCCCTGAATGTGGTGTTGGTAAAGAAGATTTTGATATGATTGAGATATGAGTATCCTTTCAGCACCCAAGAATTTAACAAGAAATGTACTTATTGGAATGGGCCTTGGTGTGCTCATTGCAGCAATTTTTCATTATCAGCAAGCTGCAATACCAACTATGCTTTTTGACTTTGTTGAAAAGTATGTTTTTAACCTTGGCGGCCAAATATTTAAAAACTTACTTATGTTGGTGGTAGTGCCATTAGTTTTCTTCTCATTAGTATCAGGGATTTCATCGCTTTCAAACATGGTGAAACTAGGTTCAATTGCAACTAAAACGGTTGGCTTATATCTGTTCACAACAGGTTTAGCAGTTTCAACCGCATTAATCTTTGGATGGGTATTTAATCTATCAGGCTATGAGGGTGAGGTTGCCAGTTTTGCTCCTGTTGCCGGCGAGGCAAGTTTGTATGACACAGTCCTTAGAATATTTCCAAATAACATGTTCGGTGCTTTTGTTGAGAATAATATGCTCGGCATCGTATTTATAAGTATTTTATTTGGAATAGCTTTAAATCTAACTGATGAGCTTACTGACGGTCTATCAAAATCATTTGAAAGGTTTAATACAGTATTTTTAAAAATAGTTTTACTAATTATGAGTTTTGCACCTGTTGGAGTTTTTTGCTTGATGGGAAGCTATGTCATGGCCAAAGGTCTAAATATTTTTGGTGATTTAGCACAGTACGTAATCTTATTAATCTTCGTGCTGCTATTTCATCTCACTGTGACCTACTCTTTGTTACTCAAGCTTTTTGCAAACTTAAACCCACTAATATTCTTTAGAAAAATGAGAAACGTAGCTCTATTTGCTTTTTCAACATCTTCATCTGCAGCAACAATCCCAGTCACATTGAAAACAGTTACCGATGATTTGGGGGTGAAAAAAGATGTTTCATCTTTTGTTGTACCAGTTGGAGCTACTATCAATATGGATGGAACAGCGATCATGCAAGGCTTAGCAACAATGTTTATCGCATCCACAGTGGGCGTAGATCTAACTTTTGCACAATATGCACAGATTGTTTTTCTTGCAATTATTACTTCAATAGGGACAGCGGCCGTTCCATCTGCTGGAACAGTTACCTTGGCGTTAATTTTAGGTTCTGTGGGCTTACCTCTTGATGCAATCGGGCTAATACTCGCTGTAGATAGGATTTTAGATATGGTAAGAACTTCGGTAAATGTTTGCGGAGATGCTGCAGTTTCCTGTATAGTAGCTAAATCCGAAAACGAATTAGACGAACAAACATTTAATAATAGGTTGGGATAAAAATTATGGAGAACTTTATTATTGGTCCAATGACCCCGTGGGGTCCTTTTGTAACAGGCTTTGTTGGCCTGTTTTTTGCCTTTGTCTTGTACGGGTTAATTATGAAATACCCAGCAGGTAAAGATTCTGTTGTAAAAATTGGTGATCAAATACATTTAGGGGCAAAAGTCTTTATGCTCACTGAGTATAAGATCCTTGCTCCAGTAGTTGTGGCACTTGTCGTGGCTTGTGGCTTTTCACCTCTTGGGTGGTATACAGCTGCTGCAATAGCAGTTGGAGCATTATCTTCAGCAATCGCTGGTTTTATAGGTATGTATGCAGCAACTCAAGCTAACGTTAGAACAGCAACAGCCGCAGAGGAATCAGGACAGGCACAAGCACTATCAATTTCGTTTTTTGGTGGCTCTATTATGGGTCTGTGTGTTGCTTCAATGGGATTAGTTGGACTAGGTGGCCTGTATTTCTACTTCACAGGCGCAATGGATGATCCAGATAAGATTGCAAAATCTCTTGAAGGTTTTGGAGTGGGAGCATCTGCAGTTGCTTTATTCTCAAGAGTGGGCGGCGGTATATTCACCAAGAGTGCTGACGTAGGCGCAGACTTAGTAGGAAAAATTGAAGCAGGGATACCAGAAGATGATCCAAGAAACCCAGGTGTTATTGCTGATAATGTTGGAGACAATGTGGGTGATATTGCTGGGATGGGCTCAGATATTTTTGAGTCATATTGTGGCGCAATGATTGCTTCAATAGCCATTGCAGCAACAGTAGGGAATTACGAGCTTATGTTCTTACCATTATGGTTGGCAGCATCAGGCTTGTTTTGCTCTTTATTGGGTATTCTGATCGTTAGAACACAAGTATCACAATCTCCTGCTGTCGCTTTAAGATTCGGAACATTTTTCTCACCGATTATATTTTTAATTTTTGCTGGGGTAAGTATTTATTACTCTCCTAGCATTGAAATGTCTGTCTTTTATTCAGTGTTAACAGGCGCTATTGGTGGAATATTAATTGGCTTGATAACTGAGTATTACACAGGTGGAGAAACAGAAGATTCTCCGGTCGGTAAAATTGCTAAATCTGGTGAGACTGGTTCAGCCACTGTAATGATAACTGGATTGAGTGTTGGTATGCAGTCAGTTGTATTGCCGTTGTTTGTGATTGCAGGAATCATTGGTATTTCAACTTACTTCTCAGGCTTGTATGGTGTTGGTATTGCAGCAGTGGGCATGTTAGCTACTGTCGGTATTACTATGGCAATAGATGCTTATGGTCCAGTTGCTGATAATGCTGGTGGTATTGCAGAAATGAGTGGCATGAAACCAGAAGTTAGAGAGATTACAGATTCTTTAGACGAGCTTGGTAACACAACAGCTGCAATTGGAAAAGGTTTTGCAATTGGTGCTGCAGCTCTAGCAGCCTTGGCAATTATTGCTGCTTACATGCTTGCAACAGGCATTGAAAACTTATCACTGAATGACCCAAGAGTTTTAATGGGCATGTTCATTGGCGGTTCAATACCGTTCTTAGTTTCATCTATTACTATGACAGCAGTGGGTGACGCAGCTTTCGAAATGATTGAAGAGATTAGAAGACAGTTCAGAGAGATTCCAGGTTTATTAGAAGGTAAGGCTCAGCCTGATACAGCTAAATGTGTTGATATCGCGACAAATGCAGCTCTCAAGAAAATGCTTCTTCCTGGAGCAATAGCTATCGGCTCACCAGTAGCAGTTGGTTTTATCTTAGGTCCGGTTCATTTAGGAGGCATGCTAGCAGGAGCACTGCTAGGGTGTGTGCTAATGGCCCTAATGATGGCTAATGCTGGTGGAGCATGGGATAACGCTAAGAAATTTGTTGAGAAAGGTAACTTTGGCGGTAAAGGCACAGAAGCACACGCAGCAACTGTTGTAGGTGACACTGTCGGAGATCCATTCAAAGATACTTCAGGACCATCAATGAATATTTTGATCAATGTGATGGCTATTGTAAGTCTAGTAATAGCTCCGCTTTTATAAAGAAAATAAATTAGTTTAAGGGCTACTGTAAAAGGTGGCCCTTTTTTTATATATTAAATTCATGGAGATTTTCACTCTCGGAGGCGCAGTTTTTTTAGTCTCATTCGTTCTTTTTAAAGTTTCTGCTTTTCGCAAAACTAAAGCCAATGAAACCTGGTCAAAATTAGCATTGGTTGGTGTAGTTGATTATCTTGTTCTTGTAGCAGGCACCTTAGGCACAGGTATATTATTTATGACAATCTACTCAATGGCTCATGGTTAACGAAACCCTTTTATCAGTAGCCTCAATGGCATTAAATTTGCTAGTAATTTTTGGTATTTGGGGAATTCTAGCTGAGGTGATTAGAAGAATTTTTAAACTTGAATGGAAAAGTCCTTTTATGTTCTTGCTAATATGGCCAACCCTATATGCTGCGATATTTAGTTGGGATTATTTATTAGGTTAGCCAACTATTTGCCAAAAGACCCAGACTGGAAGTCTTCAATTGCTTGAAGAATCTCGTTTTTTGTATTCATTACAAAAGGCCCATATTGAAAAATTGGCTCAAAAAGCGGCTTGCCTCCTATTAATAGGAACCTAGATTGATGTTTGGTGGTGATCTTAGCTGATCCTGAAAAGCAGATGCCATTTCTTGAGGAAAGCGTTTCATCATTAACCTCTACTTCTCCTTCAAAAGGATAGAGAAAGTAGTTTTTCTTTTCATCACCAATAAATGAAAAAGCATCTTCGCTAATTGAAATATCAAAATAATCCAGCTCTGTTGTTAATCCTTGTATTGGGCCTTGATATTCTTTGTAATTGCCTGCAATTAATTTTATCCGTGTTGAGCCTTCTTCTATAGATATAATCTCGGAAGCTTTGATGTCTTTATAACGTGGTGGCTGCATTTTTTCACTAGAAGGTAAATTAACCCAAAGTTGGAATCCTTTCATAAGACCATCTTTTTGTAATGGCATCTCAGAGTGCATGATTCCTCGGCCTGCTGTCATCCATTGGATTTCACCAGATTTCAATTCTCCACTGTTGCCCATACTGTCCTCATGTTTTAAGTGGCCTTCAATCATATAAGTAAAAGTTTCGAAACCTCTGTGTGGGTGCGAAGGAAAACCGCCAATGTAGTCATTTGGATTTTCTGAGCAAAACTCATCCAGCATTAAAAATGGGTCAAGTCTGACTTCTTGCGTATGGCCAAGACTTCTGAAAATTTTTACTCCAGCCCCATCAGATGTTTCCAGTGCAGGTATTATTCTTTTATTCATAAAGTATTAGGGCCTTTGGGAATAATTCTATATGGATTTATTTGCTCATGGCTGTAATAGTAATGACGCTTAATGTGATCAATATTGCAAGTATCTTTAATCGCTGGAACTTCTAACATATCTTGCATGTATCTATGTAGATTTTTGTAATCAACTATGCGCCTGATGTTGCATTTAAAATGCGTTACATAAACGGCATCAAATCTTAGCAAAGTCGGGATAAGTCTTAAATCAGCTTCAGTAATTTCATCACCAACTAAAAACTTGGAGTGAGTTAATTGTTCATCAAGATAATCCAATGTCTCAAATAACTTGGTTACCGCGTCATCGTATGCGCTTTGGGTTAACGCAAAACCTGATTTATAAACTCCGTTATTCACATTGTTATAGATCATGTCATTAAGCCTATCTATTTCTGTTCTTTTTTCTTGAGGATAAAAATCAATATGATTGCCAGTTAGGTCGTTGAATGCTGTATTAAGAATTCGAATGATTTGTGAAGATTCATTGTTAACAATAGTTTCAGTTTTTTTGTCCCATAGAATTGGCACAGTGACACTTGTGGTAATTGAGGGGTCAGCTTTTTGATATATTTCTCTTAGAAATTTTTTTCCGAACAAATGGTCTTCAGTTGCAGCAGGGAAACTAGAATCAAAAATCCAGCCATCTTCCAGCATATCTGGATGCACAACACTAACACTGATGTGATCAGTTAGATCTTTAAGTTGTCTGTATATTAAAGTCCTGGTAGCCCACGGACAGGCGTAACTCACATATAAATGATAGCGTCCTAGTTCTGGCTGAAATATTGGATGACCATCTTCAATAGTATCTAAAAATGTTCTGGGGAGACGATCATAAGCTCCTGAATCATCGGTGGTTATAATGGATTTTACAATCCACTCGCCATCTATTAATTTACCCATGGAAGTATATGTAGGTCAGACATCAGAAAGTTCAAGATGGGCTGGAAACCAGCGCTCAATAATCTTACGTTGCTCTTCAATTGGTAGTTGAATGATCTCATCTGCAATTCTATTTGCTTCGTTCTGCACTTCATCATTTGATATAAGGTCATAAAAAGTAAAGCTGGGTAAGCCGGTTTGAGATAAACCAAGAATATCTCCTGGTCCCCTAAGTTTTAAATCCTCTTCAGCAATATGAAAACCGTCATTAGATTCGCATATAATTTTTAGTCGTTTTTGTGAGAGTTCAGACAAACTGTCATCATGCATCAAAATGCAATAACTCTCTTTTGAGCCACGACCCACACGACCACGAAGTTGGTGTAATTGAGCTAAACCAAACCGTTCAGAATTCTCTATTACAATAATGTTCGCATCAGGCACATCAATACCTACTTCAATGACAGTAGTCGCCAATAATATTTTTGTTTCCTTATTTTTAAAGCTCTCAAGAATCTCTCCCTTCTCTTTATCAGACATTTTGCCGTGCAGTATTTTGTAATCATCAGCAACAAACTCATCTTTTAGGATCTTCTCTAAATCTTCAATGCCGATCAATGCACTCTCACTTTCCTCAATTAATGGACATACCCAATAAACCTGGGAACCCGAACTGATAGCACTCTTAATTCTATTGATAAGTGCATCCCTTCTTTGATTGCTTAGTTCTGTGGTAACAATGGGCTTTCTATTTGGAGGTAATGACTTGATAGTTGATATATCTAAACCAGATAATACGCTCATTGCCATAGTTCTTGGAATTGGTGTAGCTGATAACAGCAATTGATGAGGGTACTCTTCAGCCTTTTCTTTTAGCTTTAGTCTTTGTGTCACGCCAAATCGGTGTTGTTCATCATATATAACAAGGGACAAGGAGTTGTATTCAACGTCTTTCTGAAAAACAGCATGAGTTCCAATGATTATTTTGGTTCTTCCCTCTTTAATGTTCTCAAGTTTAGTTCTTCTTTCTTTTGCAGGAATTTTAGATGTGAGCAAATCAATATCACAACTGTCCCCAAACCATTCAGAAAAATTATTGAAGTGTTGTTTAGCTAATATTGTTGTTGGGGCAAGAACAGCTACTTGTTTGCCACTACTTACAATACTTGAAGCAATCAAAGCAGCTACGATAGTTTTCCCTGAGCCAACATCTCCTTGCAATAGTCTTAACATGGGCGAGCCAGAAGCAATATCCCTATGAATTTCTTCATAAGCTGATGTTTGGTCAGTGGTAAGGCTAAAAGGCAGTGAAGATTCAATTTTATTTGCGAGATTTATCTCATTAAAAATTTCAGCGGGTTTATTTTTATTCTGATGCTTGATGGATAAGTAACTAATTTTATTTGCGACAACTTCTTCAAGCCCAATACGTTTTCGGTATGGAGATTGTCCTCCAATTAAGTAATCCTCTATTTTGTCAGTTGGGTTTGGAGAGTGAATATTAACAATTGATTCCGATAAATTTTCAAGATTATTAGCTGGTAAATAGTCGCACACACTAATCTTATGATTCTCAATCATATCGGTTGCTGCAGCGACAATTTTTCTTATTTTCTGATGAGTGATGCCCTTAGTAAGCCTATATTTTGGAAGAATTTGCGGCACAAACTCATCAGAACTTATGACCTCGTATTCTGGATGAATGGTTTCTAGGCCATATCGACCCAACCTTGAGGTGCCAGATATTTGTAGATTAGCGCCCTCTTTAAAAATATTCCTAAGACCTGGAAAATAATAGAAAAATCGTAAAAAAATATGTCCTGTATTATCTTTTACCTTCACCAACATCATTTTTCTGGGAACGAAGGTCTGAGAAACCTTCTCAACACTCCCTCTTATGACAAATTCCTTATCCGGTGTAAGTTCAGCTATCTTATTAAGCTCAGTTCTATCTTGATAGCTTATAGGAAAATGAAATAAAAGATCCTCTATAGTGACAATTCCAAGCTTCTTGAGAGTAGAAGCAAGACTTTCCCCTACTCCTCTAATAAAAGTTACTGGTAATGATGCTGCATCAATTTTTTGATCTGTGGACATATGTATTTATTATTATGTTTTAAGGCAAAAATGAAAACTTTAATTTTTGGATACGGCAAAATAGGAGATAGGCTCATCACACAACTGAAAAGCGACTATTTAGTTTTAAAAAGAACAGAAACTAGCCTTCCCAGCTATGCCAAACAAGTAACATGCGATTATTCTGAAGCCATCCCAGAAGAAGCTAAAGATTATGATCCAGATTTGATTATTTTTTTCCCAAAAACAAATGGCACTACTGCCATTGATTACTATCAAGGATATTTAACTCAGATTATGAGTATTTATGATCTTTTTCCGAGAGCAAAAAAGGTATTTATCTCATCTACAAGAGTTTATGGCGGGCAAACAGGGCAAGTTGATGAAGAAACAATACCCGAACCAGCAGATGAACAAGGCGAAATTATAAAAAAATATGAAGATATTATTTTGTCAAAAAGCAATTCCACTGTTCTAAGGCTTGGCGGCATAATTTCTGAGGAATCTAACTACATCAAAAGTGGCTTGATCAAATTTTCAAGTGGAGAACAAGATAATAAGTACATCAATGCAATTCATATTAAAGATGTTGTCTCCTTGCTGCTTAACATCATTGAAAATAGCAAGGCACAACCACTCGTTAATGGGGTAATGCCAGAGCTAATGACTTATTCGCAAATTAATATTGGTGATTCTGCTAAAAATCCTACTAACGCTGGAGTAAAATCTTTACACTACAACAGTATGGATTGCTTCCAATATAAATCACCAAAGGACCTTTTATGAAAAGCATGACGGGCTTCAGTGAATCCATGATTCTTGAGAAAGGAATTGAGTTCAAGTGCATCTCAAAGTCACTAAACAGCAGATTCTTAGAAATATCTATTAAGTTACCATCAGGCCTAAAAAGCAATGAAGGTTGGATTAGAGATAGCATCCAAAAGAACTTTTCCAGAGGCAAGATCGATTTAGAGATTTTTTATTCAGCACCTCAACAAAACCAACTAGCTATATCAGATGACTTAATTAAAGCTATTAAAAAGAATGAAGAGAGCATTAAGTCTAGAGGCTTGGATTTAGAAAAAGTTTCTTATTCAGAAATTTTAAAGATACGCGACGTTTTACAGAAAGATGCGGTCATCAAACCTGCAAAACTTAAGACACTTGTGAACAATACTCTCAGCAAATTAAAGAAAAACAGAATTTCGGATGGTACTGCGACAAAAAAAGATATTTTAAAGCTTGTAAATAAGATGCAGAAATCAATGTCAGCAATTAAGAAATTAGAAAAGAAAAATTCACTGCAGATGAAAAAACGTTTTCAGAGATATAAGAAAGAGCTTGATATAAAGGGCAAAGATCTCAATATGACAGAAATCTTCGCCACACTTGGCAAATCAGATATTAACGAAGAAGTTGTTAGATTTGATTCACATTTAGGTTTGGTAGCTAATCTAATTAAATCAAAAAATAATATTGGAAAAAAATTAGATTTTTATACGCAGGAAATGCTTCGTGAAGCAAATACAATGAGCTCAAAAGCATTAATATCAGAAATAAAAAATGAAGCTGTTGATATTAAAAGCTCTATTGAAAGAATGAAGGAGCATGCACAAAACATTGAATAATAAACATGAAAATCTAGTAATTATTACAGCTCCTTCAGGCGCTGGGAAAACCACTCTTATAAAAAATATCTTAGACCATGCTAACAGTCAGGATCATAAGGTCTTTTTATCAATCTCGCATACAACACGTCAACCAAGAGAAGGCGAGGAGAATGGTAAAGACTATTTTTTTATGGATGAAAATAAATTTAATGAGAATATTGCTTCCAATGAATACATTGAACATGCTGTGGTGCATGGGAACCTCTACGGCACCCCACGCTCACAAATAGATAATTATCTGGCTGAAGATTATAAAGTTCTTTTAGAGATAGATTGGCAAGGCGCAGTAAGCGTTTTGGAGCAATACCCTAATGCTACAAGTATCTTTATTTCACCACCATCAATTGAAGAATTGAGGACAAGGCTTGAAAAGAGAGGTCTTGATTCTCAAGAGGTTATCGAAAAAAGAGTGCAGGGAGCTAAATTGGAGATGGAAAAAGCTGCACAATTTAGACATCAAATAACTAATATTTCACTAGACATAGCGACCAAAAACCTTTTAAATATCATCTTCAGAGAAAACCATGGCTAGAGTTACAGTAGAAGATTGCTTAGAACAGGTCGAAAGTCGATTCGATCTTGTATTAAAAGCAGCACACAGAGCACGAGATTTAATATCTACAAGTGCTGAGCCTTTAGTTGAGCCTGAAAACGATAAGCCTACTATCATCGCATTGCGAGAAATAGCGGAAGGATTGCTTGATGAGGACTATACCTCTCCTAGTGACACCGACGAAGTTTTTCTCGATAATGTTGAAGAAGAGTAGGTTATTAATTGTTTGATTCGCTAAATTTTTTTAAAAAAAAGAAAACATCACAACTAGGGGTTGAGTTAGATCATTTATCCAACCTTTATTTAAACCCATTATCAAGTCAAAAAATTAAAAAAGCTGTTAGCTTTGCTGATAAAGCTCATCAAGGTCAATTCAGAAAAAGTGGGGAACCTTTTATTATTCACCCAATCAATGTTGGAATGATTCTTGCTTCACTAAAGATGGATGCAGATACAATCATCGCAGGATTGCTACATGACGTTGTTGAAGATTGCGATATCTCATTATCTGAAGTACGAAAAGAGTTTGGTAAAAATGTCAGTAAGCTTGTTGATGGGATGACAAAATTATTGCAACTTGACGAAAAGCTAAAAGATCAAAGCCAAGCTGAATATTTTCAAAAGATGGCTTTGGCCACAGCAGAAGACGTAAGAGTTGTAATAATTAAACTTGCTGATAGATTGCATAACCTTAAAACTATTGAACATCTCCCAAGACAAAAACAAATTAAAAAAAGTAAAGAAACATTAGATTTATATGCGCCTCTAGCCCATCAGATTGGAATGCATAAAATGGCAACAGAGCTTGAGGAGTGCTCATTCAAAACCCTTCACCCCATCAGATATAACCTTATAAAGGATGCCCTTAAAAAAAATGATCTCAACAGAAAAACTCTAATTGCTAAAGTTAAAAAATCATTATCAAATAAATTTAAACAGGCAGGTATTGATGGAAAAATTACTGGAAGAGAAAAAAGAATATTCAGCATCTACCAGAAAATGAAAACAAAACACAGATCTTTCTCAGATATATATGATGTATTTGCATTCAGAGTTTTAGTCGATAATGCAGAGGATACTTATAGAGCCCTAGGTATTATTCATAATATGTTCACACCTATAACTGGAAAGTTTAAAGACTACATAGCTGTGCCAAAAACCAATGGTTACCAAGCTTTACATACTGTGGTCATGACATTTGATGGCGTGCCAATGGAAGTGCAAATACAAACATCAGCAATGGAAACTTTTGCTAACTATGGAATAGCATCTCATGGCCTATATAAAACAAAAGTCAACGATGATTTGGTGCAAGCCAAGTCAAGACAGCTCGTTCAGAGATTGACTGACATGAGCAAAAGAAGTTCATCTTCAACTGAGTTTATGGAAAGCCTCAAAACTGACCTAAAAGGAAAAGAGGTTTATGTGTTTGCGCCAAATGGACGAATTTTCTCCCTAAGACAAGGCTCATCTGCTGTAGATTTTGCATATGCTGTGCACTCCAAAATTGGGAATTATGCATTGTCATGTGAAATTGATAAAAAATTAGCACCTCTATCGACAGTTTTAAAAAGTGGTCAGACTGTTGAAATCATTAAAAGCAAGAAGAAAACAGTAAGTCCAGATTGGTTGAATTATGCAATATCCTCTAAAGCTGTAACCGAGATTAAAAAAGAATTGAAGAGCATAAAAATTAGTGATGCACGTATATTGGGGAAAGATTTACTTGAAGACAGCTTGCATGATGCAGGTATTGAATTAAAAGAATACCCCAGTGAACAGCTCAAAGGAGTATTTAATATTCTTGGTGCAAGGTCACTCAACCAGCTAATGGTTGATATTGGCTCAGGAAGGCGAAGAAGTAATGTTGTCTCACAGAGCTTTGCTGAGGGATTAAGAGGTCGTAAACAAACTAAAGATATCGGTGCTGACTTAAGAATCGGTTCATCTAAGAAATATGGAGCCATACATTTTCCTGAATGCTGTTATCCTGTTTATGGTGATTCATGTTTGGCTGTTAATACCGAGAAAGGGATTACCATTCATCGACACGGTTGCCCAAATTTAAAAAACTTATTAAATAAGCCTGGTAAGTCTTCAAATGTTATATGGGATAAATCAGATGATTCTGAATATTTAAGCTCTTTAACCCTTGTGCTTAAGAATGAACCAGGAGTTTTAGCAGATATTTCAAAAATAATTTCGTCAAATGAATCAAATATACAAGATGTCAAAACAAAAACACTTGATGAGAATTTTATTGAGCTAGCAATAAAGATTAATGTTAAAGATTTGAGCCATCTTTCACTAATTCAAAGCCAGCTCAAGAGAAATAAAACAGTAACAAGCATTGATAGGCAGCTGACATGAACAAAATTGGAGCTATTGAAAACTTAAATAAAGATTTTGTTAATAATCTTTTCAAGGAGACGAAAAAAATAAAATCTGAGTGGCCTGCTTTAGAGCAAGTTGGCAATAAAAAGACAATTTGCTTGCTCTTTTGGGAGCCAAGCACAAGAACAAAGCTATCTTTTGAGCACGCAGCAAAAGCTTTGGGTTTTAATGTTTTAGATTTTGCTCCTGATCAGTCTTCCATAGTAAAGGGCGAATCTTTTGAAGATACGATCAAGACTTTGCTGGCATTAAAAGTTGATGGCTTCGTTATTAGGCACCCTGAAGATGAAATATCAAAAACAATTATAAAAATGCTTCCAGATGATGTTTTTTATATCAATGCAGGAGACGGAAATTTTGCCCACCCCACACAAGCATTGCTTGATGTATTCACGATTTCAGAGAATCATGCAGATATCCAGAATGCCAAAATAACAATCTTGGGAGATGTCGATCATTCACGAGTTATTCCATCTAAGTTAGAGCTATTAAAAATGCTTGAATGCTCAGACATTAGTTTTTTAGGACCAAAAAATCTTATCGCACAAAAATTTGCGCCACTCTACACAGAAATTAATGATAATTGTTTATCAGAAAGGGATTTTTTATATGTGCTAAGGGTGCAAAGAGAAAGGTTCAAAGAATCTGATAGTTTAGATGAGGCATCATTTATAGATAATTTTCAGGTCAATGATGATTTCTTAAATAAGTCTGGCTTTCAAGGTCACATAATGCACCCGGGCCCAATGAATATTGGTGTAGAGATCACCTCTAACGTCGCTAATTCAGGGAAGTCTTTAGTTCTTCAGCAAGTCGAGAATGGTTTGTATCTAAGAGCTGCTTTACTTAGCTTGATCTCTTAATATTCTCTCAGTGGTTTCCACTATAGTGATTGTATTTTGATCAAATTCAAGATTTACTTGGTTTCCATAAACTAAATTATCTAGATTTGTTGCGCGAAGTGTTTCTGGAATGAGGTGAACAATAAACCTGCCCTCAGTTATCTCTCCTAAAGTTATGCTGCATCCATTGATACCTATATAGCCTTTTTCAAAAAGGAATTTACCCCAATCTGCTCCTGCATCAATAACAATATCTTTTGCATCGCCATGGATCTCCACCTGATTAACATGCCCTGTTGTGTGAATATGCCCAGACACAATATGGCCACCAACAGAATCATTAAACTTTAATGAAGGCTCAAGATTTACTTTTGTTCCTTTTGTGTAAGATTTAATTAGTGTTTTGCTTAATGTCTCTGGCACTGCATCAAAAAACATTCTGTCTGATTCTGACTTTGTTAATGTTAGGCATACTCCATCCACAGCAACGCTATCTCCAACCTTTAAATCTTTTGTAAAATCTTCTGTTGCTTGCACCTCAAGAGTTACTATCTCCCCTGCTTCACTATTTGAAATAATAGTTCCAAGGCTTTGTACAATACCGCTAAACATCTGTGCCTCTGTAATGAGATCTATACTCTTCTATTTTCTGCAAATCAGCTGATGATATTATCCCTTCTGCTGATAGCAGGTCATCCAATGAGATTATTTCAAACACATTAATCCCATCATTTTTCAATTCTGAAGAAGCCATGAGATCACTATTTTGTCCCCTTTCTTGACGATTTAAAGTCACCAAAGCCCCAACTATTTCAACATCAAATGGTTCAAGAAGTTTTAAGCTCTCTCTGATAGCCAAACCTGATGAAATAACGTCATCAACAACTAAAATTTTGCCTTCAGGTTTTGCCCCAATTAAATTGCCACCTTCACCATGATCTTTTATTTCTTTTCTGTTAAAGCATATTGGCATTGGCGATGTTTCGCTTAATTTTGTAGCTAACAATGACCCCAAAAATATCCCTTTATATGCAGGGCCATAGATCATGTCAAAATTTATACCTGCATCCTCGATCTTCTTAACAAAAAGATCAGCTAACATATTTAGTTCCCCATATTCGATAAGAGCAGAAGCATTAAAGAAGTAAGGGCTTTGTCGGCCTGATTTAAGAGTAAAGTCGCCTAACTTAAAAGCACCTGACTCTATAGCTAGTTTAAGAAATTCTTTTTGGTAGTCTTTCACCCGTTTTTAATAATCTCAGTTTGCAGCTTAAACAGATCTTTTATACCGCCCTCGGCAAGATCCAAAAGCCCATTAAACTCTTCCTTTGAAAATGATTTTTCTTCACCAGTGCCTTGAATCTCAATAAACTCAAGATCATCATTCATTACAATATTCACATCGCATTCAGCGTTGGAGTCTTCCTCATAATTCAGATCAAGAACAAGCTCACCTTTGTGAATGCCAACACTTATTGCCGCCACTAAATTATTTATAGCATCTTCTTTACCAATCTTTTTTAATGCTTTACATAATGCGACTGTTCCACCTGTTATGGATGCTGTTCTAGTGCCCCCATCAGCTTGAATGACATCGCAATCGATTGTTATTGTGTAGCCTGTTAGTTTTGTTAAATCAACAACTTGTCGCAATGACCTTCCTATTAGTCTTTGGATTTCCATAGTTCGGCCTGATTGTTTTCCTCGATTGGCTTCTCTATTCATTCTTTCATTTGTTGATCTTGGCAGCATGCCATATTCAGCTGTTATCCAGCCTCTTTTATCATTTTGCATCCATCTGGGGGTAGCCTTTTCAATGGTCGCATTGCATACCACATGTGTGTTACCAAATTTAATTAATGCTGAGCCCTCTGCATGCATATTAAAATCTGGCGTTATGCTCACATCTCTCAGTTGATCGTTTTTACGTTTGTCAGTTCTTTGCATAGGCAATTTTGTTGTTTACTATTATACATTCAAGGAAGAAAGACATGATAAGAAAATCTATTTTAATATTGCTGGCTATTTTTCTTTTTGGTTGCACAGAGCAATCAGGAATTTTTACCCCAGAGCCAGAGGGGTCTATTACTAAATTTAGTGATGATACACATGGGACATATGCATCAACATATGAGCCGCTACCATCAGAAGAAACAGTCATTAGAAACGCGACTGTCTTCGATGGAAATGGAAATAAATTTCAAAACTACGATGTTCACTTTGCGAATGGAGAAATAAAAGAAGTTGGTAGAGATTTAATCGTTGGAGACATTAAAGAAATTGATGGAACAGGTAAATTTGTTACACCTGGCATCATTGATAACCATTCTCATATGGGTGTTTATCCTGCTCCAGGAGTAAGAACAAGCAGTGATGGCAATGAGGCAACAAGTCCTGTAACGGCTGAAGTATGGGCTGAACATAGTGTTTGGGTTCAAGACCCGCAATACAAGCTTGCTTTGGCAGGTGGAATCACAACCTTTCATGTCTTGCCTGGCTCTGCAAATTTATTTGGTGGCAGAGGTGTCACATTAAAAAATATTTCGGCAAATACTGTGCCTGAAATGAAATTTCCTGGCGCACCGCATTCATTGAAGATGGCTTGTGGTGAAAATCCCAAGAGAGTTTATAGTTCAAGAGGCCCATCAACAAGAATGGGAAATGTTGCAGGCTACAGAAAGGCATGGATCGGTGCTGAAAATCATAGAGAACGTTTGGAGAGAGATCCAAGCCATAGAGATTTACAAAATGAAACATTAGTTGGTGTGCTGGATGGAGAAATTCTTGTCCACAATCATTGTTATAGAGCAGATGAAATGGCAACAATGATTAACATTGGCGAAGAGTTTGGCTATAAAGTTTCGACTTTTCATCATGGGGTTGAGGCTTATAAGGTAGCTGATCTTTTAGCAGATGAAGGTGTCTGTGCAGCTTTATGGGCTGACTGGTGGGGCTTCAAGCATGAAGCTTATGATATGACAATTGCCAACATTGCTATTGTTGATCAGGCTAGAGATGGTACAGGTTGTGCCATTGTCCATTCTGATAGTGCTAGTGGTATACAAAGATTAAACCAAGAAGCTGCTAAAGCACTAGCTGCAGGCAGAAAAGCTGGTTTTGACATATCTGAGGGTCGAGCCATGACATGGATTACAAAGAATCCTGCTAAGTCATTAGGGATTCTTGATCAAACAGGAACTTTAGAACAAGGCAAAGACGCTGATATTGTCATATGGAGTGGCAACCCATTCAGCATTTACTCAAAAGCAGAAAAAGTGTTTATTGATGGAGCGCTTGCTTTTGATAAGGCAACTAACTTTATGCCACATACGGATTTTGATATCGGTGTTAAAGAATGGGAGGACAAATAATGAAATACATTAAATATTTATTGCTTCTTTCTTTTCTAGTAGCCGCTGATGCTGACGATATGATTGTGATCAAAAATGGCAACGTTTTTGTCGATGGTGAAGGCTTCGTTAAAAAAGATATTCTGGTCGATGAAGGCAAAATTCTTCTTGTGGAAGACATGATTGGTAATGTTGGTGCATCAACCATTATCAATGCACAAGGTAAATATGTTATGCCTGGTTTAATAGTTTTTTCACAATTAGGGCTTCTTGAAATTGGTGCATTAAGTGAAACCAATGACTCATCTTCTGATATTTATAATGCAGGTTTTGATCCAACTTCTGCATATAACCCTTTCTCTCAAGCTGTCCGTTTGAATAGGTCAAAAGGAGTGACTTCAACAGTTCATGTTCCTGGTGCGTCCGGCTATTTCAGAGGCTTGCTGGGTTTTACCAAGATCAATGACGGCTATAAACAGAAGAAACAAGGCCCGCTAGGCTTGGTCACAAGGTATGGGCAATCTAGAAATGATTCCAGAGCTGCAGAGCTTATGTTTATGGAGGATTTATTTGCTTTGACTAGAGGCAGAGCTGATGAGAAAAAAGGCTATGAATCTGACAATATTCAGTTTTTCTTTGGCACAAACAATGAATATAAATTTACAAAAAGAGATTTTGATGCGATTAGCAAAGTTTTAAATAAAGAAATTCCTTTAGTGGTAGAAGTAAATAAAGCGACAGATATTCTTAATGTTATTAAGTTTGGTCAAACTCAAAATATTGATCTAGTGCTTTGGGGCGCGCATGAAGCTCACATGGTAGCAGATGAAATTGCCCGCGCAGGGATTTCAGTTGTTCTCGATCCTTTAGATAATATTCCAGGCTCATTCGACTCACTTAATGCTACATATGAAAATGTAACTCGCCTTGACGATGCTGGAGTTGAGATGGCTTTTTATTACTCACAAGGGGCAGGATCGCACAATGCTTATTTAGCTCATCAATCAGCTGGTAATGCTGTTGCAATGGGGCTTGATTATAATGAAGCAATTCGAGCTATCACCTCAAATCCAGCCAGTATATTTGGTCTTGTTGATGTTGGTTCAGTTGCTCCAGGGTATGATGCTGATTTAGCCATATGGGATGGCGACCCTCTTGAACTAATGTCAAATGTCGAGACTGTTCTTATTGATGGCAAGGTTGAAGATTTATCAAATAGGTACGAAGAGCTTACAAAACGTTATACCGAAGATAGGGACAAGCCTAACTCTTATAGATCAAGATAATAATTCTTTAACGAAGGAACTCGCTTCAGACATCTCAGCATTGGGGTGTTTGGATCTGAGTTCTTTCATCACATTACCCATATCCTGCATTCCTGAGAATCCACCAGCAGAAATAATTTCTTGGATAGCTGTTTTTAAAGCATCACCAGATAGTGCCTGAGGGAGATATTTCTCTAAAACATCAAGTTCATTTCTTTCAACTTCTTCAAGATCAGGCCTTCCACCATCAGCATATTGCTGAATAGAATCCTTTCTTTGCTTAGCCATTTTTTTTAAGATGTTTACGAGATCGTCATCTGTGGCCTCAACACGATTATCAACTTCAAATCTTTTTATCTCAGCAGTAACAAGACGCAAGGTATCACGCAAAAAAACGTTTTTATCAAACATTGCTTGCTTGAGTTCAGAATTTATTTGATCTTTGAGAGACAACTTACTTAAGTTTAGCGAAAGAATCTTTCATGACTCTTTTATAGTTTCTTTTAACTGCAGCTGCAGCTTTTCTCTTTCTTTCTTCTGTAGGTTTTTCAAAGAATTCTCTTTTTCTTACTTCAGTAACGATACCTGCTCTTTCACAAGCTCTTCTGAATTTTCTTAAACCTACATCAAAAGATTCAGTTTCTTTAATTTTTATACTTGGCATAATGTAGTGTGTATTTTAAGGATAATTACAAAAGAATCAACAATGATAGTGCTTGGAATAGAAAGTTCATGCGATGAAACAGGTCTTGCCCTCTATTCAGAAGAGAAAGGCTTAATAAAGCATCTAGTAAATTCTCAAATTGATTTATTCACAGAATATGGCGGAGTAATTCCAGAAATTGCAGCCAGAGACCATAGTGTAAAGATTGTGCGGATCCTCGAGGAGCTTATTGAAGATACTGGTATTGGTTTAAATGATATCGATCTTATTGCCTATACAGCAGGCCCTGGTTTAATTGGTTCCTTGGTGGTTGGCGAAACGGTTGCAAAAACATTATCAACTCTTCTAGATATTGAGCTCCTGCCCATGAATCATCTTGAGGGTCATATTCTTGCTCCTGGTTTGGAAGAGGAAGTAATTGAGCCGCCATATCTATGTTTATTAGTTTCAGGAGGGCACACCCAAATTATTGAATGCAAGAACTATGGCGATTATCAAATATTAGGCGAGACTATTGATGATGCATGTGGGGAAGCCTTCGACAAAGTAGGAAAGCTACTTAATCTTGAATATCCTGGAGGTCCAAAAGTTTCAAAATTAGCAGAGAGTGGAGACTCACAAAGATTTAGCTTTCCAAGAGCTTTGATGAAAGAAAAAAATTTAAGCTTTAGCTTTAGCGGACTGAAGACTTCTGTTTTGTATGCATTGAATGACCTGAAAGAAGAAGACTATCCAGACGTAGCAGCATCTTTCCAAGAAGCAGTAATTGATGTGCTGACAAAAAAATTAGGATTTGCTGTAGAGCAGACTGGCATTAAAAAACTTGTGTGCTCAGGCGGTGTTGCTGCAAATAAATTACTAAGAGAGCGTCTAACCGAAATGGCTAATCAGTCAGGTTTGGAGGTAAGTTATCCAAGTATGGAATTTTGTACAGATAATGCAGCAATGATTGCATATGCAGGATTTATTAGAAAGAAATATAATCTAAAGAAGTACTCGACAGCATACGCCAGACCAAGATGGCCGCTAGGAGAATTGTATGATTAAGAAAGATCGCATATATGTTGAAGATTTAAGGGTTAAAGGTACGATTGGGATCTTTGACTGGGAAAAAAAGATCAAGCAAGAAATAAGCTTGTCTTATGAAATTGATCATGACAATTTGTCAGCTTCTAAAGAAGATAAAATTGAGGCTACAACAGATTACAAAACCATCACTAAAAAAATCATCGCTTTTATTGAAGATAATAAATTTGAGCTAGTTGAAACGTTTGCTGAAAAGATTGCAGAAATGGTGATTACTGATTTTGATGTTAACTGGATTAAGTTAAGAGTTTCCAAACCAGGAGCCTTGAGATTTTCTAAAGATGTTGGAGTCATAATCGAACGCACAGCATCTGATTATGAATAGATTCTATATTCTGGTAGGTTCAAATATTGAGCCAGACATAAATGTAAAAAAAGGCCTTAATTTAATTGAAGAATCTACAGAAATTAATCTTGAAGCTGCTAGCACTCCCTATACCTCAAAAGCAGTGGGCATGGATGGTGATGATTTCTTCAATCAAGCACTGCGTTGTACAACTGACCTTAGCTTCAAAGAAACATTATCTTTCCTAAAAGCTATTGAAGCGACTTGCGGCAGAGAAAGAGATCCAAATAATAAATTTACGCCTAGAACACTAGACTTAGACATTATTCACTGGAATGATTTTGATGGCATTATGGAAGGATACAAACTTCCTGACCCTGATATAAAAAAACACGACTACATAAGTGTGCCTTTAGCTGAGGTATTTCAGGATTAATCCAGAGTTGCTCTAATTCTTTGTTGTTCTGTAAAAACAAATCTTTGGCTTAGTGGGTCCCAGAAGACAAAGGCTTCTTGTTGAGCAACTTTGCTTGCCTCCAAAGCTACCTCTTTATTCATGACTCTTAAAGGCTGCTTCTTATCTTTTAGATACTTTAAATACACTTTTAGTGATGCTTTTTCGTAGTCGCTCATGGTGTAGTAGTAGTCGCTTTCAATAGTCATATAAGGATCAATGTCACTCATTATGGTTTCGTATTCAGCAACTGCTAAATCACCATAAATCTCAAAAAATTGAACTGCTTGATCCTCCTCTATAGTTTTAACATTTGCTCCGTCTGAGAGCACCAAAGAAGCATAAATATCAAATGAATAACCCTTTTCTGTTAAACATTTAATAATGCCTGACTTGAGTACAAATGCTTTAATACTGTTATCAGCTGCCACATTGTCACCGATTGAAGATTTTTCACTTTCAGCCATAATCGCACCCAATAACACAGCTGGACCTATTGTGGCTGCCAATGAACTAGCTACTCCGCTAGCAGCTGAAGTACCCAGTGCTGCTATGGTGCCACTCGATGCACCTAGTGATCCAGCAATAGGGCCTAGTAATGCGATTGCTAAAATCCCTGCTGCTAATGCTCCTGTGCCCACAGCGGCTGCACCAGTTGCAACTACTTCTGCTGCGCCTCCAGCTTCCTCTTCTTTTTGTGCAATATACTCCTGGACAAATTCACTGTGATTCACATCATAGGTCAAACCAAAATCAGTGCACTCCTTCATATCAAGACCTATGCCAAATTTTTCTTGAGAAAAAATTGCTCCCTCAAAGCTTGGCAAAAGTTCAATTATGTATGGAGTGGAAAGGAGTAACTGGCGTTTTTCTTTTGGTGTTAAATCATCTCTGTAAGCCAGCTCATCAGCTTCAGATAATGAATTAGCTGGTGCTCTTTGGACAGGAGCAGGTGAACAAGCTGACAAGAAAATAATTAAAAAAGTACAAAAATAACGCATATATATGTTTAGATTGTAAACAAAATAATTAGTTCAAATCTATTGGTTGCTTAAAATACCCTCTATTTATTGGTACTTTCAAAGATCTTATCAGCAGAGGTAGTTACAAAGCCTTGGTAGGTTTTGCCTGAGCTATCAGGATAACGCTTGGCAAATTCGTAATAGCAACTTGGTACTGTTTCTTCATTAGCACCAAATTTAACATTCATTTTGTCAGCCATAATTGATGATTGTTCCAATAGTTCTTCTTGGGTGCCCTTGACCTCACCTCCAGAACTATTGAGCGTAAAGCCATTCATCTTGAGCATATCATTGACCTCGGTTATGTCCTGATAAGCACTTAGGTGATTAATTGAAACTGTAAAATGATTTGGACAAAAGCCCCATACGTAAAGCCATGAAGCATATTCTGATTCCTTTGAAAGTTTCTTATATATCTCAAAGTCTATGTCCCATGATCGGCCACCCATAAATAAATCTTTTTGTGAGATGTCGATGGAATTAAAAATATTCTTAAAACAATCATTAAGTTCTGATGAAAACTTCTCCAGCATAAGTTCTGATAAGAATATTTTTGGTAGGTAGCTGTTTTCGTTCTCTAAGTGGATGGCATTTAGTTTTTTTTGTTCAAAATAATAATCACCACCAATCCTATAACCAAATTTAGATAAATAGTTTGCCTGTTTATGAATATTGCATGCCTCCAAATTCAAAGTTCTAAAAGCAATGTGATCGTTTACTATGTCCTCATCAAAAAGCTTGGCAATTTTAGCTGCTGATGGAGTATATGAAATATAGCTTTCCCACATTTCATCTAGGAGTGCGTTGATAGTGCTCATGATATTTTTTTGGCCTTCTCCCAACCTAAATCAGCAAACATTTTAGCGCGTTTACCCATCTGTATGGCAAAATCACTTGCAGCAGTGCCATCCCTTACTCTACCCAAGATACCTTGGCAAATACCAGCAACTTTAAAAAGAGAAAATATGATGTAAAAATCCCACTCACTCTCTAATTCCATTTTTGTTCTCGACAAATATAGATCTAGGTATTCTTTTTCGGTATGAATGCCTAAATTTTTTGATGCCTCATCATCAATGTTTCCAATATGCCAAAGCAAGCAGTGATACCCAAAATCAGCAAGCGGATCACCTATGGTAGAAAGCTCCCAGTCGAGCATGGCCATATTCTTATCGTCATCGGTCATTACCACATTATCAAGTCGGTAATCACCATGAACTATGGAAGTGTATTTTTGTTCTGGTGTGCGGGCTGGCAACCAGTCAATTAGCTGATGCATTGAATCAATAACTTCAGTTTCTGAATCAAAATATTGTTTAGACCATCTCGATATTTGCCTTTCTATGTAATTCCCCTCTTTCCCAAAATCTTCAAGCCCCAGCTTTTTGTAATCTTGTGCGTGGAGGGCGCTAATGCCAAAATTAAGTTGATCGAATATGCCCTTCCTTCTTTCAATTGAAGCCTCTGATGCGACAGGATCCCAATAAATCACCCCATCGCAGTACTCCATGATATAAAAATCAGTTCCAATGATTTCTGGATTTTCACATAGGTGATAAGTTTTGGGTGTGGGTACTGGTGTATGTTCCAATGCGGTGATGACCTTGTATTCTCTGTCTACAGCATGCGCGCTTTTTAGAAGTTTGCCAGGAGGCTTTCGTCTCAAAACATATTTTTGAGATTCTGCAGTTAATAAATATGTTGGGTTTGACTGACCACCTTTGAATTGCTTGTAAGAATTTATTTTTTCAACTTCTGGGCAAGCTGATTCAAGATAAGAATTTAAATTATCTAAGCTAAATGCAAGATTATCGGCAACATCTTTTGTGCCGGAAAATTGATCACTCATTATTTTTCTTAGCGGAGGAATTGATTATAAGTCTTTGATTATCTTGCTCTAAACGTTCAATTTTATTTCTCAATTCCATTATTGAATTACGCAAAGACTTAGATTCGGTCTTTAATTTGAAGTTTTGTTCTATAAGTTTGTCTACAAGACCTGATAATTTTTTAATTTTTTCGTGCATAATATCTGTCTATGACTGATTTAAACATTTCAATATTCAAAGAACGCAGAGCAAAAGTTGCTAGCCAGATGGAAAGTAACTCTATTTTGATGCTTTGCTCATCAAATATTGTCCCAAGAAATAATGATACTACATTTCCATTTAGGCAAGACAGTAACTTTTATTACTTGACTGGTTTCAACGAGCCAAATTCTGTGATGCTGCTTAAAAGTGATGGTACAGCTTATATCTTTTGTAGGAATAAAAACCCTGAATTAGAAAAATGGGACGGGTTTATGTGGGGATATCAGGCTGCAGCTGATGAATTTAATTTTGATGATGGTTTTGACATTAATGATATTGACCAATTAGCCCCTCAAATTATCAATGGCACATCAACAGTTTATGCCTTGGTTGGCAAAAACAAAGATTTTGACCAACAAGTCATTAAATGGATTACAGCAGCTAATTCAATGGAAAGACATCAAGGGAACATTGATTTAAAAAACTTTAGCAACCAGCTTGGAATGATGAGGTTAGTCAAAGAAGATTCTGAATTAAGTTTAATGAGAAAGTCATGCGAAATTGCAGCTTTGACACACAAAGCTGTCATCAGTAAAGCTAAGGTCGGAATGTCGGAATTTGATTTAGAAACGATGTACCTAAACGAATTTAAAACACACGGATCTAAAGATATTTCTTATACCCCAATAGTTGCTGGTGGGGAGAGGGCTTGCATACTGCATTACATTGATAACAATCAACCTATTGCCGATGGCGAGCTTGTGTTGGTTGATGCAGGTTGTGAATGGGGCCTTTATGCCTCCGATATTACAAGAACATACCCTATCAATGGTAAGTTTAGTGCAGAACAGAGAGCAGTTTATGATGTTGTTTTAGAGGCACATAACAAAGCATGCGAAGCCATACAAATTGGAGCAAATTGCACAGACCCACAAAAAGCCTCAGAACTATCATTATCCCAAGGGTTAAAAGATCTAGGCTTTTTAACACAAAGCATGGATGAGATAATGGATAAACAGCTCTTTAGAGAGTTTTATTATCACAAAATTGGCCATTGGTTAGGTCTTGATGTGCATGATGACTGTCCTTACTCAATTGGTGAAAAGGAAGTAACCTTCCAAAAAAATATGGTCATGACAATTGAGCCAGGGATATACGTAAATCAGACTGCAAATGTTGATGATAAGTGGAAGGGCATTGGCATAAGAATTGAAAATGACATCCTGGCTACCGATACTGGATATGAAAACCTTACTTCTCTTGTTCCATCTAATGCAGATGAGATTGAGGGACTAATGCAGTAATGCAGAAAGAAGTATTAATTGCTGGTGCTGGTGTCATAGGCTGCCTTTTAGGCAAATCCCTTAAGAAAAAAAATATCTCTTTTAAGATTCTTGAGAAAAACCCTCAACCTTTTAAAAACCCATCGAGAACAGTTGCCTTAACGTCAGATTCAATACGATTTCTTAATACGGTAGATAGCAAATTAGATCTTAATGCATGGGCTACACCGGTAAACAGTATGAATTTATTTCAAGATGCAGCTCAAGCTCTGAGTCTTGATTCAGACCAAGAAAAAATTTCATCAATTTGTGCCTTGGATGACCTTCATGAAAAACTTCTAAATGATTTGAATGATGATATCTCATGGGATACAGCGATTAATTCTATGAATAATGACAAGCTGATTGAAGTTAGCACATCAAATGGCAACTATTCAGGAAAAATAATTATTGCTTCGGACGGCACTAGCTCAAAAATAAGAGAACTTTCAGGTTGCAATGTTGAGGAGTGGTTCTATGGCCAAAAAGCACACGTATGTTTGGTCAAATGTCAGCACAATAATGAAGCAAGACAATATTTTTCTAATTTTGGAACTTTAGCCTTGCTGCCATTGAACATTGAGGATGAAGAGCATTACTCGATCATTCTCTGCACAAACATTACATCTGATCCAAAAACACAATTAGAGCACCTTAATGAAAAATATAATTTAAGTTTTGATCTAACCGATGTGAATTTCGGTGATGGTTTTGAGTTGAAGCACAGTAGAGCAACAAAATTATATGAAAACAATGTGATTCTGTGTGGTGACGCTGCAAATACTTTTCATCCAATGGCGGGACAAGGGCTAAACCTTGGCATTGGTGACGTCATGTTCATAAATGATAATTTAGATGACATTTTAAATTTAAACCAACCAACTTTAGATAGATACAGCAAAGAAAGAAGTATGCGAAACTTGCAAATGACCTGGATTATTCAAAGCCTTTATGGAGCTTTTGGAAATGCCAATGAACTTGGCAGTTTGCTGCTTAAAAGCGGCATGGGAATGTTAGACAAGATGCCAGTTGTTAAGCAAAAGATAATTGATTTTGCTAACAGAAACTAGGCAAGCTTAAATTGGCGTAATAGTTCGTATGTCTCATGCATGGGCAGCCCTACAACATTTGTATAACTACCAGATATTGAAGTAATGTATTTGCCAGCTGGACCATGAATTCCATAAGCGCCTGCCTTACCAACGCCCTCTTCTGACAATACATACTCTTCTATCTCATCCTCACTAAGTTCTTTAAATGACACAAGTGTTTTGCATGTTGTGATCAATGACTTCTCTGAGTTGCTAATCATTACAGTTGAAAAAACGCTATGCGTTTGATTTGAAAACTCATTTAACATCTGTCGTGAATGATCATGATCTTTTGGCTTTCCAACAATTTTGTTCGAAGGCGTAAATACCAGTGTGTCAGCCGTCATAATAGGCGTGTCTTCATCATTATTTTTTAGGAGTTCGCGTGCGCTAATATTTTTGCCTTTAACTATTTGCTGTGAACACTCAATAGGGTCTTGTGATTGTATAGAGTCCTCATCAAAATCTTGCGGAATTACTTTGTGCGTGATTTGCATTAAATCGAGAAGTTCAGTCCGTCTTTGTGAAGCCGAAGCAAGAAAAAGCACTATACTTTAATACCTTTGGCTCTTATGTCTTTAAGAACAGCATCAATACCATTTTTATCAATGATTCTCATGCCTTTTGTAGAAACTGTAAGTGTTACGAACTTATTTTCTGATTCTACCCAGAATTTATGTTTGTGAAGATTTGGCTTGAAAAGTCGTTTCACACGGTTCTTAGCATGGGAAACATGATTGCCCACCATTGCTTTTTTGCCTGTTACGTCGCACACCTTACTCATAAGAACGAAGATAATAAAATAACAATGAATTTTATGCAATAATTATCGCTTCAACTATGAAACTTAAATACAAAATTCTCGACAATAGAATAGGCACTGAATTTGATATTCCAAGATATCAAACTGCAGGTTCGGCAGGCATGGATCTTATAGCCTGTTGCGATGAATCAATTACCTTAAGCCCCAATGAATCAACAATAATTCCATCTGGAATTTCTATTTTTATTGAAGATAACAATTTCGCTGCGATAGTAATACCAAGATCTGGATTAGGAGCTAAAAAAGGTCTAGTTTGTGGTAATTTGCTTGGCCTTATTGATTCAGATTATCAAGGACCTTTGAGTATCTCATTATGGAATAGATCAGAAAGTGAAATTGTCATCAACCCTGGTGAACGTGTTGCACAACTAGTAGTAATAAGAGTTAACCAAGTTGAACTAGATCTTGTAGATGAATTTACAAAAACTGAACGGGGTAATAAAGGTTTTGGCAGTACAGGGGTTGATTAACCCTTTTTACCAAACTTCTTCTCAAACCTTTGAACTCTACCACCTGTATCCATAACTCTTTGCTGACCAGTGTAAAAAGGGTGTGATGCAGAGGATGTTTCAATAATGAAATATGGATATGTTTTACCATCTTCCCATTCTTTTGTTTGAGTTGTTTCTAAAGTTGAATTAATAAGAAAATACTGATCCACAGCAGTATCATGGAAAAGTACTGGACGATATTCTGGATGTAAATTTTTCTTCATAACTAATATTTAGAGTGTGAAATAATATCAAATAAATAATCTATTACAATAAATTCATGAATTTTGTTGATGTCGCAATTCCAACCCCTTTACGAACTACATTTACCTATATCAACAAAACATCCCAAACCTTGTTGGGGAAAAGGGTTCTTGTTGAATTTGGAAGAAGAAAAGTAGTTGGAGTGGTAATCGATGAAAAAGCTGATCACAACAGTAAATATAAGCTTAAAGAGGTCTTAGAAATCCTTGATGATGTGACACCAACCTTCAATAAAACTGAAATAAACCAAATAACCTCTATTGCCAAAGCCTATCTGCATCCAATTGGTGATGTGATTGATGCTTTTTTGCCAACTTTATTAAGAAAAAATAAATTTCAGTCAGAATTAACAAAATATGAAAATGAGATTTGTGATCTTGAGATCAATGATTCTAGTTTTCATCATCTTACGAAAGAACAAGATGAATGCTTAGAACAGTTAAATCAGCCAACAACAAGCAAATCTTTAATTTTTGGGATTACATCATCAGGCAAAACCGAAGTTTATAAACATAAAGTCAAAACTGTCCTTAAATCAGGAAGTAGTGCTTTAATTCTTGTCCCTGAAATATTTTTAACTCCTCAAATTTATGAAAACTTTAAAAATAGTTTCGGCGACTCTGTTTATATTTTTCATTCCGGCTTAACTGAATTGCAAAGATATAAGGTTTGGCTTGCTGCAAAGTCGGACAAGCCAAAAGTTATCATTGGTACCAGATCGGCAGTTTTCTTGCCAATTAAAAATTTAAAAACTATTTTCTTTGATGAAGAGCATGATCAATCTTATCGACAGCAAGATGGGTTTAGATATGATGCAAGAAAAATAATTGAATTCTTGCATAAAGATAGAGCTCAAATTAATTTAGCCTCTGCTACACCATCATTAAGCACCTTGAACAAAGCTTATGCTGGCGATATTGGCATTAGTAAATTAACAAAACGAATATCTAAAACACAAAAGCCTCAAATTGAAGTTGTCAGCATAAATAAAGAGAAATTAGATGGAGGAATTTCCTCGAAATTAATGCAAAAAATAAGTAAAAATTACTCTGATGGCAATCAAACACTAATTTTATTAAATCGAAGGGGCTATGCTCCTGTTTTTTTATGTAATTCTTGTGGTTGGATAGCTAAAAGCAATTGTTGTGACTCTCCTTTAGTCCTGCACCAGAATGTAAAGAGATTAAAATGCCATAGATGTGAATCAGCCTGGGCCATTCCATCATCATGCCCCGATTGTGGCGAGAATGATTTTGACTATAAAGGAGTTGGTACCCAACAAGTGGAAGAAGCATTGCACCAATATATTCCTGAAAGAGATGTTGTTCGTGTCGATAGAGATTCAATATCTGGGAAGACCAGAAGAGAAGATAATATAGAGTTACTGAAGAGTACTGATCCTAAGGTATTTGTTGGCACGCAGCTTCTCGCAAAAGGTCATGATTTCAAAAAGGTTTCTTTGATAGTGGTTCTAAATTTAGATTTTGGTTTATTTGGTGCAGACATTCACTTGCAAGAGCAAACAATTCAATTATTAATTCAGGTAGCAGGCAGAGCAGGTAGATCGGGTATTGAAAGTAATGTATACCTTCAATCTAGAGTTGCTGATCATCCCATGTTTGCGTTAATCAAAAGCGGAGACTTCGAAACAATTTCAAATGAGATTCTTAAAGAAAGAAAGCAATTGCAATTATCACCATTCATAAATTTAGCTTATTTAAAAGCTGAAGATTCTAACCCTTCAAGACTTCGTAAATTTTTAGTTGAAGCAAAAAAAACCTTGTCGGTATCTGATATTGAGATTTATGGTCCGTTTGAAAGCCCTGTACAGAAAATTGGTCACAAATTTAAGATGTTTTGCATTATTCAAAGTGCAAATAAAAATAAATTATTTATGGAACTTGACTCTTTTGTTAAGAAGGTTGATGAAAACAAAAAAGAAATATCAAACTGGGTTGTTGAGTTTGATCCCATCAATGCTGCCTAGGAAATCTTGATCGTGAGAATGAATTTTAGCTAATCTGCATTCAATCCTATCTTCAAGCTTTATATAAATTTCATTACCGATACCAAACTTCTCAATTTTTTCAGGCCACTCAACAAATAATATACCTCTCTTATTCTGGTTTATTTCAAGCCCCAACATGTCAAAATCATTTTGACCATCAAGTCTATACAGATCGGTATGAAATATATCAATTCCATTAATGTGATATTCCTCAAGAATGCTAAATGTTGGACTTTTAACAGCCCCTGACCATCCCAGTGCCTTCAATATGCTTCGAACAAGGGTTGTTTTGCCTGCTCCAAGATTCCCACCCAAGTAAATAATATTGAAATCATTAGATTTAACTAAAAAACTTGCAATGGCTTTTCCAAAAGCTTCTGTTTGCTCTAGTTTTGTGATGTTAATTTCCATTAAAAAAATCCAGGAGCTAAATTGATGAACTCTTTTCCAACAATCTCTTTTTTCAAACAATCAATTACTCTGGCCAAATCTAGTTTGTTAGCCATAAAGTCAACATTATCAACATTCAGAACTAAAAGAGGTGATTCAGAGTAATTGAAGAAGAATTCTGCATACTTTTCACATACATCCTCAAGATAATTTAAAGAGATACTGTCTTCATATGTGCGTCCACGTTTTCTTACGCGCTCAAATATCTGTTTTGGTGAAGCTTGTAGATAGATTAGTAGATCAGGTTTAGGGAAGGTTTCATAAAATTTTGTTTTTATCTCTTTAAAAATATTTAATTCATCTGCACTAAGGTTCAATTCAGCAAATAAATCTTCCTTCTGAAAAATAAAATCTGAAACTATGGGTTTTTCTATTAAATCATCAGAAAAATACATATTTATTTGCTGCGATCTTTGCATGACAAAATGCATTTGAGTGGCAAAAGCGTATTTTTGAGTATTTTCATAAAAAGAGTTTAAAAACGGGTTTTCATCAGGTTTTTCAAGACACAATTCATGCCCAAATTCCCGAGATATTTGTTTTGCAAGCGAGGTTTTACCTACACCAATTGGGCCCTCAATAGCTATGTATTTTGGAATCCTATTTTTTTCCATATTTCTTAAAAGAATTTATTAACCTAACTTTTTTATCATAGTTTGCAGCCTTAAATTCTGTCCACCATTTTATTTTTTGACTAAGTGAAGGTTCTAAAGTTTCTCTTAAGAGGTAAAAATCATATGCAGCTCTAAAACGAATATTTTGTGTAAAGCTAATTGATTTTTTTCCAATCCGATCAAATCTTATTTGGTGCATCCAAGTATCTTTAATAAAACTTGTGAATCTTCTCGGTATTGAAGTGATGGTTTGTTGTTTTCTGATAGATGAAGCAATTATTTGGTAGAACTTCTTGAAATTTATTTTTTGGCCAATATTTGATTTGATGAAAATTGCTGGCCACAGCAAAGTAGCGTAAAGGAAGCCAATATTTAATTTTTTTCCAATTTTTACTCTGTCATCAGTCTGGGCAAACGCCTTCTTATAAAAGTCATCAAAATTATCTGCGCTATTCTTCACGTGAGGAAAAATTAAATCAAAAATGCCATGCTTTTGAAGTAGTATGTAAGAATTTAGTGCATGGCCAGACATAAAAAGTTTTATTACCTCTTCATAAAGTCTTGCCTGCGGCACTTGAAGCAGCTGATGTTTGTGATTATCAATTGCATCAGCAATAGCTTTGTCGATTGTGAAGTTTAATTTTGCTGCGAATCTGATGGCTCGTAAAATCCTTACAGGATCTTCAATAATCCGCTTTTCTGCATCACCTATGAATCTTATTCGTCTTTCTTTTAGGTCCTTTACCCCATCTGTGTAGTCAATGATCTCTTTAGTTATTGGATTGTAGTAAATTGAATTGATGGTTAAATCTCTACGATAGGCATCTTCTTCCTGTGTGCCATAAATGTTATCGCTAATGATCCTGCCTTGATCATTTATTTCGATTGATTCTGAATCAGTATTGATGCCAGACCTAAATGTTGTTGTTTCAACTATTTCATTAGGAAATGCAATGTGAACAAGTTTGAAACGACGTCCAATAATTCTAGAGTTTTTAAATAATCCTCTAATCTTCTCAGGTTCGCAGTTGGTGACAATATCAAAATCTTTTGGCCCTAACCCTTTTATTAAATCTCTAATTCCTCCACCAACAATGAATGCATCAAAACCATTTTTATGTAGTCTTGAAATTATTGATAAGGCATTCTTTGAGATATCTGCTTGATTGATCCCAAATCTTTTGTCGTTATATATGCTGGGAATCACGTATCCTTAAAATTTTGAAGGAGGTCTTTGTATCCTTCTATAGTGAGGCGTGGACTTTTCTCTTGAACTATTCTTGACGATGCAAAATTGCCAAATCTACAAGCCTCAGCAAAATTTTCACCCTCTATAACCTTGTGCAATGCTGCGCCGGCAAAAATATCGCCAGCACCATTTGAATCAATTGCATCGACTTTAAATGCATCGATTTTTGATATATCTGTGCCATCAAAGACAATGGAATTTTCTGCGCCATTAGTTACTGCAAAATTTACAGCGATTTGTTTTAGCTCGTCAGCAAAATTTTCCCCAACAAGAGCTATGGCCTCTTCTCTATTGCAGAAAAGATAATCTATCTTTCTTGTAGCAATAACTTTTTCAAACCTTTCTCTAAAACCTTGAACCACGCCTGGATCAGATAAACTCAGAGCAAATTTTACTTCCTTATTCATCTCACTTAGAACTCTGAAGAAAGCTTCAAAGTTTTCGTCAGAGGTAAATTGATATCCTTCAGAAAAGAGAATTTTTGAATTGTTGGCATGAGTAACAAAACTTTCATCAAAAACTAACCTTTCAGATGCGCCTAAGTATGTCCCCATTGTTCTTTCACTGGCAGGTGTAATAAATACTAGGCATCTACCTGTCCTGACATCTTGATGATAAAAATTATTCAAACTGTAAATGCCATTGTCTTTTAAATTTCGCTCATAGAGCTTTCCCCTATCATCATCAGAAAGTTGGCAGATATGCCCACAAATTGTTCCAAAATTTGAAGTTGCCACAAGACTATTAGTGGTAGAGCCTCCACACATGACATCAGGAGTTTCCCCACTTGGCAGTTTTGCCAGTATGGCTTCCTGATTTTCATATGAGATAGACTTAAATTGATTAAAAAATAAGTCTGTGCCTTCAAGAAACTCTTTTTCTACATAAAATGTTTCGTCCACCAGAGCGTTACCCAAGCCTAATACATCAAACTTCATCTTTTATATCCTTTAAAACCTCAATTGCAGTTTTTGCTGCCTTTCTTATTTTATTTTCGTCATGCTGGCTTGAAATAAAACAACTTTCATATGCTGAAGGAGGAAGATAAATATTTCTTTCAAGCATGCCCTTAAAAAATAAGCTAAACATTTCGATATTGCTATTGGTCACATCATCAAAATTTTTTGGAAGCGTCTCACTGAAAAAGAAACCAAACATTCCACCACGAGCAGAATATGAAAAAGGAATATTTTCTTTTTTACAATACTCACCAATCATGGTTAAGAATAGGTATGCATTAGCTTCAAGTTTCTCATAGAGCGTTTTATCTTTTAACTGTTTTAACAAGGCAGTACCTGCACTCACCGCAATTGGGTTTCCTGAAAGTGTTCCAGCTTGATAAACAGGACCATCTGGAGAGATATTATTCATGATGGATGCTTTTCCTCCATACACTCCAACTGGCAAGCCACCACCAACAATCTTACCTAAAGCAGTTAAATCAGCCTCAATGCCAGTTAGTTCTTGAACACCTCCACGTGCAACCCTGAACCCGGTCATGACCTCATCAAAAATAAGTATTGAATTATTTTGGGATGTGACATCGCGAAGGTATTGTAGAAATTCTAGATCTGGTTCAATAAAGCCCATATTTCCTGCAATTGGTTCAACAATAATTGCAGCAATATCATCTCCATATTTCTCGAAAGCTTTTTTAACAGAATCAATATCATTGTAAGGAAGGGTAAGGGTTAGTTTGGATAGCTCTTCAGGAATGCCTGGGGAGTCAGGTACACCCAACGTTGCCAGGCCTGACCCGGCCTTAACAAGAAGTGAATCAACATGACCGTGATAACAGCCAATAAATTTAATTATTTTATTTTTGCCAGTGGTTCCTCTGGCCAGCCTTATGCAACTCATGGTTGCTTCGGTACCAGAGTTCACCATTCTAAGTTTTTCAATACTTGGTATATATGATTTTATAAGTTTTGCTATTTCAAGCTCATTTTTTGTTGGAGCGCCAAAACTTATTCCTTTGCCTGCCTGAGCTCTAATAGCTGAGATTACTTTTTCATTAGAGTGGCCTAAAACCATTGGCCCCCAAGACCCAACAAAATCTAAATATTTATTGCCATCTTCATCGTATAGATAGCAACCTCGTGATTTTTTAAAAAAAATTGGTGATCCGCCAACACTTTTAAATGCTCGCACTGGTGAATTGACCCCTCCAGCTATGTGGTGTTTTGATTTTTCAAATAATTGTTCTGAATTTTTTGTCTTCATCTGATATTTTTGGCCTCTAGAATCATCATTTGGTCTGTCATTATAGTTTTATGAAAACCAGTCTTCCACTAATTGTTTGTATATCTTAATTAATGATAGTTTTATATGAATAAATTAGCTAATAGCAACATTTATTCTTTAGAGAAACTTGCTTTGAGCTTTTTTGTGAATTCTTTGACTCTTTGCCAATCTGTGAATTCAAATGTGCCATTTGTATCAGTTGGCCCTCCTGTAATCCACATAATAAATTTGATCATATGTTTGTCGATGAAATGGTACTTGGGATAATCAATTACCCCAGCAAACACATCGACTTCCTTTGGAGACCAGCCTGTTTTTTTTATAAATTTTTGTACGTAGGGATTGGTGTTTGGCCTATTTTTTTCGGTTTTACGAGCAACAGCATTAACACTAAAGAAAGCTGCGTTCTTACTTACGAGAACATCTCTATTATCTTTAATGAATCTCATTAATTTAGGCTGATGATTCCCATATCTTATGCTTGCACCAATAACAATATGATGATGAAGGTTTAAATCCTCCACAGTCGTATCGTCAACCTTTTTTAAAGTTGTATCACACTCATCCGCAAAGCCTGCCGCTACTGATTGAGTTATTTTGTGAGTATGGCCATCAGTAGTGGAAAATATAAATAGGATTTTCTTCATTTCACTAGAATTATATGACATTCATATATTTTGATAGAATTATTAATACATATATAAACAAAAATGAGTTTTTCAGCACAAAAAGCCACACCATTTGAAGTTTCAAGCGAAGCTTTAAATAAGATTATTGATTTAAAAACCAATGAGGGCGCTAAATTTTTTAGAGTCTATGTTACAGGTGGTGGTTGTTCAGGCTTTCAATACGGTTTTAAGTTTGATGAATACGATGAAGATGAAGATACAAAATTAGATTTTGATCAAAATGTCACTATTCTTCTGGATGAACTGTCCTACCCATACATTCTGGGTTCAAAAGTTGATTATGTTGAAAATCTTATGGGCGCTAAATTTGTAATTGATAATCCCAACGCTAAAACAACTTGCGGCTGTGGGGCATCCTTCTCTATCTGAAAATTACACCTTTGTTGGCATAGGCTAAATAAGCAAAAGCACAAGCCTCCATATATCTTGAGTCAACCACTGAATCTGTGTTTGTAATGTTTGCACCTGTTTTTGTTTTAATGGATCTCATTAAGAATGTATTTCGAGTACCACCACCATGAAAAATAAGGTCTTTGGGTTTGTTACAAAAGCTATGAAAATTTGCAATCATTTCTGCGGTTATATCTGATAAAGTAAAAAGCACATCCTCCACTTTGCAGTCTTTAACAAGCCTGCTTTTAAGAATTGAAGTGTATGCAGAAATATCGTCAGCACGAGGGTAGCCATACTCTAAAAAAACCTTCATCAGGGAATCTTTCAGTTCAATAATAAGTTTGCCTTGAGAAGCCAGATTGCCATCCTTATCAAAGTCACCATGGCCATAAAAACTTGTTGCCATATCCATGAGACAGTTGCCAGGACCAATATCTGTGGCACATTGAATATTGCCATCAACCAACCAAGTACCATTTGATATACCACCAATATTTATAACAGCGCTCTCTGCTCCATTTTGACCAAAAAGATACTTATGAAAGATTGGTATCAATGGAGCTCCCATCCCCCCATTAGCTATATCTTTGTTTCTAAAATCAGACGAAACCTTTATGTGTGTTTTATTTGCAATTTCTTGAGGATCACCAGCTTGAATGCTTTTAGCATTTGTATGAGATATTGTTTGTCCTGAAAAGGCGATGAGCTCAATTTCAGACTCATCAATATTGCTCTCAGACAAAACAGTATTAACTAAATTAATTGTTTTTTGGGTAATTTCGGCATCAATTCTAGAGAGCTCTTCTTCATGTTTATAGGTCTGGCTAAAAGGGATCGTAATCGTTTGATGTATCTTCAGTTCAGGTTCAAATGAAACTAAACAACCATCGAGAGCATCACGGCTTGTGCCTGACATCACGCCCAGATAAAGTGTGCTCATAAGCTAGAAATATTTTTGATAATATCTGTTCTCTCCTCTACTAACTTATCAAAATATTTTTTGTTGTAGGAATTTATTGATTGAGCATTTGGAGGCTCCACTTTCACTGGATCAGTATGTTTCCCATTGATATGAAATTCATAATGGAGGTGTGGCCCTGTAGCTAGGCCAGTAGAACCTACGTAACCAATGGTTTGCCCCTGTTCAACTTTTGCACCTTTTCTAATGCCTTTTGCAAACCCATTTAAGTGAGCATACCTCGTCATATATTTGTTGTAATGCATAACATCAATATAGTTTCCATATGAATTTGAAAATTTTGCTTCTTTAATAACCCCATCTCCTGTCACTTTAACTGCAGTTCCAGTTCTGGCAGCATAATCGGTGCCTTTGTGTGCTTTGATTGTATTCAATATTGGGTGTTTACGATTTGGATTATAGTGTGAGCTTATTCGAGCAAATTCTATCGGGGTTCTAAGAAAAGCCTTCCTTACATTACTGCTGTCTGTAGTGTAGTAATCTTTTCTGCCTCTTTGTGTGAAGCGAATAACAAATAACTCTTCGCCTTTATTTGTAAATTCAGCAGCCAAAATATCGCCATGAGATACCAATCTACCATTTGAATAGATGTCCTCGTATAAGATTTTAACTTCATCGCCATTTCTGATGTCATAGGCATAATCAATATCCCATCCAAAAATGTAAATTAAGTCACCTAAGACAGAATTTGGTACTTGTGCTTTTTTTCCAGAGGCATAAAGAGATTCTGTGATATTAAATTCTCGGAATTGAACAATTCTTTCGAGGTTATCCCTTTTTTTATCAAAATCGTACTCGCCATCAGCGATAGTCAGAACATCTATGTAAAAATCTTCATCAAATCTTTTTACCAAAAGATTGTTTTCGCTTTTTGAAATATACATTTCATCATTGATGCGCAATTTGATGAATTCCTTAAGATCTTTATCTTTCGCAATTGTATTGATCAGGGTCGGGGACACTCCAAAACCAACCAGAGTAGAGTAAAATGTATCTCCTCTCTTAATGATCACTTTATTTTCTTCAGTGAGCAGAAGATCATCATCATTGTCCTTAATTTTAATTTCTGAAACAGTAATTTCCTGTTCACTCAGGAGGTTCCTATTTTCATAATCAGCTGCAATTAAAAATACAAATACACTCGGTACCAATAAAATGGTTAGAATTAATCTTAAATGAGAGCCTGTGTACATGTTCTGATATTATATATAAAGCTTTATGAGTGATTTAAAAAAACAATTAGAAATTATAAAACAAGGAATTGAGGAAATCATTGGTGAGGATGATTTAGTTCAAAAGCTTAAAGACAATAAAACATTAACAATTAAAGTTGGATTTGATCCAACTGCACCAGATTTACACCTAGGACATACAGTTCTTTTAAGAAAGATGAGGCAGCTTCAAGACCTTGGACATAAGGTCATATTTTTAATTGGTGATTTCACTGGAAAAATTGGTGATCCAACTGGGAAGAATAAGACAAGACCTCCCCTTACAGACAAAGAAATTGAAGAAAACGCAAAAACCTACCAAGATCAAGTTTTCAAGGTTCTTGATAAAGACAAGACAGTGGTTGATTTCAATTCAAGATGGGGTGACAAGATGTCTGGCGCAGATATGATTAAACTTGCAGCTCAATCAACAGTAGCGCGCATGATTGAAAGAGATGACTTTTCAAAAAGATTCAAAAACAATCAACCAATATCAATCCATGAGTTTCTCTACCCTCTCATGCAAGGGTATGACTCAGTTGAGCTTGAAGCAGATATGGAGCTTGGTGGCACAGATCAAAAATTTAACTTATTGGTTGGAAGGGATTTGCAAAAGTCTGCAGGGAGCAAGCCACAAACAATAATGACACTTCCCCTGCTTGAAGGCTTAGATGGGGTAAAGAAGATGTCAAAAAGTGAAGATAACTACATCGGCATAACCGAAAGTGCAGATCAAATTTTCGGGAAAACTATGTCCATTCCTGATGACGTGATGTTCAAATGGTTTGATCTATTAAGTTTTCGTTCCCCAGAAGAAATTGCATCATTAAAAAAAGAGATCGATAACGGTGCCAATCCTAGGGATGCAAAAATTATGCTTGCTCTTGAGTTAGCTGAACGCTTTACAAACAACGCTGAAGCAGTGCAAGCACAAGAAAACTTTTCAAAAAAATTTGCAAAGAATGAATTGCCCTCAAATATTGAAGAGAAAGCTCATAAGATTGACCAAATGCCAGCACTACCAAATTTACTGAAAGATCTCGGCATGGTTTCAAGCACATCTGATGCTATTCGCTTGATTCAACAAGGTGCAGTTAAGATTAATCAGCAAAAAGTTGAAGACAAAGATACTATTCTTGACTTAAACGAAAAAACGCTTCTGCAAGTTGGGAAAAAGAAGTATCTTTATGTCACTCTTAGTCAATAAGAGAAAAACAAAGGGGAAAAATGTCGAATGAAAATAAATATGACCTAATAATGTTTGGGGCCACAGGGTTTACAGGCAAATTGGTTTGCGAATACATAAATTCAAAATATTCTGATAGCTTGAATTGGGCTATTGCTGGCCGCAATAAAGAAAAACTTGAAAATGTTTCAAATGAGTTGGGTTTGAGTGTTCCGACTATTGAGCTTGATTCCAATAATAAATCTCATGTTGAGAATGTCTTAAAACAGACACGCTTAATCCTAACCACAGTAGGGCCTTACCAGCTTTACGGCAATGAAATAATAAAAAAATGTGCAGAACTTGGAGTTCATTATGTTGATTTATCTGGCGAGCCAGGATGGATGCACTTAATGAATGAGCATAAAGCGCAAGCTCAGCAAAGCGGAGCAAAAATAGTTCATAGTTGTGGGTTTGATTCTATTCCGTCTGATCTCGGGGTGCTTTTTCTACAAAATGAGGCAAAAAACAAACATGGCAGACCTTATGCAAATGTGAAGTGCCGAGTAAGATCAATGAAAGGTGAGTTCTCTGGCGGAACTGCTGCATCATTAAGAGCAACACTTGGCTCACTCAAAACTAACCCAGAAATGTTTAATATTTTGGTAGATCCATTTACTTTGTGTGAGGGTTTTAAAGGCCCAGACCAACCAGTTGATAACAAACCTTATTATGATGAGGTGCTTCAACAATGGTCAGCACCATTTTTTATGGCGCCAATCAACACTAAAAATGTTCACCGATCAAATTACCAACTTAATTTTGCCTATGGCGAAGATTTTTTGTATGAAGAGATGTTTGCTTGCGGTGAAGGTGAAAAAGGAGAAGCAGCAGCCAAAGCGATAGCATCCTACAACCCAATGATGGGTGAGAATGTCCCCAAACCAGGAGAGGGCCCATCAAAAGAATCACGAGATAATGGCAGTTATGACATGGCCTTTTATGGCGTAGTGGATGGAAAAGTTGAAATGACAGCATCTGTTATCGGGCAAGGCGACCCTGGTTATTCATCAACCTCTAAGATGATTACAGAAAGTGCATTGTGCTTGCTCAACGATTGCGATGATTTGCCAGGCGGCATCTATTCCACAGCATCATCCATGGGAACAAAGCTGATTAAGAGACTTGAAAAAAATGAAGTTATGTCTTTCAAGATAGAGAGTTAATTTTTTCCTCTCTGCCACAATTGTAAAAAAAACGTCACAAAAATTTTCATTGCGTTTACAGAAATTCAATTACCTGTAACAAATGGTAAATAGAATTGAGTCAATTTTTTAATTTTTTTACTCGAGGAAGTAAACCATGAAGAAATTTTATAATGCAATTGTCGTTGTTTTAACGACTCTTTTCGTTGCTGCTTGTGGTGGGGGGAGTTCGTCTCCTGCTCCAACGCCAGCTCCTACACCGGCTCCAACGCCGGCTCCAACGCCAGCTCCTACACCGGAGCCAACCCCAGAACCAACCCCAGAACCAACCCCTGCACCGGTTTCAGATTGTGCAGTAGGTGATGATTCAGGTGTTGATTATGCAGACTTTGATGGTCAGACTAAAAGCATTTGCGTTCTAAGTTTCCCAGCTGAACTACCAATTACAGGAGAAGTGTCAATAAACAACGATGCTATTTATGCTCTGAATGGTGCAGTTTTTGTGGGTGCTGGAATTAATGCAGATGGTTCAAGTGCTGGTGAAAATGGAATACTCAATATTGCTGAAGGTACAACAATCATAGGTTCAGCAGGTGCAAATTATGAAGATGCAACTGCTCTAGTAGCCTCGTTTGATCCTGCTTTAGAAGTTTCTGATACAGACGTTGACTACTTAGTGGTAAGCCCAGGCTCACAACTTAATATTAGTGGTTCTTCTACAATGCCTGTAGTTATGACAGGTGCAAGTGATTTAACTGGTGAAGTTAATGATGGTGCTCAGTCACAATGGGGCGGTTTAGTTATATCTGGTTTAGCTACTCATAATAACTGTAATATCGATGATATTGGTACTGCTGCATGTACTGCAGAAGGTGAAGGCGCCTCAGGATACTATGGCGGCACAGATGATGAAGACAACTCAGGTACAATGGCTTATTTCCAAGTTAAATATGCTGGTTACCTTTTCACAAATGAAGATGAGTTAAATGGTATTGCTTTCCAAGCTGTTGGTTCAGGTACTGATGTTTCTTATGTACAGGTTCATAATGGTTCGGATGATGGTATCGAATGGTTTGGCGGTACAGTCGGCATTAAGAATTTTGTTGTCACAGGAGCTTCAGATGATTCTCTTGACTGGACAGATGGATGGAGAGGTTATGCACAATACGGAGTCGTTGTACAGACACTCTTCCCTGTAACTGATGCATCAAGATCTAAGGATAATACTATTGAGGCAGACAACTTAGGTTCTGATATGGATAGAGCTCCAAGATCATTCCCGTCGATTGCTAATGTAACATTTGTTCAAGATTACGGTGGTGACAAACTTCAGCTCAGAGAAGGAACAGGAATCAATTTATGGAATTCAATTGTTTCTGGTAATCCTGAAGATTCAGACGGATGTGTTGACGTTGATGATGATGAAACATTTAGATTCATGAGCGAAGAGAATGGTCTAAGTCTAGCTGGAACATTATTTGACTCTGTTAAGTGCGGTACATGGTACTTTGATGATGGTAATGGTAATGTTGAAGCAGGCGGTGGCCTCGAAGATGACAACGATGTTGCTGATGGTGGATTTGCCTTTGATGTAGCAGCGTACATTGAAGCTAACGCTAATGTTGGTGCAACAGGTCTTCATGGCAGAATGAGAAATGCTGCTTACATAACACATCCACTTGTTGATTCATATTATGATGCAGCTGATGCTAATTCTATTGATCCAAGAGTTGAAACTGCTTCATTTATTGGTGGTGTTGAAAGCGAAGCAAATGACTGGACAGTTGGCTGGACATTTGGTTTGCATATGGATGAGTTTGAATGTCCATATGGTACAACACTTGGCAACATGAAAGACGGTGCTGGTGCAGCGTGTGAACTTGTTGCTGCTCAATCAGAAGATAAGAACATAAGGCTTGTTGGTGGTGGTTTACCATATCTTATGAAAGAGCAAGTGAAAGTCGGTGATGGAACAAATGTTGGTGCTAAGTACCTACAGATTGATCCTGGTGTAACTATTTATAGTGACAGTGTCTTCGGTGAAGGTGCTACAGATGAGTATGATGCTATCGTTGTTCCGACATTCTCTAAAATTATGGCCAACGGTGCTCCAGGAGCTCCTGTAACAATGACATCAGGACGTGAAGTTAGATATCCAAGTGGTGATAATGCTGTTTCAGTTAGCACCTCATCAGATTGGGGCGGTCTTGTAATTAATGGCTTAGCCACTCAAAACAATTGTAATGAAGCTGACCTAGGAACAGCAGCATGTACAGCTGATGGTGAAGGTAATTCAGGAAGTTATGGCGGTACGGATGATGCTGATAACAGTGGAAACCTTTTCTACTTAGTTCTTAAATACGCAGGTAGATTGTTTAATGCAGAAGATGAGCTTAATGGTATTGCATTCCAAGCCGTGGGAAGTGGTACAGAAGTTGATTATGTTCAGACATTTAATACTTCCGACGACGGAGTAGAATTCTTTGGTGGAACTGTGAGCGCTAAGCATTTGCTAGTGATGGGTGCATCTGATGATTCTATTGACTGGACTGATGGTTGGAGAGGTAATATACAGCACGCGATTGTCTGGCAAGACCAAGGTCAAAACTTTGGGAAGGACAGGTCTATCGAAGCTGACAACTATGGCTCAGATATGGACAGATTGCCACGATCTAACCCACAAATTGCAAACTTAACTATTGTCAGTGATGATGGTCAAGCAATTCTGCTTAGAGAAGGGACCGGATTAGGGTTATTCAACTCTGTTATCGCAGATGATTCAGGTGAGAGCACATGCTTGGATATTGATAATGTCACAACAGCAGACTTCAATGGTGACGGTACTGTTGGTGAAGGACATGATTATGTTGGTAGTTTATTTGCTTGTGCAACAGCAGCAGATGCTGGTACTGGCGAAGATGATGTATCTGGTGCAGACACATTGGCTCTAATGGAGGCAAATAGTACTGTTAGTGAAAATGGTGATTCACTAGATGGATACATCAATGGTTCAGTAGAAGCTGGCCTATCTCCAGCTGATACTTCATCAAATAGCTTCTTTGAAGCAACTGATCATGTTGGTGCCGTAGCATCAGCTGAGTCAGACTGGACATCAGGATGGGCTTACTTTCCTGAGTCAGAGGAGTAATTGCTTACCTCGCAGTTAGTAATTAACTCAGCCCTTTTAGCCACCTCTTCGGAGGTGGCTTTTTTTTTAAATTTTACAGTTTTGTAACATTAAAGATTCATACGCTTCTTACAATCACCAGATGTATTCAGGAGTCATGCATATGAAAAGATCAATTTTTTATACACTATTTTTAACAACATTTATCTTTGGACAAGAAAGTTCAGAAGAACAAAACCAAAATGGGTCCATTGAAGAAGTTCTTGTATCTGTAAGTTTTATCCCAGATGAAAAAAGAGATACAAGTGAAATTTCAAGCACTCTATCATCAGAATCTATGAGTATAGCTGGAGATAGTGAAGCTGCCGATGCATTAAAAAGAGTAACAGGTCTAAGTTTGGTTAAAGGCAAATATGTCTATGTCCGAGGTTTAGGTGAGAGATATTCCTCTGCTTTATTAAATGGGGTTCTTTTACCAAGTCCTGAACCTTTAAAAAGAGTAGTGCCCTTCGATATATTTCCTACCTCTATTTTAGAAAATGTTCTTGTTCAAAAAACATACTCTGCTCAATATCCAGGTGAGTTTGGTGGGGGTGTAATAGATATGAGAACTAAGCTTATACCTAATGAGGAGTTTTATGAGCTTGGTATTTCAACAACATATGATTCACTAGCAACAGGTACAGAGGGAGATATAATGCCTGGTTATGATGATGATTGGACAGGGTTTGATACTGGCTACAGAGACCTTCCAAAATCACTAGGACCATTATATGAACAGGGAGATTTTATCTCTTTAGCAATAGCTTCATATTACGATATACAATTTGCTGCTCAGGGGTTTCCTGGTCAATGGCTTCCTGAAAAAGAAAGCTTTAATCCAGATTATGGATTTGATTTTGCTTATGGTAATTCTTATGACATGGGTGAGCTTGGAAACCTAGGTATAATTATTTCAGCAGGCTACGATGCTTCGAATGATTATCAACCAGATATTGAAAGGAAAAATTTTTCAAGAGGTACTGGCGATTCATTGGTGGCAATGGATCAGTATCAAGTAAAGAAAAGCAATAAACAGATCGATACAAATGTTTTAACAACGGTTGGATGGGATATAGATAATTTCAATTATCTACAGTTTACTGGTTTGATTGTTCGTAAAACAGACAACAGGCTTACTATAAGTGAGGGCAGAAATATAGAAGCTGACTTTGATGAAAGAAGAACAAAAATGGAATGGGTTGAGAGATCAATTACATCCTCAACAATATCTGGAAAACATGACTTGGCTAGTGGATTATCAATTGATTGGAGAACAAGTTATGCAACTGGAAAGAGAAATTCACCATTTGAGAGAGAATACTTTTATGAGTTTCAAAATGGTGCCTATGAATTTTCACGTAGACAGGACAGTAATTACACAAACTTCTCTTGGTTAAATGATAATTCAACTGAAACTGCTATTGATTTTATGTATCCAATTGAAACTGACAATATCATTGCAAATTTAAAGTTTGGATTTAAGACACTAAACAAAGAAAGAAATACCGATGTTAAAAGGTATGCATTCTTACCAGATTTTACTAATGGTGCTTTATTCGCTGATCGTGAATTTAGAAGACAACCCATAAATATAATTATGGATCCTCAAAACTTTAGATATGACCGAACCGGACTTGTGCTAACAGAGCTTTCTCTCAATACAGATAATTATGAAGGTGATATGTCTGTTGATGCTTGGTACGTTTCTGTTGAGAGCGACATCACGGAGACATTGAGTATTAGTATCGGTGCTAGAAATGAAGATTCGCTGCTTGAAACAAATACGCGAACTTTTTTTGGTGGTTCTGACAATGTTCAATCTGTAGATGTATTGGATAAATTGCTTCCAGCCCTTACAGCAACATACCAATTAAATGACAGCATGCAGATAAGATTTGGAATGAGTGAAACAATCTCTAGACCAATGTTCAGGGAAATGTCGCCTGTCTTGTTTGTTAACTTTGAAACTGACAGATTAGAACGCGGTTTTTCTGGAATAGTCTCATCAGAAATTGAAAATCTAGATATCAGATATGAGTGGTATTTTGGTTTTGATGAATTTCTAACAATATCTTATTTTGAAAAAGATTTTGTAAATCCAATTGAGCAAGTTTTGGAAGCTGCAGCTACAAGCTCTTATGTTAGTTATCGAAACGCATTATCTGCTGAGCTTCAAGGAGCTGAATTTGAATATCAAAAACAATTTGGTGAATTAATCCAGGGTTTTGATTTCTTTGGAAAGATAAACTACACAGTTACAGACTCAAATGCAGTAACTAATCCGGAATTTATTACCTTATCTTCTTATGATGATAGACCGCTTGTTGGGCAACCAGACGATATTTTAAATATCCAAATTGGTTATTATGGATCAGATGATTCAAGGCTAAGCTTAATTTATAACGACGTTGGTAACAGAATAAGAGAGCTTGGATCAGATGTGATACCAAATGTTATGGAAGATCTTCCAGAAACCTTGGATATAGTTTACAAAAAAACATTTCAAGCCATTGATGGAAATTTAGATTTAACAATAAAGTTAAGAAATTTACTTGAGGAGCCTTATGAAGCATTGCAAGGCAATGAAGTTTATGAAACTTATTCATCATCATCCTCAATTTCTATAGGCTTGAAGTACAGTTATTAATCGTGAATACAGTTTTGTTTGTTTGTGTTGAAAACGCATGCAGAAGTCAGCTAGCTGAGGCTATTGCTAATGCAAAATTTGGGGATTATTTAAAAGCTTTTTCAGCAGGCTCAAATCCTGCCAAAATAGTTAATCCTAAAGCAGTTAGTTCTTTAGCTAGAAAAGGCATTGTTTTAAAAAATAAAAGACCAAAAAATGTCCTTGCATATGAAGGTCATGACTTTGATTTTTGTGTAACCATGGGGTGTGGCGACGCCTGCCCAGCATTTCTATCTTCGGTTAAAATTGATTGGAACATCCCAGATCCAAAACATATGAATGATTTTGAATTTGATCAAATAAGAGACCTGATAGAAAAGAAAATCGTTGAAGATCTTATAAAATGACAGCTTTAAGAAAAAAGATTTTTTCAGAGTTTTTAGGCACAGCAGCATTGGTTGGAGTTGTAGTGGGCTCAGGGATAATGGCAGAGAATTTAGCATCAGGAAATATTGCTATAGCATTATTGGCTAACGCACTAGCAACTTTTTGGGGGTTGTATTTCTTAATCACTTGTCTAGGTCAATTTAGTGCCCATTTTAATCCCGCAGTATCTTTAATATTTTTAATAAAGAAAGATCTCGATATTAAAACTTTTCTATGTTTCATAGTTTTTCAAACTTTGGGAGCGATATGCGGAGCATTGTTAGCCAATGCAATGTTTGATTTGGATATTTTTCAAATATCAGAAAAAATTCGTATAGGCTCTAACTTGTGGCTTAGCGAAATAGTTGCCACAGCAGGCTTGATCCTAATAATTTTACTTTCTCCAAAAGAAAAAACTGCAATTATGGTAGCCTCTTACATTGGGGCCGCATACTGGTTTACATCTTCCACATCTTTTGCAAATCCAGCAGTGACTATTGGAAGAGTTTTTTCAGATACATTCACAGGCATTGAGCCTTACAGTGCTATTTATTTTGTTCTATATCAACTGCTTGGTGCATTGGTGGGAATGTTAATTTTTTCATTTATGAAAAAGTAACAATTCTTAATATTTTTTAAAAAAATCATTATGATGCATACATGAAGTTGCGTGCCTTTATTTTACTTTTAATTTCAATTCAATCTGCTGTACTAGCAGCAGATTACAATATTTCTCAATTAGGAAAGCGTTTTGATGATCCATGGAGTCTAGCCTTTATAAGTGAAGATAAGTTTCTTCTTGCAGAACTAACTGGTGAGCTCAAAGTAGTTAATTACACAACTGGTGAAGTTGAGGCGCTTATCTCAAATGTTCCAGAGGTAGTGTATGCAAGCCAAGGCGGTTTAGCAGATGTAATCATTGATGATGCATTTGCTTTTACTCAACAAATCTACATGAGTTATTCGGCTAGAGATGCTGATCAAAATAACCAGATAACTTTATTTGTAGCTCGAGCAAAACTCGTTGAAAATGCTCTTCAAGATGTCGAAGTTATCTTTAAAGCTCAAGCCCCTAGACGCATACCTATGCACCTTGGAGCAAAGATGGTTATTTTGACCGATGGCACTTTATTGATAGCTAGTGGAGATGGTTATGACTACCGTGAGGCCGCTCAATATCTTGATAATCATTTTGGAAAGATGATCAGGATTAATAAAGATGGCTCTGTGCCAGAGGACAATCCTTTCGTAGACGATGAAAATGCATTACCTGAAATTTTTTCTTATGGTCATCGAAATATGCAAGGATTGCTTGTTGATGAAAATGGAACGATTTGGGAACATGAGCATGGTCCAAAAGGCGGTGATGAGATCAACATTTTAGAACCTGGTTTGAATTATGGTTGGCCTGCTATTTGTTATTGTGTAGATTACTCTGGCGCACAAATTACACCATTTACTGAAAAAGAAGGGATGGAACAACCGCTCAAATATTGGCGCCCATCAATTGCTCCATCAGGTTTCATGCTTTACGCAGGGAAAGAGTTTCCTGAGTGGCAAGGGGATCTATTTTTATCTGCATTGGCTTCGCGTGATGTTAGACGAGTAAGTACTGATTTTAGTGAAAACTCAGAAGAGGTACTTTTTTCAGAATTAAAAGCAAGAGTCAGAAATATATACGAAGCTCCTGATGGAAAAATTTTATTATTGCTTGATGGTCCAGATGGCAGAATTATGAAAATATCAAAATAGCATGGGCTTTCTAAGACACCCGATTGCAATTTTTACCTCTGCTGCTGTAGCAACTATCTGCATTACTCCAGTAACATCAGTATCGAATCTATTCTGGCTTATCTCAGCTGATATGCCAGTAACTTTGTGGACATGGCTGAGCATTATTTTTCAGGATTTTTTTAATTTAGGAATTCCACTGCTTTTAATCTTTGCTATTGGCTTTTCAATTGCGTTTGCCGTGGCAAGGCTGTTGATTATTCTCTTTAAATTGCCACCCAAATTCATGTATGGTCTAGCAGCAGCTACAGCTATTGCTACGGCACTATTTCTCATGGTTGAATTGATATATAAAACACACCCAATTGCTGGCAACAGAACAATTATCGGGTCATTATTTCATGTAATCGGCGGATATATTGGAGGATTAGTTTTCTATAAAATGATAAATAAACCTGTAACTAAAGCATTAGTTGTAAGGTTCTTAGCATTCATACCATTTATCTTATTCGGCTCATCAGCTGTTACTTGGGTTTTTGATCCAATGCTTGCATCGTCATCCTTTGGTTTTGATTTTCAATCGTTAAGTGACTTTGGGAAAAATACGCTCATTAGAGATATGACAGCTTTTTTCCTTGGGGTATCAATATTTATGCTGCTTGGCATAATTAGTTTGAATCCTGTATGGTTTTTTTCTGTTGCCATTATGATGGGTTGTGCATCCGTGTTTAATCTAGTGGCAGTGTATTCATATGGAACTGAGCATAATTCAGCATTGGTTTTTGAAATTGTAGTAGCGCTTTGGTATTCAATCCTAGGCTTATGGGTAAAAAGAACATAGAAGTTGCTGAAAGCACCTAAAAATTTAAAATACTCTTATGGTTAATAAGATTATATTCGCTTGCCTAGCTATCGTTATTTCAATTGTGGTTATCTTGCCAATGGCTTTGCATACAGCTGGACTTCATCCAAAGAATTCACATGACTTTAATTTTGATTACAACGATAAGAAGGCGTTAATTATTGCTACCAATCACGGAACCTTAAACAAACCTGGTGAAACATCAGGTAAAAAAACTGGACTTTATTTATCTGAGCTTTCTGTACCTTATTACCATTTTGTTAATGCAGGGATGCAAGTTGATATTGCAAGCATTAAAGGAGGAATGATTCCTACTGAGCCAATACCTTTTTTTATTAAAACAGATGAGGATAAAGCTTTTGAATCCGATGAGTTGACTAATAGTAAATTAGCTAATTCCTTAAAGATCGAGGATTTAAACTTTTCGGAATACTCAGTTATTTTTCTTTCAGGTGGCTGGGGCGCAGCTTATGATCTGGGTTACTCAGAAATATTGGGCGAAAAAATTTCAGATGCGTATCACAACACTGATGCTATCTTTGGCGGCATATGTCATGGCGTTTTGGGTTTTATTAGAGCAAAAACTAAAGATGGAAATATTTTAATAGCGGGCAGAAAAATGACAGGAGTGACAGATAAACAAGTGGATGAGCTTGGAATTTCTATAACCCCAATGCACCCAGAAACCGAACTCAAAAAAGCTGGGGCCTTGTTTGAAAGCGAAACAAAATTTAGAGATGTGTTTGCAAATCACACTGTGGTTGATGATGAGAAAAGATTTGTAACATCGCAAAACCAAAATGGTGGCCACGATGTCAGCTATGCAATTTTACAATTACTTGAAAATTAATATTGTAAAAAGCTATCAAAAAACTGCTAAATAAATATAATATCTAGTTCTTTGGGTCTGTAGCTCAGCTGGTTAGAGCGCACCCCTGATAAGGGTGAGGTCGGAGGTTCAAGTCCTCCCAGACCCACCAGTAATATAGATTTCCATTCCAAAAAAAACTATCCTTAAACTTAAGTGCAAAGGGGAGGCTATGCCTGAGATCTTTAAAGGAACCCTTTGAACCTGAACCATACAATGATGGCGGAGGAATTGCATGAATAACATCATATATTGTCTATATATTCTCGTTCTACTAGTGTCTTCAAGCATATATGCTGAAGAAGTTGAAGAAATAATCATTAAAGCAGACTGGCGCGAAGCACCTATTACAGACGGTGATACAAGCACCTTTGTGTTAAGTGACAATGAAATCAAAGCACAACCAATAAAACATTTTGAGAACTTGTCGTATCTTATCCCAAATTTAAATTTTGCTGCAAGTGATTCAAGGGCTAGGTATTTTCAAATTAGAGGTATAGGTGAAAGATCAGGTTATCTTGGTACACCTAACTCTTCTGTTGGTTTTTTAATTGATGATGTTGATTACTCAGGGCAAGGTGGTATCGCTACTTTGTTTGATGTCGATCAAATTGAAGTCATTAGAGGTCCACAGGCATCAAGAATTGGTGCCAATGCTCTTGCTGGGCTAATTTACATTAAAACAAAAGAACCAACGGAAGAATTTGAAGCTAGTTCAGAAATAAATCTTGGATCTTATAACACTCAAAGTGCTGGCATGGCATTAAGTGGACCAGTGACAAAAAATAAAGACGTTAAATTTCGTTTTGTTGTTCGTCAGGATCAGTCCGATGGATTTCGTAAAAATTTGTTTTTAAATAAATCAGATACATCTAGAAAAGATGAATTAACCCTTAGATTAAAAATTGATTTTGAACTATCAGAAACAAGTAACAGCAAACTACTTTTGAGTTCTGTCGATATGGATGATCCTGCAGATATATGGACCATAGACAATTCACTCAATACATTGTCAGACAGACCAGGCATGGACTCACAGAAAACTGATACGCTGGGCTACAAATACTTTAAAAAATTTGATCAGTTTGAATTGCAAAGCTTCACAAGTACCACTGATACATTTGTAGTATTTAGTTATGATGCAGATTGGGGAAATTCTGAATCCCATGCTCCTTATACTTACGACTATTTTTCAGAGACCTTGCGAGATAGGCAATCATTTAATCAAGAGTTTAGGTTGGTTTCCAATTCAAATAATCTGCCCTTCAGTTGGGTATTGGGTACAACATTTCTATCGCTCGATGAAACAAATGATAGGCAAGATGATGGAATATATGGAGATCCCTCTGATCCATTTGGGCCGTATGAAAGCCTAACCATATCGAGCAGTGATTACAGCTCTAATAATTTATCTTTTTTTGGAAACATTGATTATGAGCTAGCTAAAGATTTAGTTATTTCATTGGGGATAAGAGCAGAAGAATGGAAAGCCAAATATTCAGATACTAATAATGAAAACTTTAATCTTTCCAATGATATGTTTGGAGGCAAGGTATCTGTGAGTTATCTGATGGAGAACATTGGAAATGCATATTTAAGTTACGCGAAGGGTTATAAACAAGGGGGATTTAACGTAGGCCTAGGACTATTAGGACAAGTAGATCCAAATGAGCTTGAATATGACCCTGAATATTTAACAAATTATGAACTAGGCATTAATTCAAAGATCAGTGATTTTACAGATTTGAGCTTTAATATTTTTTACTCCCAGAGAGAGGATCAGCAGGTATTAATTTCAACACAAGTTGACCCAAATGACCCCAACACTTTTGTCTATTTAACTCAAAATGCCGCAGAGGGCCTGAATTATGGGTTTGAAGGATCAATCGATACGCAATTAAATGACGCATTGTCACTATTCCTAAATCTGGGGTATCTGGAGACCGAAATCAAAAATTGGGCTTCAAGACCTGATATTGAGGGGAGAGAACAAGCACACGCACCAAAGTATAGTTTTTCTACTGGAGTAGAATATTATTTCCAAGAAAATACTTCATTTGAAATTAACTTCTTAGGTAAAAGTGGTTTCTACTATTCAGATTCACATAACAATAAGTCTGACTCATACGTTTTAACAAATGCAGCTCTTCGTCATAGCGTTGATAACTGGGTAATTGATGTATGGGTGCAAAATCTATTCGATGAATATTACTCAACAAGAGGGTTCTTTTTTGGAAATGAAGCGCCTGACTTTATTGATACTCTTTATAGAAGACACGGGGATCCAAGACACTTTGGGTTGTCTGTAAGATATGATTTCTGATCTATTAAATTCAATATGGTTTGAAGTCTTTGCAGCATTCTTGGCCATAACATATTTGGTTTTAGCAATGCAGCAAGATATTAGGTGTTGGATAGCATGGATCATAAGTTCAGTCATGTATTTCTTTGTCATGCTTACAGCTGGACTGGTAATGGAGGCTGCCCTTCAAATCTTTTATTTAATTATGGGGCTATATGGATGGAGTCAATGGAAGCGTAAAGCATCATCTCAAAGTTCAAATATTAAAACATGGACTTTGCGGCAACATTTTTCTGCACTAAGTCTGCTTTTTGTGGCTGTTGTTTGTTTTGGCTACCTGCTTACAGCAAATACAAATGCTGTATCACCATATATCGACTCATTTACAACATGGGGAGCCATCTTAGCTACCTATATGGTTGCAAAAAAAGTGCTTGAGAATTGGATCTATTGGTTCGTAGTTGATTTTGTATCTGTGTTCCTATTCTTGAGCAGAGAGCTTTATCCAACTGCTATTTTATTTGTTATATATTTAATAATTATTGTATTTGGCTATAAGGCTTGGTTGAAATCAATGAGTACGCATGAGTAATATTGAGAATTTTCTTAACACAGCTAAAAAAGATATTGCTTTAATAAAAACTATTCAGAAAACAAAATTTTCAGAGGTTTATGAGTGCAGGTTAGATGGTAAGGATGCAGTTCTCAAAATTAAAACGGACTGTACCTTTGAAAACGAGATTGGTGTTGAAGAAATAATTGTTGATCAACTTCATAAACTTAATTTAGCACCGCAGATTCTACATGCTGATACGGAAAAAAAAGTAGTGATATACGAAAAAGTGGTTGGTTCTGATTTGAGCACAGTTTCTAAAGCAAACATTATCTCTAAATGCGCAAAGCAGCTTAAAAAACTTCATAACTCAAATATTGTTTGTGACGATTGTGGTTCATTCGAGAACAAAATTAAGAAATATGAGCATGCCATTGCTCAAAACTCTCCAAACTCATTATGTCGAAGTGCATTCAAGTTTATTTATGAGTTAGTAGCAAGGGATAAACATCAAGTGTTTTGTCATAATGATTTGAACTTATCCAACATAATGTATTCAGATGATATTTTTTTCATTGATTGGGATTATGCCGGTTTCAATCATCCTTATTTTGACCTCGCTCTACTATTCAATGCTATGAATTTAACAAGCAATGAAGAATATAACTTCTTAAGCATCTATGCCGATCAGGAAAATGATATTGATCACGAATTGTTAAAAGAATATAAAAAAATGTCTTTGTACGTTGAATACCTATGGATTGTTGTAACATCTAGCCAAGAAAACCCCAAATACGTCACTCGTTTTGATGAGTTAAGCGCTCTTCTTCGATAGGTTTTATATATTTACATATCCCTTGCTTTTTACATATAAAATATTTATATTTATCTAAATTTTTATAAAAAAATTTACAAATAGTACTAATTAACATAAAAAACTATGAAAATTGCAATAAATGGCTTCGGCAGAATCGGTAGAAATATCGTTCGTTCTTACTTATCAAAAGATCAGATTTGGAAAAAATTCAATCAAATTGAGATTGTGGCAATAAATGATTTAGGTTCTCCAGAACACAATGCACATTTATTGAAATATGATTCAGTTCATGGAAAGCTGGCAAACCAAGTATCATCAACAGATAAATCAATATCCATTGATGGTAATGAGATTGCTTGTTTCAGCGAAAGAGATCCTAGCAACCTTCCATGGAAAGAGTTAGATGTTGATTTAGTTTTTGAATGCACAGGTTTCTTTGCATCCAAAGACGGATCTCAGAAACATCTTGATGCTGGTGCAAAAAGAGTATTAATCTCTGCTCCAGCAACAGGTGTTGATAAAACAATTGTTTACGGTGTTAACCACACATCTTTAACTAAAGATGATCTCGTAATTTCAAATGCATCATGCACAACTAACTGTTTAGCTCCTCTTGCTAAAGTCATTAACGAAAAGTTTGGCATTACAAATGGTTTAGCTAATACAATACATGCCTATACCAATGATCAATCTTTACTTGATGTTTATCATTCAGATTTGCTGAGAGCAAGAGCTGCAGGTGTTTCTATGATTCCAACAAAGACAGGTGCAGCAAGTGCAGTTGGTCTTGTCCTCCCAGAATTAAATGGGAAATTGGATGGATTAGCTATCAGAGTACCAGTTTCAAATGTATCGCTTCTAGATTTCACCTTCACATCAGAAAAATCATTTAGCATTGATGAGCTAAATGAAGCTTTAGAGGCAGCAGCCAACAACGGGCTAAGTGGTGTTTTAGATATCAATAGCATTCCATTAGTAAGTACAGATTTCGGTAATGATCCACACTCATCTATTTATGATAAATCTCACACCCGTCAGGTAGGGAATTCAACAAAAATTCTAGCCTGGTATGACAATGAGTGGGGTTTTTCAAACAGAATGTTAGATGTGGCTTCATATTTAAACCAGAACGTCTCACTTAAATCATTAGCTGCTTAAGTTCTTGAAATAAAGATACTAATACTTAGATACTCTAAATGAGATTTTTATTAGTATTTTTATTTTCTATGTTCGCATACGCTCAAAATTCTGACAATAACACCTCTTGGTATGTCTACACTGACCAGGTGATGGGTGGCAAATCAGAATTAAGTGCAAATTTTGAGGAAGGTGTTGTAAAGCTTGATGGTGAAGTCACCACAAAAAATAATGGCGGCTTCGTTAGGTTAGCGCACAGACCTGACGAAATAAACAAAAATGCCAAGGGCATTAAATTCAAAGCCAAAGGCAACAACGAAGCTTATGAAGTTCACGTCACATTAAAGGGCATGAAAATGCCACCTTGGTCATATCTAAGCACATCATTTGATGTCAATGATCAGTGGAATGAATACCAAATTCTATTTTCTGACCTCAAGAAAAACGGCATGATGGCTGCATCCATGAAGCCTAAAAACATCAGAGAAATAAGCATTGCAGGCTACGGCCGTGATTTCAATGTTGATCTAGAGCTAAAAGATATCGAGCTATTCTAAAACCAAGATAATTTTTGAACCTTTTTCCATTTTTCTGTTCCTAAATAATAAGGGGGCAGAAATATGGATAAAAATGAAAGGATGCAAAGGTCTGAAAGAGCACGCAATAGAAGGCACGAAAACCAACGCATCGTTGAAGAAAGAACTTTAAACTTTTATCAAAAATTAAAAAGAGAAAAAATTAAAAAGAAAAAGACAAATCCTCATTAAATGAGTAATATCTTTTTATATGAAAAATCTTAGCAGACTTGTTTTCTTATTATGTCTTTCTTTTTTTGGTCTAACCACGCTTGATCAATCATCTCATGTTCTTGAAGATCATGGCATAAGTGAGAATATTGAGCACGTTGCATGTGTTCTAGAAAACCCAGAGCCACAAACATTCGAAGTAGCTGTAAATAATTACGTTTCGTTTGATATTGAGGCTGGTCTACCAGTTTTTTTATACCCCTCTAAAGTTTATAGTTTTAACTCAAGAGCACCTCCAAAAGAATCTTAATCCCAAATATTTTAGATTAAGTTTTTTTTAAGGAGGTAAAATGAAAAAACATCATATTTTAATTTTAATACTAAGCATTTCGAGCTTGTCACATGCTCAAGATGTTGAAGAAGTTGTAACTTCTGCTCTTGCAGACCCATCGCAAATTGAAAATCCACTTCACTTGGTTAAAAGCGTTGATTTGGAGTCAGAGCCAACCACTAGTTTAGGCGAAGCTTTAGATAATTTAGCAGGAGTGGGTTCTGCTGACTATGGTGCTGCTATTGGCCAACCAATTATCAGAGGTCTATCTGGCGCACGAATAAAAGTACTAAATAACGGTTTAGTTGTTAGAGATGTTTCAGGCATTGGTGCTGATCACCCAAATGACATAGATCTTAGCAATGCTACACAGGTCGAAGTAGTTAGAGGTCCATCTTCATTGCTTTATGCAAATGGAACCATTGGTGGAATTATAAATATTGTCGACAATTCAATTGCAAAAACCGATTTTGATGGTTTCTCTGGAAGTCTTGGTTATGAAATGCAGGAGGTCAATGATGGCAGTGTTTCAACCTATAACTTTCAGCACAACGTTGCCGGTCTTAACTTTTATCTAAGTGGGTTAGATTCCGATTTTGAAAATTACGTAACTCCGAGAGGTTCTGTTATTGAAGACGGGATGAGAACTGATGAAAGTATCGTAATGAATTCTGATTCAGCTGCTGAAACAGGGAAGTTTGGTGTTTCTAAAACTGGTGATTGGGGCTACATAGGCATGTCATTATCATCTGCTGAACGTGTGCATGGCATACCTTTTCATGGCGAAGAACATGGGCATGATGAGCATCATGATGATGATCATGAAACTATGGATGAAGACGAATATGAAGGTGAAGAGCATGATGAGCATGAAGGTGAAAGAATATTTGCTATGACTGATTCTGATATCTTCACTTTGCAGGGCTCGTTGAACTTAGGGAATGGTTTAGTAAACAAAGTTGATTACTTCTTAACATCTTCTGATTATTCATTGATGGAGCAACATGCTGAAGAGCATGGTGAAGAGCATCACGACGATGAAGAGCACGAAGGCGAGGATCATGAAGGCGAAGATCATGATGAGCATGAAGGTCATAGCGAAGAACCAACACTATTCACAAATGATGCAACAGAATTTGGAATGATTTTTGACCTTTCAAATGATAAACGTACTCAAAAAATATCCATGAATTTCGCTGAAGAGGAAATGGCAATTGTTGGCGAGGAAGCATTCATGAGACCAACAATGAGCGAAGAATTTACTATTGGTTATTTTATGAGCCAAGATATCGGTGCTGCACATCTTGATTTTGGAATCAGATTTGATGACATCACAAGAGATGGTTCTCTTGCTGAAATGCATCATGATGATGATCATGAAACCATGGATGAAGACGATCATGAGGGTGAAGTAGAAATTGAAAATTATAGTTTCAATTACTCAACAACAAACTATTCTTTACAAGTTTCCCAGGGCTTAACAGATAACTTATCTGTTGTATTAAGCGCTACTAGTGCTGAAAGAGCTCCAGGAGCACAAGAATTATTCATGAATGGTCCGCATTTAGCTACAAGACGATTTGAAGTTGGAAATGTAAATCTTAATCCAGAAAAATCTAATAACTTAGATATGACATTGAATTATGAAGCTGGCAATGTCTTTGCTAAATTCACGTCTTATACCAATAATGTGGATGATTACATCTACTTGATGGATGAGACAGAGGAAGACCATGAAGAACATGAAGAAGAGCATAATCATGGTGGGCTTACATTAGCAGAGTATCTGCAAAATGATGCTAAGTTCACTGGTTATGAATTTGAATTAGGTAATAGCTTTCAATTAGAGAATGGCACACTTACTGCTACTGTCGGCTTAGATGCTGTTGAAGGTAAGTTTAAAGATTCAAAAATGTTTGTGCCTCGCATGATGCCAAAACGAAGATTTATGAGTCTTGATTATGTTTCAGGTGATTACTCTGCTGGAATTTCCTATAAAGAAGTCCAACCTCAAGATAATGTAGCAGAAGGTGAAACTGGAACTGATGGGTATAGAATGCTAGATCTTGATGCCTCTAAATCTTATGACTTAGGCGATGGCGTAACATTCAGATCATCTATATTCATTAAAAACCTGCTTGATGAAACAGCTAGAAACCATACTTCATTTGTAAAAAATGAGGTTCCACTAGCTGGCAGAAATGTTGGTTTCAAATTTAGAATTACTTTCTAATTCTTAGTCGATCTAACTAGGGTCTTTGCACCTCGCTGGCCCTAGTTAGGTGTTTACAAGCGCATAAAGATAAAGCAAAATTCAAGCTTAAACTTTTCATATGTATAACGATCAATATAAGTCTGACAAAATAGCAGCCTCAATGTCGCTGATTTGTGTGTTGCATTGCTTATTTGTGCCTTCTTTCTTTATTGCAGTTTCAAGCACTTCTGCTTTAACTATCGATAATGAGATCATTCATTACTTACTATTAATTGTTACTCTTCCTGTGAGCTTTCATGCCCTACACCTTGGTTTAAAAAACCATAAGAAAAAAGGAGTTTTCGCCCTTGGCATTGCTGGGCTAGTGCTCTTTGTTTTGGCTGTGTTATTCGGCGAGGCTTACGCTGGTGAAACAGGAGAGCAGGTTGTCACTGTAATAGCCTCATTGCTAGTGATCTATGCGCACTATCAAAACTTCCAAATTTGTCGAAAGCTTGAGTGCTCATCATGCCATAGTTCTGTTGCAGAAAAGTAGCAGTTAATAAAAACAAATTAATTTATAATATAGATAATGAAAACTAATGCCTTTGTTCTGATTTTTATTTCCTTGCTCGCATTACCTGAAACAAAAGGACATCAAGGATTAATGGCAACTTTATTTGTTCAAAAATCTGCCGAGTTTTACAGCAATTCTATTGGCATTTATAACTCTGCTATGGAAAAACTACCAGCACTTGTAGAGGATAAAAATTATACAGCTGCCCTTGAACAAAATTCAGGGTTTTCTGGGAAACCACCTGCTGTAATTTTAGATATTGATCAGACTGTATTAGATAACATAGCCTATCAAGCTCGTTTAATTGAAAATGGAAGATATTATCCTGATGGTTGGGATGCTTGGTGTATGGAAGAAAAAGCTTATTACATTCCTGGGGTAGAGCAGTTTCTTGCTCTTGCAACTAGCCTAGGTGTAGAAGTGTTCTTTGTTACTAATCGCACAGCAAACCTTGAAGAAGCAACAAGGAACAATTTAGAAAAACTGGGATTCTCATTTTCAACAAAACTAGATCAGCTTCTTATGAAAGGCGAGAAGCCAGAATGGACTTCCGATAAAACATCAAGACGTCAACTTATTGCTGATGATTATCGCATTGTCATGATGATTGGCGATAATTTTGGTGATTTTGTTAGCTTAGATGTAAATAGGTCATCAACAGAGCAAAGAAATGATGCAGCTAAAGCATACAATGAAATGTGGGGACACAGCTGGTTTATGCTTGCAAACCCAACTTATGGTGATTGGGAAAGTGCTTTCATTAATTTTGATTATGGCATTCCAAGATCAAAACAGCTTGAGATGAAGCTAGATGTCTTAGATCAGCAAAGATGAAGTTTCTGAAATATTTTTTTGTAGCACTATTGTCGATCGTAGTCACTTTAATCGCAGTTAATCAATATGTACCGGTTCTTATAGATGTGCCAAAAAAAGATAGACTGCTTGTCGATTTTAATTTTGGAAAGGAAATCACCAATAAAGAACTTATCCCTGTAGAAAGAAAAGCTAAAAATATAATACTTCTAATTGGTGATGGAATGGGAAGCAATCAAATTGTTGCCTATAAGATAGCCAAAGAAGGGCCAAATGCCATAACTGCTTTTGATATGTTTCCTGTATCAGGGCTTGTTAAGACGCATGCTTATAATACAGTAGTAACTGACTCAGCATCATCTGCTACAGCTTACAGCTCTGGCACAAAAACAATCAATCGATATGTGGGAGTGGATCATGAAAAAAATCCTGTTACCAATATTACAGAATTGCTTCATAAAAAAGCTTATGTAAACAGCATAATTGCAACATCTGAAATCACTCATGCAACGCCAGCCGCTTTTGCTGTACACACAGAATCTAGGTACAACACAGACGCTATTGCCGAGCAAATATTTTATTCAAATAATTATTTTGTATTGGGCGGTGGATCTGATTTCTTTAAACCAAAAGAAGATGGTGGTTTAAGAGAGGATGGAAAAGATTATTTGAGCAAAATTAAAACAGACGCAATCCTTTTAGAAACAAAGAATGATTTAGTTAACCATAGGTTTAAAAAAGGTAAGAAAATTTTTGGGCTATTCAATAAAGAGGAACTTATTAGAGAAGCACATGAACCTTCACTTAAAGAAATGCTTGATTTTGCTTTAGTTAATTCAAACTCAATGCTTGAGCAGGGGTGCAAAGGATTTTTCATTATGGCAGAGGGTTCACAGATTGATTGGGAAGGTCATGATAATGATTTCTATGGACAATACGATGAAATAGAGGAATTTGAGAATGCGATTAAAAGTGCATTAGCTTTTGCAAAGAATAGACAAGATACTCTCGTTCTGGTGACGGCAGATCATGAAACAGGAGGCCTGCTGATTGAAAAAGATACTCTCAGATATAAAGAAACCAATCAGATGAAAGTTTCGTGGAATACTGCAATTGGTAAGGGTGATCATACAGGCGCAATGGTACCAATCTTCGCATATGGCCCTGGCTCAGTAAACTTCACGGGGATTCTAGACAATACAGATATATTCTTTGCTATGCAGGAAGCTATAGGTATTAATGATCTGCCTGAAGGTATATGCTACTAGCTTGGCATTTAGGCTAATCTAGTATAAATTTCAGTTGTGGTTGCAATGAGAGGACAAAACAAAAACGCTTTATTTTCTGGCCTTTTTTTCTTCATGGTTCTCTTCTCTCTTTTTGTGATGAGACCTTTTAGAAGTGCGGTAGCTGCTCAAATTGGGACTGCTGACTTAACCTTTTTTCTTTTTCTTGTCGTTCTAGTGATGTTATTTGCTAATTTCATATACTCAGCTGTTGTATCAAGAATCAAAGAATCTCGACTCGTTTTGTACATTTATGGGTTCTTTATCCTGAACTTAGTTGTCTTTGCTTATTTAAATTTTTACTACGAAAGTAACTATGCCCTTGGAGCAACATTTTACGTTTGGTACAACATATTCAACTTCTTCGTTGTTTCTATCTTCTGGGCAAAAATAGTTAACTGTTTTGACAGAACAGAAGGCAACAAATTTTTTGGAGTCATAAGTGCCTTTGGATCTGCTGGCGCATTTGTTGGTTCACGAACGGTTGCATCATATTTAACCGATGCTCCAGTTACGGCTATCAGCATCTCGTTAGTTGCATTGATGTTGGCAATTTTTTTCTCATCAAAATTAAAGCCTACCAATACCGCCAAGATTGAAAAGAAAGAGATTTCTATAGATTTAGTGGATCAAATTAATCAGGTTAAAAATAATCCATTGGTTCAAAAGTTACTAACCTATGCTTTTATTTGGACATGTTGCTCAACCGCCCTGTATTTCTTTAGTCTCGAGATCATAAATAAATACACAAACGACATTGTCGAGCAACGCGCAATATTTGCTGATGCCGACAGTTTGGTAACACCAATAACTTTCTTTTCTCAGATCTTAATTACACGTTTCTTATTGGAAAGTAGATTTTTTGGCTTGAAGTTTGTGCTTGGTATCTATGGCGTTCTGTTCATGATTGCCTACTTAATGATGGCTGGCCACTTTGCAGATTTCCTCTTCACGGGAACTGGTGTTCTTTTATTCTTAATCATCTCTGCTTTAATGCGACCGTTTGAATATGCAATCAATAAACCAGCACGAGAGACAGTTTATACCACCCTAAAAAAATCGGAAAAATATAGATCAACAGTTTTCATTGATACATTCATTAACCGTTTTGGTGATGCTTCTGGAGGTTTGTTGTTTAATATTCTCTTAACCCTGGGGCTCACTTTAGCTGTGGCGCCGCTGGCAATTTTGCCTTTAGCTTTGGTTCTTTCAGGCTTTGGTATGAATATTTCGAAAAGTGTCAAAGATGTTAAATCTTAGAAATTCTTTAAATTACTAGTTGAATATTTTTTTTTCGCACATAAAATATTTCCTTTCACTATGCTAACTAAAGAAAAAATTTTAAAAGCTCCAAAGAAGAATTACATGAACAAGGATCAGCTTGTTTTCTTTAAATCTCTTCTTGACGATCTAAAGAAAGAAACCTTAACTCATATAAGAGAAGCAAAAGATAGATTAAGTAACCCTCCTTCATGCAGTGATGAGGTGGACAGAGCACAACACGAAATTGATTCAATGCTATTTTTACGCATAGTGGAAAGAGAATCTAAACTTCTACCAAAGATTGATAAAGCAATCATGCGTATCAAAGCTGGTGATTATGGTTTTTGTCTTGAAACAGGAGAACCAATTGGTCTAGAGAGATTAATTTCCCGTCCAACAGCTGAATATTGTGCAGAAGTTAAAACAATCAATGAAGAAAAAGAAAAGCACTTCGTCGATTAATCTCAGATACTTAAAATTCGTATAACCCACCTAATTTGACTATAATTTAAGCCATGAGCTTGCTTAATAAGGTCACAGAACCAATAGCAGAAACTAAGATGGGTATTCTTTCTGAATGGGCTCTTCGATTATGTTTATCGTGGGTTATGTTTGAATATGGCCAACCCAAATTTAATAAACTTCTTGAATCACCTGATGTACCGTTGAGCTTTATTCCAAAAATGGAATTTTTCTCAGACTTTCCAGTGGTTTCTTCATGGTTAATTACTATTTCCGAGCTAATTTTAATTCCATTGTTCATTATTCTAGGGGGATTAAAATTTATAGGACCAACTGCAAAAGCTTTATCTACCTTGGGCGGCATCTTAGGCACTTTTGTAATGGCTGTCATTATTTGGGGCTTTCATTTCTCAGTTTTAAATGAGTCTTTCTCAGATATTCATCTACAATTAATGCTTCTAGCAATGTCGGTGTATTTTCTATTCAAATGAATAGAAAAAGAACTTTCACATTTACCGTTGCCACTGTAATTTCTACCTTAGTTCTTTCAACTTTCATGACAGGACTAATGAGTTTTTTTATCACCGCAATTAATACTGGACAATTGCCGCCTAACATCTCGGACTGGATTAGAGCTTGGATGGTGGGTTGGGCTATTGGAACACCTATTGTTTTTTTTGTTGCACCTATATCAAAAAGAGTTGGACTTTATTTTTCAGACGATCCGAGAGATAAGTAGTTGTAATTTGTTAGATAGGTATTTATTATTGTTGTTCTTGTGGGGCTATAGCTCAGCTGGGAGAGCACCTGCTTTGCACGCAGGGGGTCAGGAGTTCGAATCTCCTTAGCTCCACCACTTTTTTTAAGATGAATCTAGAAGTCTTTTTTATCGATTCGTTCACCAACAAAGTTTTTGGCGGCAATCCTGCAGGAGTAATTTTTCATTCTGATCCAATTGATGAGACTGTAATGCAAGCAATTGCAGCTGAAAATAATTTATCAGAAACAGCATTCATCAATACTCAAAATGACAACCAAATAAGATTTTTTACCCCAGAGCTGGAAGTTGATTTATGTGGTCATGCAACATTGGCTTCTGCCTTTGTCTTTTTTAACTATCTTGATAAGTCCCATGATCAAATTACTTTCTCATCTAAGAGGGGTCAACTGATTGCAGATAGAACAGAAAAAGGGATAAAGCTGACCTTACCTAAAGATAACCCAGAGCCCTTTGCAGAGATAGATTTATTTTCAAACATGCTTGGTTGCAAGGCACTTGAGGTGTACCGAGGAATTGATGACTTTATGGTCCTAGTTGAAAGTGAGAATGATGTTAAAGACATGAAACCAGATTTTAGTGAGATAAGTAAGTTGGATTCGCGTGGTTTAATTGTTACAGCTGATGGATTAGATGTTGATTTTGTTTCAAGATGGTTTGGCCCGCAAACAGGAGTTGATGAAGATCCAGTGACTGGGTCTGCCCACACCTTGCTGGCTCCATATTGGGGAAAAAAACTTGGCAAAAATACAATGAATGCAAAACAGCTTTCTAAAAGAGGTGGTTTTTTAATTTGTGAAGTGAAGGATGAAGCAGTTGAAATTACAGGACAGGCCAAACTTTACTTAAGAGGCTCAATTGAGCTTTGATAGATCCTCATAGAGATAATCTCTCTGCATCTCCATCAAATCCAGCATAGTTGTTTGTAAATTACTATTCTTTATTTTGCTTGATTTCATGTATTTCAACGACCTAATAAAAAAATATACACCACTCACTGAGTCTCCAATTGTTAAATAGTTAATTCCACATAAATAGTGCTGAATATAGCTTGCAGATGTTGTGCAGTAGCCATCTCTTTCATCAAAGTTATTCTCTGAGTAGTTTATCTGCAGAAGTCTTTCTCGTGCACTGCCTTTTACCTTATCTGCAACAGAATCAAAAGATAGTAGGCGTTTATAATTAATTTTTGCGTCATCAAAGTTTTGTTTATGAAATTGAGCTTCAGCAATCCAATAGTATTTAAGCTCATACCTACCATGCAAATCACGAGCGTAATCCTCAAGTAAAATCCATTGTTTCTTATCGGTGAACTGCTCAATCTTTCTTAAAATTCTCTTTGGATAATCAACTACTACCTCATTTTCTTGCCCTTCAAATGCGTAAGTATATTTATGTGGCACATTGGTGACTTCTACAGGATCACCATTTATGGTAGCAGGATAGTACTTAAGTTTCTTTGCAGCTTTTATTGTTGCTCTATCAAAAACTTCGCAATTCTTTTGGATTTGTCCATTAGCCAGAGTACAAGATGACTCAACTTTATAAACGTTTTCTACAGCACCTTTTTTATTTATATCAAAAGCCACTATCACATAGCCGTGTGTCCCACTTTCCATTGCTCTCGTTGGGTAAACTGGCGATTCTTTGTATCTGGGAGAGTAAGTTTTTCCAACAAGGTTATTTAACCTTTCTGTCTGAATATCTGTACACAAATCAATTTGCACGCATTCCGGAAATCTTTCTAATTTTTTTTCAAATAAATCTTTTAATAAATTAATGTAATTATCGTCTAAGTATGGCTTCAGCCCCTCTTCATTGTATTTTATCCCTTCACTTTTTATCTGTGCCTTTCTATACCAATCACTTCTAAAATCATTGAACCTATTTTCTGAGTTATAGTCATCATTATGGTTTGCTTGTGGCGGTGGTGTTGGTGGATTAGATATTTTTGATTGGCTAAAAGCATCACTACTAAGAAAAAATGTTGCCAGAATTAAAAATTGTATTACCTTACCCACATCTAACAGTATAATTGGATTTTATTTTTAAAAAATGAGAAATGTATTTTTTTTAGTAGTAATTCTAGCCGCTGTGCTGGGCATCTACTTTTACAATAAGGAAGAACCAATGCCACAAGTAAAATTAACAACTACCTACGGTGATATCGTATTAGAACTAGATAAAGAGAACGCGCCAATTTCAACAGAAAACTTCATTAGTTATGTTGAAAGTGGTTTTTATAATGAAACTATTTTTCATAGAGTGATATCAGGTTTTATGATTCAAGGGGGTGGACATCTGGAAGATATGTCTCCAAAGGATCAAAAATTAGAACCAATTCTCAATGAAGCAAATAATGGTTTAAAGAATGATAGGGGAACAATAGCTATGGCAAGAACAGCCAATCCACATTCAGCTACTTCTCAATTCTTTATCAACCATGTCGATAATGGTTTTTTAAATTTTAGAACTAACCAAGTTGATGAGGGTTGGGGTTACGCTGTTTTTGGTAAAGTCACTGAAGGTATTGAGGTCGTTGATAAAATTGCCGCAGTTCAAACAACTGCAGTTATGGGTTATCAGGACGTGCCAACAGACACAATTAAGATTATTAGCGCTGAAGTATTAGACTAAACAAGCCTAATTGCTTTCTCAATCTCTTCTTGGGTCTCGTATGGTTTAGACATTTCGGCCCAATCGATATTGAAGTTGTCTTCAAGCTCTGCGTAACTTAGCACGCCAATCTGCTCATATTTTTCTTTTACGTTATCGGTTATAAGACCAATACGTTTTAAGTTGGGCACAATCTTCGTAAACAATAGAGTTCTAAAGTTTTGTCCTTGATCAGACTCAAAAGCAATTCTATCTGCTTCTTCAGGTGTATAATCCAAAAACTTAGCTACGACCTCCCCAGAAATAAGTCGACCCCGCATTACAAGGCAAGCTTCAAAAGCAAATTCAGCTCTTTCTTCTATCTCAGATTTGCTTAATGTCTTTAAGTAATCTTCTAAATAGTTAACACCAAAGGTCACATGCCTAGCTTCATCACGAATAACATAGTGCAGCAGCTGTTTAAGCAAACCATCATTCAATATGAACTTCATATTATTGAAAGCTGCCAGAGCTAGTCCTTCAATAATTATTTGCATTCCAATAAATTTAAGATCCCACCTCTCATCAGTCAGAATTTTATCCATTAATGATTTGAGTCCTTTTGTGGCAGGATATTGGAAGCCTATTTTTTCCTTCAAATATCTATTAAAACCCTCAACATGTCTGGCCTCATCAAACGTTTGCGAAGCAGCATACATTTTTGCGTTAAAAGTTGGTGCGCATGATACTAGTTGTGAGGCAACTAACAAGGCTCCTTGCTCCCCATGCAGAAACTGGCTTATATTCCATGCAACCCTGTGTCTATCCATTTCAATTTTCTTTTCGTGAGATAGGGCATCGTAACCTTCAAGCTCAACTTCAGGGGTCCTAAAAATTTCAGAGTTGATCATGAACTCGTCTTTTGGAAAGTTTTGCGACCAGTCAAGATCATCGGTCACATTCCAGTTAAGCTGCTTACCGAGCTCATATAATTTTTTAATTCGATCATCAACAACGGTATAGTCCCAGTTGTATGATGCAATTAACGGAGATTTAAATATCTCATTGATGCATTCAATGGCATTTTGATCTATTGGTTCTTCGCTTAGATAGTCTGTAACCTCTTGCGGTTGATTGTTTACAATTCTGTTTTTCATGTTATTTACCTGAAAACAGTTTAACATATCCTCAAATTGTAAAATAAGGGAAACATGTCAAAAAGATTAGATGGAAAAGTTGCGTTAATCACTGGTGGAGCAGCAGGTTTTGGTAAAGGAACTGCTGAGACATTTGCTCGAGAAGGAGCAAAGGTTTATATCTCTGACATAAATGTTGAGGGCGGCAAGAAGGTTGCTGAAGATCTTGGTGTTACATTCCTTGAACACGATGTTACAAATCCAGATCGATGGCAGGAAGTTATAGCTGAAATCAAATCACAAGAAAACCAACTAAACATTCTTGTTAATAATGCAGGTATTGGATACATGGGAGATGTTGAGGGCACCACAAATGAAGCTTGGGAAATGGTACATAAGATTGATCTTGACTCAGTTTTTTATGGCTGCAAATATGCTTTGCCACTTATGCGTGACTCTGGCAATGGCTCAATAATTAATATTTCATCAATATCAGGAATTATTGCAGGCCATAATTTTACTGCTTATAACAGTGCAAAAGCAGCAGTAAGACATTTATCTAAGTCAGTAGCTCTTCACTGCGCACGAACAACCAATCTCGTGAGATGCAACAGTGTGCATCCTGTTTTTGCGCGCACAGAAATTCTTGAAGCATTACTAAATGACACATCCAATGACATGCTTTCAAAACTTGAACGTCAGATACCGGTTCGTAAGCTTGCTGAAATCGAAGATATTGCGAACGCTTTGCTTTTCTTAGCTTCAGACGAATCAAAAATGATCACTGGTACTGAACTTGTGATTGATGGTGGTATATCAGCGCAATGATCAATCACGGCATGAATAATATGCAAAACTCATTTGAAAGTGTGCTGAGCAGACTATCGCTTGAGCAAATTGATACCTATCTGTACAGGTGGCAGGGCAATAATGCTGGCATAGTTAGAATTTATGGTGGCCAAGTAATTGCACAAGCCTACATAGCTGCATGTGCCACTGTTGAGGACGACTCAGCTCCTCACTCATTGCATGCCTACTTTATTAGGCCCGGTGTTTTGAAACAGCCTGTGCTTTATAGTGTTGACCCAATCAGAAATGGAAAAAGTTTCCACACAAGAACAGTAAAAGCTATACAAAATAATGAGGTTATCTTCACGATGACCATTTCATTCCAGAAAGCTGAAGAGGGCATTACTCACACTGTAGCTATGCCCGATGTGCCTCAACCAGAAGATTTAAAAACAGAACAAGAACTACGCAAAAGCAATATCGACAATATTCCAAAAGAGTTACAAGAAATTTTTCTTAAGGAACGCGAATATTCAATTAAGTGGGTTGAGTGGAATGATGTTTTTGACCCAAAAAAAATGCCTCCTATAAGAAATATTTGGTTAAAACCGAATGGAAAGATTCCTGGTGATAGTATTTTTCATCATGCCTTTTTATCATATGTTTCTGATTCAGGTTTATTGGTGCCTTGCATGTATCCGCATGGCCTTAGTTTTATGTCACCTAACCTTAAGATGATTGCAAGCTTAGATCACGCAATGTGGTTCCAAAAAAGAGACTTTAAATGGGATGATTGGATATTGTATTCGACTGATAGCCCGCATACAGGTGGTTCTAGAGGTCTTGGACGAGGTACTTTCTTCACACGAGATGGTGAAATAATTGCATCAACAATACAGGAAGGATTATTTAGAGTTAAGGACTCTTAATCTTTGTAAAAACAAACCAACTTTATTTGGATTGATGTCAGGTGTGATTCCAGACCCTACATTACAAACATAATTTCCACACTGAGAATATTTTTCATATATATTTTCAGCCAATGCTAAAACTTTCTCTTCATCCTGATTGAAATCGTTTGGATCTATATTACCTTGGATTGTAATTGGCTTATTGATGTATTCATCAATGTTTTCATTTTGATCAAGATTAAAACAATTTATTTCTGTAGCATTGAGGTGCAACATGATTTTCATGCCTCTGGCATAAAGTATTAGGGGTATCTCAGGATCGATAGCTGCCCTTATATCATTAATAAATTTTAGTGAAAATTCTTCATAACCTTGATCTAAGATGCCGCCCCATGAGTCAAAAACCTGCAAACAATCAGCGCCTGCATTAATTTGCCCTTTTAAATATTTAATTGTGACATCAGTGTAAGTTGCTAAGATCTCTTTTGTCTGCTCAGGACTTTTAGCAACAAACTCTCTAACTAAATTGAAATCTTTGGGGGACTCACCATAGAAGCTATAGATAAAAATTGTCCATGGACTACCTGCAAAACCAATAAGTGGCACATCTATTTTACTTTTAATTAGTTGTGTTGCCTCGAAGACATAATCAAGGTTCTCAAAACCACCAATATCAAGTTTTGGATTGTCGCCATTTTTAATTGCCTCCTTAAAAACTGGCCCTCTTCCCTCAATAAAGCTTATCTCATTCCCTAAAGCTTCTGGAATAGTAAGAATATCGCTAAATGTAATAGCTGCATCAAGATGGTATCTCCTTAAGGGCTGTAGCGTTAGCTCACAGCAGACCTGAGGCGTCTTAATCATTTCAAAAAAATCACTAAATCGAGCTCTGACAGCTTTGTATTCAGGCAGATACCTCCCAGCTTGGCGTAAAAACCACACGGGAACATAGTGATCAGTATTCTGCTGTTGTAATGCTTTTAGGTAGTTACTATTTTTCAAAATTTTCTGTAAAGTCCCTGATGAAATTAGTTAGGTTTTTAATATTTTCTTCTTCATGAAGCACTGGGTTACCAATTCCCTTAAGCAGAATAAGTGTAATCTTTTCGGATTGGTTCTTTTTATCTGATTTCATGCCTTCGACAATGGTTTCCACATCTAAATTTATATTACTGAAGTCATAGTTAAAGGAGCCAATGACTTGTTTAATTTTTTCTAAGTCCGCAGCATCAAGCATTCCTTTATGTTCTGAGTAAGTTGAGGCCATAAGCATTCCAATCACCACAGCATGACCATGAAGGATTGGTTGCATTCTATTTGCATATTCAATTCCATGAGCAAAAGTATGGCCAAAGTTTAGAAATTTTCTTTTGCCAGTCTCATTAAAATCCTCAGAAACGATACTTTCTTTGACAGCAATGGAATTATCAATAATTTGACTTAGCGTTTCAGGCTCTCTGGATACAATGGCACTCTTTTCATCAAATATTTCATTAAGAGATTCTTCAGAAGAAATAATTGCGTGTTTGATTACCTCAGCAAGCCCATTTAGAAATTCCTGCTCATTAAGTGAACTTAGAAACTCTGTATTGATGATAATTTGTTCGGGATTATAAAAGGAGCCAACAAAATTTTTAATTCCTTCAAAATTAATTGCTGTTTTACCACCAACTGATGCATCAACTTGCCCTAACAGTGATGTTGGTATTTGAATGAATCTCATACCCCGCATATAAGTCGCTGCAACAAAGCCAGCTAAATCGGTTGTTGCGCCTCCACCCAAGCCTATAAGGTAATCTTTTCTTGTAAAGTTATGCTTCTTTAATGCTTCTATAATTTTTTTATAGCTTTCTAAGTTTTTTTGAGCTTCGGGCTGATCGAGCAATATTTTTATTGCTTTTGATTTATCCAACCAGCTTGCCATACTAGGATGTGAGCTTAATACATTAGCATCGCATACAAAAAAGCACTTTTTCCCTACAAGATCCTTAAAAATATCAGAGGTTCTATCAAAGAATTTCAAGATCACTTTTTCTTTTGTGTTTGTAAACTCAATTTCTCTCATAATTTATAATCTCATTTGCAATTTCTGCTATGTCTTTGTTATTGATTGTTATTTCTTGTTTGCTGCACTCTTTATACATTCTATCTCTATCTTCAAAGAGTTTTAAAAAGCCATCATAATCCATATTTTCCATCAAAGGTCGCTCGGATCTCCTTTTTGCTGCACGCTCATAAATTTTTTGCATATCACCATTCAAATAGAAAGTGCTTGAATTCTTTAATATTGCTCTATTTTCTGGAGTTTCAATTATTCCTCCACCGGTAGAAATTACCACATTATCAATTTCATTAATTTTGATAAGCATTTTTTCTTCTGCTGTCCTGAAATCGTCCTTACCAAATTTATTGAAAATATCTGAAACAGGCATGCCAAAATATCCCTCTATCTCTTTATCAAGATCATAAAATGTATAATTTAGTTTTTGAGACAAAATGAGGCCAACGGAGGATTTTCCGCTACCCATCATGCCAATTAAAAAAATCTTCATTTTCTCTAAAAAAAATTGAAAGTGAATAATAATATATAAATGATGAGCATACTAAGAATAATCTTGCTTTTACTTCAGTCATCTTTTCTGATCATTGGGGCAATTTACTTCTTTTTATTAAAAGATTTACCAAAAGTAGAAACCATTACTGAGATAAAACTTACTAACCCAATGAGAATTTATGCTGCTGATGAACAGTTAATTGGCCTGTTTGGAACTGAAAAAAGACAAATAGTTAAATATGCTGATATTCCTGAAAACCTAAAAAATGCAATTATTGCTGCTGAAGATGGCGGCTTTTATGACCATTCAGGAGTTGAAATTACAAGTTTAATGCGAGGCTTTTATGGTGAGATTACGGGTAGATCTCTTGGAGGCGGTGGCACAATTACAATGCAGGTTGTCAGAAACTATGTCTTGTCTTTCGAAAGAACATACATCAGAAAATTAAGAGAAATTATTTTAGCTTGGCAGTTAGAAGATCATCTTACCAAACAAGAAATATTTGAGCTCTATTTTAATAAAGCATTTTTAGGCAATAGAAATTATGGTTTTGCAGCTGCCTATCAATATTATTTTGGGAAAGATTTTTCAGAAGCATCAATCGCAGAATCTGCACTGCTTGCTGGTGTGTTGCAGACACCATCACGGGTAAATCCAGTTCGAAATCCACTAGCTTCTAAAAAGAGGAGAGATGTAATTCTAGGCAGAATGCTTAGAAATAAATTTATTACAGATGGCGAATACAATTCAGCACGAGAAGTAATAGTTACTGGTGAAAGTTACGGTCCAAAGATTAACATTGAAGCAGAATACCTTGCAGAAAAAATAAGAATCGAAGTTATCAATAGATTTGGCTTAAAAGCCTATGAAGATGGCATGAATATATACACAACTCTTGATTCCAGAATGCAACAAGACGCTGTTGAGGCAGTACGATCAAACTTATATAAATATGATCGAAGGTATGGGTGGAAAAATGAAGAAGTTTATAAGGATTTCAACTTCTCAATCTTAAGAAGTGCTTTTTTAGAGGAGGGTTTATTTATAATCCCTGCACGTGTTAATTATGAAGATGCCAAAGATGAAAATATCAATAAATTGCAGAATCTGCTTTCCGCTAATGTAGAAATAGATGGATATGTTCCAAGCCTAGTTATTGGAATCTCAAATAACAGTGTCACAGCTTTGGATGCTAAATTAAATATCCATACAGTAAATTGGAACAAAGGTGACTACGAATGGGCTAGAACTTTAAATTCCGATGGAACCAGAACACCAAAACCAGAAGGTTTTCTAGACTTTATTGAATTAGGAAGCTTGGTCTACATTAGCAACAACCAGCAAGATAACGTAATCACTCAACTTCCAAGTGTTGAAGGAGCTTTTGTTGCAATAGATGGTCTAACTGGTGATCTGAAAGCCTATGTTGGCGGCTTTGATTTTAGTAAATCAAAGTTTGATAGAGCCTCAAATTCTCGCTTATTGCCAGGATCAAGCATAAAGCCTTTTATCTATGGGTGTGCGTTTGAAAATGAACTCAATCCATCTTCAATTTTTATTGATGGTCCGATCATTTTTGAAGACAGTAAGCTTGAAGGAATATGGCGTCCAAGAAATAACTCTGGAGAATTCTATGGCCCAATAAGATTAAGAGAAGCTCTAATTCAGTCGCTTAATCTTGTCTCTATTAAGCTTGTTCAATCTATTGGCTTAAAAGACACACTTAACTGTTTTAAAAAATACAATTTTGATGAGCAAATGCTAACTAATGACTTGTCGATTGCTTTAGGAACAGGGACTATTAACCCTTTTAAAGCCGCACAGCAATTTTCAATGCTTGTAAATAATGGCCAGATTTCAAAAATCTCATACATCGATCGTATTGAAGATATCAATGGCAATATTATTTATGATCCACAAAAAAAGTATTCAACGAAATATGAAACATACACTCAACTTAGTTTTCCTTGGATAAATAATGAGAAATTTGATTATATGGATAAGCCTTTAATTGCAGTTGATCTTGAGGATCCTATACAAGCGATGGATCCAAGGGTAGCTTTTATGCTCTCAGATATATTAAAAGAGGCTCTTCAAAGAAATATTACGCGCAGACAGCTAGCCAGTGATATAACAAATATGGGGGGCAAAACTGGTACTACAAATGACGCCACAAGCACATGGTTTTCAGGTTATGCATCAAATATAGTCGCTTCAGCTTGGGTTGGTAAAGACGATGGCACATCCCTTGGTGATAACGAATTTGGAAGCACCAATGCTTTACCAATCTGGTTAGATTTTATGAATTCTTCAAAAGATAAACTTTCTAATTACTCGATCGATGTTCCTGAGGGAGTGGCGGCTATACGGGTGAACAAAGAAACTGGGCAAGTTTCTCAAACATTTAGTGATAGCTATTTTGAATTCTTTTTAGAAGAGAATGTTTCAGATCTGCTTAATTCAGAACGAAACAGAAGCAACTTGGAAGATATAATCGATTAGTGATAATTTAGATCAAGGTCCGGAAATACTTTCCTCAAATTTTGCTCAAACCTTTCTTGTATTGATAGCATGCTGTCCTTAGTATCGCCTTCAAATCGAAGCACGAACTTAGGACTTGTATTGGATGCTCTTAAAAGACCCCAAGCTCCGTCAATAGTTACTCTTACGCCATCGATAGTATTTATTTTTGCATCTGCAAAATCCATTTCACGCAAAAATGTTTCAATCATTTGAAATTTTATTTCATCATTAACATTAAGGTTTAGTTCCGGAGTTGAGTATGTCTTGGGGAAGTGGTCTCTAATATCAGATGCTGACTTACCGCTCTCGGCAACTATTTTAGATAGCATTGCTCCTGAAAAAATTGCATCGTCAAACCCATACCATTCATGATTGATAAAGATATGTCCTGACATTTCTCCACCCAGGATGGCATTAGTATTTTTGATGGTATTTTTAATATTAAAATGCCCAGTTTTTTCCATTATTGGCTCCCCACCATTTTGCTCTATCATTTTCCCTAATTCATCTGAACATTTCACATCAAAAACCACTGGTCCTTTAGTTTGTTTTAGATAATATTCAGCAAGCATCATAATAATATGGTCAGAAAGAACAAAATCGCCATTATTAGTAATCAAGCCAACTCTATCGCCATCTCCATCGAATGCTAAGCCTAGATCGGCATTAGTTTCTGAAATTTTAGATTTTATTTGCTCAAGGTTTTTTTCTTTGCTTGGATCAGGGTGGTGATTTGGGAAGTTTCCATCAGGTTCTTGATTTATAGATATAGTTTCATGGCCAAGTGCTACAAAAGTTTTGTGGGCAAGAATGCCAGCTGCACCATTGCCGCTATCTAAAACAATCTTTAATTTTTTTGAAGTTGAGCTTTTGGACACAACTTCATGGATGTATTGGTCTTCAAAACTAATATTCTCTATATTTGCTTCATTAGTTGCACATGACTCAACCTTTTTAACATATTTGAGTATATCGAGCCCTGAAACTGGGCCTCCATCAAGCACTATTTTTAATCCATTATCATCTTTTGGATTGTGGCTTCCAGTAATCATGACACCATGGCTAGTTGAGCCAACATTTGTTGCGTAATAAACCATAGGGGTAGGCACTAATCCAAGATTAAGAACTTTTATGTCTGCACTATTTATCCCAACACAAAGATCAGTAAAGATTCTTTGGCATGAGAGCCTGCTATCGTGACCAACATATATTGCATCAGAGCCACTTTCTTTTACTTTATTGCCAAGAACAAAACCAATTTTTACAAGAACATCAGGAGTTAAGTCTTGTTCAGCATTGCCTCGGATATCATAAGCACGGAAGATATTTTCGTTCATATAAATTTTAAATAGATGGTTAAAACAATTATACTACGCACTATGTCAAATACTTATTGGTTAAACGGAAAATATGTACAAAAAGAGGACGCTTACTTAAGCCCTCTGACGCATACACTCCATTATGGTCTTGGTGCTTTTGAAGGCGTAAGGTCTTATGAAGCAAAAAATGGTGAAGTAAATATATTTAGACTAAAAGAACATACTGAAAGACTTTTTGAATCCGCAAAAATCATAAATGTTCCAATTGAATTCTCATTTGATGAAGTAATGGCTGCACAGCTAGGCGTAATATCTAAATCAGGTTTAAAAGATGCTTACATAAGACCACTAATTTATCTTAACGATGAAAAGCTTGGGCTTGATATTGAGGGCATGAAGTCGCACTTAATGGTTTCGTGTTGGGAGTGGCCATCAGTATTTGGAGCAGAAACAATGGAGAAAGGCATAGATGTGATGGTTTCTTCATTCACACGACAATTTCCAAATAGTTTGATGACAAAATCAAAAATAAGTGGAGGCTATGTAAATGGAATAATGGCTCATGATCAGGCAAAACGAAATGGCTATCACGAAGCAATTCTTTTAGATACCACTGGTTTTGTTGCAGAAGGAAGTGGACAAAATATCTTCTTAATCAAAGATGGCAAACTATTCACTCCTGCGCTGACATGTTGTTTAAATGGCATAACTCGAAGAACTGTAATACAAATTGCTGAAGACCATAACATTGAGGTTATAGAAAGAAACATCACCAGAGATGAGCTTTACACCGCAGACGAGATCTTCTTTTGTGGAACAGCTGTAGAAGTTACACCAATAAGATCTGTTGATAAAACTGAAGTTGGCAATGGTGCAAGAGGGGAAATCACAACCCTAATACAATCAAAATACCTTGATGCAGTAAGAGGTGAAGCAAAAGAATATTCTGACTGGCTGTCAAAAGTTTAATGTCCAAACTCAAATTGGCTTTTTTAGCCTATAGAAGTGATCCATTCTCTGGCGGGCAAGGAATTTACCTAAAAAATGTAACCGAAGCTCTGCTTGAAAGGGGCCATCAGATTACCATTTACTCAGGAAGACCTCTGCCAGACGTGCCTGATGACATTGATTTGGTTCCCATCGAAACACCAGGATATTTCGAATCATTTGATTTTAACCAAAGGTTTAAAAATTTCTTGAAACAACCCAAAACTTCAATGGAGATTCTAGACTTTTTTGAGACCTGTACTGGGACATTTACTGAGCCAATTTTTTTTGGCGACAGACTTTTAAAAAATGATCATTTTATTAAGCATCAGGACTCATTTGATATATTTCATGACAATCAATCGCTTAGTAATTATTCAAAGATAATCAACAATAGGCTTGTCACAACTTTGCACCATCCTATTCATGTCGATAGAGATATAGATTTGGAAAATGAGCCTGGTTTTTTACGTAGATTCGCAATTAAGCGTTGGTATTCTTTTTTAAATTTTCAAAAAAAGAATGTAAAGAATATAAAAGCTATTGTATCGCCATCAGAATCATCAAAAAGAGACATTGTAAAATTCTTTGATTGTTCTGAAAGCAAAATTAAAGTCATATGGAATGGGGTTGATATAGCAACTTCGGAACAAAACTATCAAAAAGAGTTTAAAAATCATTTTGTAACGATTGTAAGTGCTGATGTTCCGATGAAAAATTTGGAAAATATATTAAAGGCAATATCTATTGCAAAAAAAGAGTTACCAAATATAAAGCTAACTGTTATTGGTGACATGCGCGAAGATAACAAAGACTTAATAAATAATCTCAATATTGAATCAAATATTGATTACAGAGAAAAATTAAGCAGAGCAGAATTGTTAAGTTGCCTCAATGAAGCAGATATTGGAATTTCAGCATCTCTTTATGAGGGTTTTGGCTTTCCTCTTGTTGAAATGATATCAAGTGAGCTTCCGGTGATTGTTGCAAACAAAGGTTCATTGCCAGAGCTTGCAGGAAATGCAGGAATTATTTTTGATGCCGAAAGAGCATCAAGTTTGGCAGAAAAAATAATAGAGCTTGCAAGCAATCATGATTTACGCAATGAGCTGAAGGATCAAAGCAAGCTTAGAAGAGGTGATTTTTTTGGTTGGGACGAGTATGCTATCAAGCTAGAAAGCCTTTACCAAGAAATAATCCATGGAAACTTTTAATTTCAAGCACATTAACCTAAAAAAAGTTAAAAACATGGTTGATGTTGGTTGTGGAAATGGCCGGCACCTCAAATCTCTTGGGTTCAAATTAAAAGAAGCAAAAATTATAGGAATTGATCAATCTTTTGATGAAATTAGCTCTCTTAAAAGAGAATTTGATAACCACATTTGCAAAAATCAAAATAACTACACATTTTTAAACGAAGACGTTAGGCACATTGCATTGCCAAATAATTCCCAAGATTTAGTAATCTGCTCTGAAGTTTTAGAGCATGTCCCAAATTTTGAAAAAGTTTTAAAAGAATGTCATAGGATATTAAAACCAGGAGCAGTTTTACTGATAAGTGTGCCAACTTATTTTCCTGAAAGCTTGTGCTGGAAGTACTCAAAAAAATATATGCAAACACCTGGTGGCCATATCAGAATATTTAAGAATTCTTTTTTACTTGAGGAGTTCAATAAGTTAAAACTCACATTATTTAAACATCACAGAGAGCATGCAATGCATTCGTTGTATTGGATTTTTAAAGCAAAGAATAACATGGAAGATAGTGAGTTTTTGCGCTCCTTTCATGGGTTGTTGGTAAAGCAGATGTTTGGCCAAGCAAAATTTTCATATGCTTTAGAAAAAATCTTGAATCCTTTTTTTGGGAAATCAGAATGTTACTACCTTAGAAAATGAACAAAGAAACTTTTCGACATGCCAAAGACTGGATAATCACAAATCAAAAAAGTGATGGAGCTATATGCTGGGATGAACATGGAAAATTTGATGCTTGGGATCATTCAGAATGTCTGCTTGCTTTAGCAATTTTTGAAGAGTGGGATCATTTTGACAAAGGTCTCGAATATGTATTCAGCAATATTAATAGCGAAGGATTAATAATCTCTGAAACTATTAAAGATAAAGTTACCAAGGATTACTACGAGCCTCACCATGCCGCGTATATCTTTTTGCCTCTTGTGCAAAAATATATGATTGATGGCAATGCTTCTTACATTCAAAAATATCAAAAAAAATTAAAACTTATCTTTGAAGGAATGATGAATTTTAGGGACACAGATGGTTTATTTTTTTGGGCTTTGGATACAAAAGGTTTTGCTGATAATTCGCTTATTACTGCTTCATGTTCGCTTGAACTTTCTCGAAGAGCATACTCTTTCTTATGCACGAATGTTCTGCAGGAAGAAAATCAAGAAGACACAAACTTTTTCAACTTAGAAACATTTCATTCTTCAAGATTTAACCGAGATGGAATTGATAGAGCAAGATTTTCAATGGACTCTTATTACCCATATTTAATTGATTGTGGAGATGTGGGCAATATTGATCAATTGCTAAATAAGTTTTATGTGGAAGGTTTAGGGATTAAATGTGTGGAGGAGGAGCCATGGGTGACAATTGCTGAGTCCTCAGAATGTTGTATTGCTTTGCACAAAGCAGGCAAAACAGCAGAAGCAAAGAAAATATTCAATGATGTGATGCAACATATGAATAAAGATGGAATATTTCCCACCGGATATCAGTATAAGCTTGATATCAATTGGCCTGATGAGCATTCAACATGGACTAATGCTGCTGCAATTATTGCTGCAGACTGTCTTTATGATTTAACAAAGAAAGATAAAGCACTCTTACTTTAGCTTTTGCAAAATAACTAAGCTCTCAACGCGTTTAAGCAATTTATACCTTTCATCTAGTGCTTTTAGATAAATTTCACGAGGTGCTTGTCCTCCTTCCATTTCTGTATCGTAGATATCGTGTATGGCTAAAATACCACCTTCTTTAATTTTTGGTGACCAACAGGCATAGTCATTTCTAGCAGATTCAAATGTATGGCTGCCATCAATAAAAACAAAATCAATATCACTCTGTATTAATTTTGAAGCATTTTCAGAAGTATCAATTATTGGCTCAATATGAGAGGCAAGATTAAATTTTGAGATATTTTCTAAAAAAAGAGGCAAAGTGTTCACTCTTTTCTCATCAAAGTCATAAATATCCTCATCAAAATATTCTTCTCCATATTGTTGCTCTTCAGAGCCGTGGTGATGGTCTACACTAAATAATTTTGAGTTATTTTTTTTGCAAGCGTAACCAAGATAACAGGCTGATTTTCCACAATATGAACCTATTTCAACAGCAATTCCACCAATACAAAATTTTTCACAGTATTCAGAAAGAGCAGATCCCTCATGCTCTGATAAAAAACCCTTTATATCTTTAAATTTTTCAATCATATATTGCTGGATTCTGTGATTTGAATCTCCTATGGTGCCAAAAATATTGCTCAGGATTGGCAAGCACATCATTTTCTATTTTTTTATTTATTTCATCAGCAAATGATCGAGGAGAATCTGCAAGGTGACCAATATCTTCTATAGAAAATTTATAACCATTTCCCTCTCGATAAAAATCAAGATAAAAAAGTTTGCAGTTGGTTAATTTTTTTAATGTATAGGGAACAGTAGTTGTAAGACAATCTTTTCCAAAAAATGTTGAGACTACTGATCTCTTGTTTCTATAGTCTTGATCAGGCCCATACAAAACTGTTCTGCCTTTTTTGAGCCACTCTACAGTTTCGTTTACATTTTTATTGCTTGCTAAACCCTTCATAGCCTTTAATCGCCCCGATTTGATAACTTTTTGCATTACTTGGCTGTTGTTGGGTCTTTCCATGCCATAAATATCAAAATTTTCACTGATTAGCCTAGCGGATATTTCTAAGAAAACATTATGTCTAAACAACATCAATACACCTTCGCCCTTATGTTGTGCTTCTCTCAGAAGCGCTTCATTCTTAATCTCACATTTGATGTTATTTATTCTTCGCCCTGCGTTCCATGCAAGATTGTTGTCATATAGCCCAAGCAGTGTCTCATCCCATGTCTTATTTATAAGTGCTTGACGCCATTCCTCAGGTTTATCATCGAAACAATAGTTAATATTTGCTTCAATAATTTTTCGTCTTTTCTTAAGAGGTGTGCTCAATGTATTCCAAACCTTAGAATTGCTCACAAAGAAAAATGATCTGGGCAATAGGCTCAAAAGCTTAGTAAAAGATATAATCAGTGCAACAATGATATTATTCATCTAATGCTTATTGTATATAACTTAATTTACTTTTTATTTTTACCACTACTAATCCTTAGGGATTTTTTTATCTTGAAAAGCCCAAAGTTCAAAACAATTCTTATGAAATTAGGTTTCTATCTAGGCAGGTCAAACGAAAAAACAATTTGGTTGCACGGGGTAAGTCTTGGCGAAATAAAAATTTTAACGCCATTAGCCCAAAGACTCTCTCAGCAAGGAAAACAAGTAGTGGTTAGTTCAACAACAAATACTGGAAGGGACGAACTTGAGAAAGTTTTCAAAAATTCACAAATAAAAACCATTGTCTTTCCTTACGATGTGCCAATGATTTACAAGAAACTATGCAAACAGCTGAATATAGATAAGGTTATCTTGTTCGAAAGTGAATTTTGGCCAAATTTAGTATTTTCAATACCTGAATCCACTAAACTTATCTCGCTTAATACCTCTATTTCAGATAAATCATTCCAGCGCATGTCAATGTTCAAAGCTTTCTCGGAGCAAGTATTCAAAAAATTCAATAGATTTCTAGTTCAATCAGTAAGAGAAAAGGAAAGATTGGCTGCCTTTGGTGTTTCTAATATCGACATAATCGGAAACATAAAAGTGAATTCTGAAAATTACGTTATTAGAGAGGAGGTTAAAGAAAAAATTATATCTAAACTGAACAGCAATAAATTTACAGTAGTTTTAGGTAGCTCACATGATGGGGAAGAAGACTATGTAATCAATGCATTGCATGACCTTGACCTTGTGCTTGTAATTGCACCGCGACACCCTGAAAGAATTAATGGCGTAAAGAAATTATTAAAGGACAAGGGCATAGATTTTTCATTATTTTCAGAAGCAGAAGATGGCCTTAAAGAGAGAGTTATTATTTATGACCAAATAGGAAGCTTGTTCGAGCTTTATGCAGCTGCAGATTTGGCTGTAGTGGCAGGAAGCATAGTTTTTGATAAAGGCCATAACTTTATTGAACCAATTTATGCTGGAACACCATCCATTACTGGAATTAAGTTAAAAAATTATTCTGAGCTCAAGAAGCTTCTGTGTGACAAAGGGATAATTAAAACATTCAGCTCCCAAGCCCAACTTAGAGATTTGGTGAACACATATGAAAACTCATTAACCAGACAAGAATATTTTCAAAACCAACATGCTGCATTAAATGATCTTTCCGGTTCTTACGATCAAGTTATAGATATTTTAAATGAGTCATAAATATAACTTTCCAGCAATTTTCTTAATTGGACCAACTGCATCAGGGAAAACTAGTATTTCTTTGGAATTAGCAAAGCAGTTTCCTATTGAAGTGGTAAGCATTGATTCGGCTATGGTTTATAAAGATATGAATATTGGAACCTGCAAACCAAGCAAAGAAGATCTTAAGGCAGTGCCTCACCATTTAATTGACATAATTGAACCAAACGAAACCTTTGATATTGGTATTTTTATGCAATATGTTAATGAGGCTTTAATTAGAATCACTGAGAGAAATAAAATACCTATGTTGGTTGGTGGTTCTATGCTTTATCACTCTGTCTTGTTAAACGGTATTCATAATTTTCCGAGCGATAAATCAGTTCAAAAAGAAATCAAAGAAAAGAAAACTATAAAAGGCACAGCTAGTCTTGTTGAGGAACTAAAGCAAATAGATTTTGAGACATATAACAATATAGATCACAACAACAGTAGACGAGTTGAGCGAGCTCTTGAAATCATAAGAATTACTGGAAATAAATTATCCGATTTAAAAAATGAACCAAAACAGCTATTTTTTGATCAAAATAAATGCTTATTGCTTGGTATTGATGGCGATAAAAAGTCTTTAGACAGGAATGTTGAGCAGAGATTAAGTGAAATTGTGCAACATGGATTGATTAAAGAACTTGAATATGTAAAAAACAAATATAAATTAACATCAGATAGTCAGAGCATGAATGCTATAAATTACAAACAATTTTTTGCTTGCCTCAATAACGAAATTACAATTGAGCAGGCCACAAATGATGCTTTAAGCTCAACTAAACAATTAGTTAAAACTCAAAAAACTTGGATGAAGAAGTTTTCATTAAACAGTTGTTTAAATACAGTGAATATCAAGGATGCAGAGGTTTTTTCTGATACAATAAGCAAATACTTAAGGAGTAATATATGAGTTGGAATCCTAACGATAACGATCCATGGGGTAGAAAAAATAGCCCTCCAGATCTTGATGATGCAATTAAACAGTTAAGAAAAATGTTTGCATCAGGTGGAAGTGGCGGCGACAGTGGCGGCACAAGTTTCAAATTTGATTTTAAATTTTTCTCTTATCTAATCATGGGGTTAATAACCTTATATGTGTTTCTCGGTATAAGAATTGTTAATGAAGCAGATAGGCTAGTAGTTTTAACTTTTGGAAACTACAACAGAGTTTTAGGTCCTGGATTGCAATTTCATTTTCCAGTCGTAGAAGAAATATACGCAGCAGAAAACGTATCAAAAATCAGAACCTTTGTTTTGCCAACAAATATGCTTACAAAAGATGAGAATATCGTAGATGTTGAGCTAAACGTTCAGTACACAATTAGTGACTTGAAAAAATATGCACTGAATGTTGAAGATCCTGAAATAACAATAAGACAAGCAACAGAAAGTGCTCTAAGACACGTTGTGGGTGAAAATGTTATGGATGATCTCTTAACATCTGGAGCAGCAGCTATTAGTTCAGGCATTTTACTAAGACTCGAAGAATATTTAGATATATACGATGCGGGTATAGCAGTTCAGCAAGTAAATATTGAACAAAGACAGCCACCTGCTGAAGTTATTGATTCATTTAGAGATGTTGTGGCAGCACGAGAAGATAAAGAGAGACTAAGAAATGAGGCAGAAAAATATGCTCTTTCAATTGTTCCTCAAGCCAGAGGTGAGGCTCAAAGACAACTACAAGATGCGGAAGCATACAAAGAGAAAGTTATTGCAGTTGCGGAGGGTGAGGCTGATAGATTCACTGCTTTGCTAACTGAGTATCAAAAAGCACCTGAGGTTACCAGAGAAAGACTCTATATCGATACATTAGAAGAGGTTATGTCTTCAAGCACTAAAGTGATGATAGATGTAGAGGGAGGTAACAACCTTCTATATTTACCACTTGACCAATTAATGAAGAAAGAGGAGGAAGATGATGAATAGAAGCACTTTAACAACACTGTTAGTACTATTAATAATTACGGCGCTTGCTCAGTCTGTAGTGATTGTTCGTGACACTGAAAAAGCAATTCTTTTAAAGCTTGGTGCTTTTGAAAGGACTCTTGATCCAGGTCTCAATTTCAAAATTCCATTTATTGATAACGTTATTAAGTTTGAAGGAAGACTTAGATCTTTAGATACACCACCTGATCGAGTTTTATCAAATGAATCAAAACCACTTAATGTTGACGCTTTCGTGAAATATATGATTGTTGATGCTGAGACATACTACACAGCAACTAATGGCGGTCAGACTCGAGTAGCTGAAGATACATTGCAACGAAGGGTTAAAGATAAAATCAGAAATGAATTTGGTAAGCGTACTTTGCAAGAAGTTGTCTCTGGTGACAGAGATGGCCTAATGGAAGCTCTAAAAAATTCATTAGGAGAAGATGCTGGTGAGCTTGGCGTTAAAATTGTTGACTTTAGAGTCAAGCGAATCGATTTTGAAAGAGAGCTAAGAACATCAGTTTTTGAAAGAATGAAAACTGAAAGAAATAGAATTGCAGAGGAGCTTAGAGCGGAAGGCCGAGAATCAGCTGAAAAGATTAGAGCTGACGCTGATAAGCAAAGAACTATTATTCTAGCGAATGCTACAAGAGAATCAGAGAGAATTCGTGGTGATGGAGACGCTACAGCAACAGCTACTTATGCTGAGGCCTTTAATGCAGATCCAGAGTTTTATGATTTCACACGTAGCTTGAAAGCTTACAGAGAAACATTTAAAGATAGAGGAGATATTCTTCTTATTGATCCTGATAGCGATTACTTTAAATATCTGAATAAGTCAGAACAAGACTGATGAAAAAATCTCTTATCCTTGTCGGCACCCAATGGGGGGACGAAGGCAAGGGTAAGATTGTCGACTATTTCTCACAAAAATTTGACGCTGTATGCCGTTTTCAGGGCGGTCATAATGCAGGCCATACAATTTATAAAGAGGACGAAAAGTTTGTTTTGCACTTAATCCCTTCTGGAGTTTTTTATGATCATGCCTCTTGCTACATTGGTCAAGGCGTTATCTTATCTCTCGAATCATTGCTTGATGAAATAGAACAGCTTGAATCACGTGGAATCTCGCTTGAAGGTAAGTTAAGAATAAGCAGATATTGCAGTCTTTTGCTACCAATACATGCCAAGATTGATCAGCTTCGTGAAGACAATAAGAATGCAATAGGCACAACACGCCGAGGTATTGGGCCAGCCTATGAGGATAAAACAGCTAGGAGAAGCATTAAAGCTTTTGATTTAGAAGATAACGATTTGCTTGAGGATAAGCTTAAAAGTTTGGTGGATTACTATAATTTTCAAATTAAAAATATTCATAATGCAGAACCTTATGATTTTGAAACTGTTCTAAAAGATCTGAAAGATGTTTATCAAAAAACAGCCAAATACTTTGGGGATGTGACTGATAGTCTTGAAGATATCTATGAAAATGGAGGCAATATTCTCTACGAGGGAGCGCAAGGAACAATGTTAGATGTTGACTACGGTACCTATCCCTATGTCACATCGTCTAATACTCTTGCCACATCTGTAGGCATAGGTTCTGGCTTTCCAAAAAGTATTTATTCTGATGTTTTGGGTGTTGCCAAAGCATATACAACTAGGGTGGGTGCTGGACCTTTCCCAACTGAGTTGTTTTGTGATGATGGAGAGAAAATAGCGAAATTAGGACATGAATTTGGAGCAACTACAGGCAGACCAAGACGCTGCGGATGGCTTGACCTGGTGGCACTTAAATATTCTGCAAAATTGAATAACCTTACAAGTTTATGCATTACAAAGCTGGATGTCTTAGACGAATTTGAATCAATCAAAGTTTGTATTGGTTATAAAGTAGATGATGAGGAAATTCCGTTTAAATCTAGATTATTGCATAAAGCAGAACCAATCTATAAAGAGTTTGCAGGCTGGAAGAAATCATTAAATGATTGCACAAATTACGACAGTTTGCCCACAGAAACATTATCCTTTTTATCATTTATTGAAGAGTTTGTTGGAGTGGATATCAGCGTAGTATCAAATGGCCCAAACAGAGATGATTTAATCCATCGATAGCTCTTTTGCCCTATTTACCGCAGCATCAACTGCCTCTGAAAAAACTTTTGTAAAATCTCTTGAATATAAGTGATTGAGCCCTGCCTCTGTTGTGCCGCCTTTTGACTTAATGCTATCAATGATATCTTCAAGATTTTCACCATTTTTAATACTGGCAATAAGACTTGATAGGAAAGTTACAGTGATGTCTCTTTTTGTTTCTCCATCAGGCAAGAGCTCATCCAATCTTTTTTCAAACTCATTAATAATTTCTAGAAAAAATGCTGGGCCGCTACCAATTAGTGATGTGTGAAGATCAATTTTATCCTCATCTTCAACAGTAAACGCCTCACCAAGATGCTTAAAAAGCTCAACAATATCTGAAGATTCTTCCCGAGAAAAAATGCTTGTGATTCCAAGATTATCTTTGCTGCCAATATTCGGCATGGCTCGAAAGATTTTGGCATCATCTAAACAGTCCTTAATCTGACGATATTTAATACCTGCTGCAACACTAACAACCTTTTTATTTAAACTTATGTGTTGTTTCATGTCATCGCACAGTGAAATTACATCCTTTGGCTTTACGCAGATAATAACTACATCAGAATTGATTATTGCATCCTCTAAACTTAATGCTTGGTGCCCATTAGCTTGAAGCCAGTTTTGGTTTGCTTCATTTCTATCATGCCCATGGATTTTATATTTTTTAAAATTTGATAAGCCATTTATGAGGGCTTTTGCTAAATGACCGCACCCTATGAAACCAATTTTTTCCATACTAAAAAGATTATTCTGAATTCAAAATTTGCTCAAGGCTTGCATTTACAAATTTATAGGAGTTATCAGAACCAAATTTTTTACTAAGCCGCACAGATTCATCAAGCAATATTTCATTGGGCGTTTGTTCAGTAGCGCTTTCTGAAATTGCCATGATAAGAATGTTTTTCTCCATTCGTTCAATAGACTCTATGCCGAATAAACTAAGATCTGACTTTTTCATCAAGAGTTTTTCATACTCTTGAAAATTTTTTGTAGCATGCTGAAAAACATTGCGAAAAAAAATGTAATCAACCTTTGTTTTTGTAAAATTTTTTCTGAATGATTCTTCTATTTCTTCGGCACTATTATGTCCAAAAGAAAATTCATACATAGCTTGTACTACAAGATTTCGTGCATTCACCTTATCTTTATGTTTTGCAAGATTTTTCATATTAAGAGCAGATCATATGAAACAAAGATAAAGCAAACTCTTTGCCTTTATTTAGCTTTTTCTGACTGATTCTATCTTGTGCTTGAACTTTGTTATCAACAGTTAAGATCCCGTTAATCAGAGGCGTTTCATAATTTGATGTAGCTATATCTGCCAGACTTGCATATGTTTGGTTTGATACAAGTTTGAAATGTGGAGTATCGCCTTTTATTACTAATCCAAGCGCCAAGACTCCATCGAAGTCATCAGTCATTTTGCGTAGAATGGTAGCAGGTATTTCCAGAGACCCAGGACAGAACACTACTTCACAACTCACCTCAAATGTTTCACATTCTTTTTGAATTGCGTCTACTGCAGGCGATAAAAAATCTCTATTCCATGCAGTGGTAACAAGAAGGATCTTCTTTCCAGTTAGTTTCTTACCATCCAAATGGAATTCCGGTGAATTATTCATCAATAAATTCCTCTATTTCAATATGAAAGCCTTGCAGTCCACTATACTTCGTCGGAGTCCCGATGGATCTAATCTTTGATAAGCCTAGAGACCTTAATATTTGTGCCCCTGTTCCCACTACTTTCCTATTTCTTTTTTGTAGCTCAGGCTCACCTTTCAGCTGTGAAAGCCAATACGACTTTGCATCTCTATGGTTAATCAATACAAAAACTGCCTCATCCTCTTTTGAAAGTCTCTCCAGTGATTTTCTAATTGACCATTTTTTTCCAACTTCCTTAATTCCTAAAGTATCTTGTAGAACACTATGAGTTTGCACACGAACAACTGGCGATTTTGCTTTGGAGATTTCACCTTTGCTTAGGGAAAAATGATGTTCTTTAAAAATAACATCTTCCCAAACATTAAGTTCAAATTCACCAAATTCAGTGTCAATTTTTTTTGTAAGTATTTTTTCCACTGTAGATTCTTTTGATGAACGAAAATCAATAAGGTCTTCGATAGTACCAACCTTTAAATCAAATTTTTCACCGAACTTTATTAAGTCATCCCTGCGTGCCATTGTTCCGTCGTCATTCATTATTTCGCATATAACTCCAGCTGCTGAAAATCCTGCAAGTTTTGCAAGATCACACGCTGCCTCGGTATGGCCAGCTCTAGCAAGAACTCCACCTGCCATTGCTTGCAATGGAAAAACATGACCTGGTTGCACAATATCTTCTTCTGTAGCATCAGGTGAAACGGCTGTCTGAATGGTGTGCGCTCTATCTTTTGCAGAAATTCCTGTCGTAATTCCTTCTTTAGCTTCGATAGAAACTGTGAAAGCAGTTTTATTGCTTGTCATATTATTTGATGTCATTGGTTTTAAATTGAGTTTTTTACATTTCTTATCATCCAATGCCAAACATATAAGACCACGACCATGCGTTGCCATGAAATTGATTATTTCTGGGGTTACAGCTTCAGCTGCGCATATAAGGTCTCCCTCATTCTCGCGATCTTCATCGTCTAGAATGATAACCATTTTCCCATTACGCAGGTCTTCTATGATTTCTGTTGTCTTATTTTTTAACATCTTACAAATGTAGTTTTTTTATCTCGGTCAATTGTATACGAAGATGTATGTTTAAAACCAAATTTCTCAATTGTATTGCCATCATCAAACCAAGAAATACCTTTTGTTCCAATTGGGTTTGGTGATTGATAAACAACCAATTCTTCACACAAGCCATCTTCTAAAAATGCATTAACTAATGATGGTCCTGCTTCCACTAGTGCAGAACATATGTCTTCATCGATTAAAGAATGAAGCACATCTTGAAGATTTCTAGAATCGATTATGCTGACAGGGGCATCAAAGAACTTTAAATCTTTATCCCAGTTAGATTCTGAGCTCAGTAGAATTTTTTTTGGTTGATTAATTGGGTAATCAACTCGCGCATTCATCTGTGGATTATCATTCCTAACAGTATTGCCTCCTGTGATAATGGCATCATGCTCAGCACGCAAATGTTGAACATCTTCTCTAGCTGCAGCTGATGTTATCCATTTGATACTTCCATCTTTAGCATGAGACATGCCGTCACTCGATGAAGCAATTTTAATAGTAATGAAAGGGCGCTTATTTATATGTCGAAAGAAGAAAAATTTATTGGCATCGGCAACCTCGCTTGCCAAAACGCCGTGCTCAACATCTATATTTGCATCTATAAGTTTTTGGATGCCCTGACCAGAAACTTTTGGGTTTGGGTCTAAAGCACCTATGACGACTTTTTTAATGCCCGACTGAATAATAGCATCAGTGCAGGGTGGGGTTTTGCCAAAATGATTGCATGGCTCTAAGGTGACATAAAGTGTTAACTCATCCTTGGGCAATGATTTATCAAGATTATTCAAACAATTAATCTCAGCATGATTTTTCCCCCAAGATTCATGAGCACCTTGAGCAACAATTTCACCATTTCTTACTACCAAGGCTCCGACTACTGGATTTGGTTTGGCTGTAAACTTAAAATCTTTAGATAAATCTAAAGCAACTTGCATTAGTTCGATTTGAGTCATCAATCTTTTGATAATTCAGACACTTCATCAGCAAAGTCTTTGATGTCCTGAAAGTTTTGGTAGACAGATGCATACCGGACATACGCAACTTGATCGAGCTTTTTAAGGTGTGCCATGACTTGCTTCCCAAGAACTTGAGAATTTACCTCTCGCTCTCCAATTTTTCTGACATAGTCTTTAATTTTTTGAACAGCATCTTCTATTTGATCAGAAGCTACTGGTCTTTTTTCCAGAGCTTTGTGAAAACCAGCCCTTAGTTTGCTTTCATCAAATGGTTCTCTTCTTTCATTTGACTTAATGATTCTTGGCATAACAAGCTCAGCCTCTTCATATGTCGAGAATCTTTCGCCACAATCTGTGCATTCTCTTCGCCGTTTTATCTGTGAGCCTCCTGCTACCAGACGTGAATCAACCACCTTTGTTTCTTCATTTGTGCAAAATGGACAAAACATTATTTATAAACTGGAAATTTTTCACATAGCTCTAAAGCCATATTTTTGATTTCTTCCAACCTCTCCTCATCATCTTTATTTTCAATAGCATCACAAATTAAATCAACTACATATCGAGATTCATTCTCAAGAAATCCCCGTGTGGTAATAGCAGGTGTACCAATTCTTATGCCTGACGTCACAAACGGAGACTCTGGATCATTTGGAATAGAATTTTTATTAACAGTAATATTTACTCTACCTAAAAGCTCCTCAACATCTTTACCTGTAACACCTTTATTGCGCAGATCCATAAGTAGTAAATGATTGTCAGTTTTAGGCTGCACAAGATTGAACCCTCTGTCTTTAAACTGCTCACACATAGCCTGAGCATTTGAGATTATTTGTTTTTGGTAAGCAACAAAAGAATCGCTCATAGCTTCTTTGAAACAAATAGCTTTTGCGGCAATCACATGCATCAAAGGACCACCTTGCGACCCTGGAAAAACAGCAAAATTCAGTTTCTTTTGAAATTCTTCATTTTCATTAGACAGAATAATTCCAGATCTTGGGCCTCGTAATGATTTATGTGTGGTACTTGTAACAACATGCGCATATTCGACTGGGCTTGGATAAACGCCCCCCGCGACAAGACCAGAGACATGAGCCATGTCAACCATCAGGTATGCACCAACTGAATCAGCGATTTCTCTGAATTTTTTCCAATCCACTATTCCCATGTATGCTGAAAAACCTGCCACTATTAATTTAGGCTTATGTTCTTCTGCCAACTTCTTTACAGCTGCATAATCAATTTCACCAGTTTTCTCATCCAGCCCATATTGAATCGCGTTGAAATTCTTACCAGAAAAATTTACTTTTGCTCCATGAGTTAAGTGACCCCCTTGATCGAGAGCCATTCCAAGAAAAGTATCGCCTGGCTCAAGCAATGCAAGAAATACTGCAGCATTAGCCGAAGCACCAGAATGTGGTTGAACATTTGCGTACTTAACATTAAAAAGCTCTTTAGCACGTTCAATAGCGAGAGTTTCTGCTCCGTCTACATGTTCGCATCCACCATAGTAACGCTTGTTCGGATAACCTTCTGCATACTTATTTGTTAGCACGCTGCCTTGTGCTTCAAGAATGCGCTTTGAGGCATAATTTTCTGATGCAATCAGCTCTATATGCTCTTCCTGCCTGTTTAATTCTCTATCAAGAAATACTGACAACTCCGGATCATAGTTTGAAATATCTTTATTTTGATTTGCTTTAAATTCGTTCATTTATGGTTTCTTATGTTTAAATTTTGATTTTCTATTAGGGTAGCAAGTCTTGCATATCGAGCATTCAAGACCAAAACAACCTCTTGCAGGACAATAGCTCCTAGCATACATAATAATTTGTATATGGAGTTTATTCCATTTTTCTGAAGGGAAAAGCTTCTTTAAATCTCTTTCTGTTTGTTGAACAGACCGGCCATTGGATAAACCCCATCTTTGAGCACATCTATGAATATGGGTATCAACAGGAAATGCTGGGATATTAAATGCTTGTGAAATAACTACCGATGCTGTTTTGTGACCTACACCAGGTAATTTTTCGAGACTAGCTAGATCATCTGGAACTTTTCCATTGTGCTCATCAACCAGAATTTTAGATAAATTTTTTATGGCTTTTGATTTTTGGGGTCCCAATCCACATGGCTTTATAATTTCATAGATTTCTTCTTGGGATAAAAGCATCATTTTTTCTGGCTTTTTAGCCTTTTTAAATAATTTTGGGGTTATTTGATTAACTCTTTCATCAGTGCATTGAGCTGATAGCAAAACTGCAATTAATAATGTGTATGCGTCATCATGATTTAGTGGAACGTCTGGATTGGGAAAGTCTCTATCGAGAAATTTTTGGATAACCTTTGCTCTTTCGCTTTTTTTCAATGTTTTAAATATTTGCTTACTACTTATATTGTTATATCATAAATACATTAATTTCTTATGGGAGAGAGTTATGAGATACATACTATTTCTACTAGCGTTATTAGTTAGTTCTTTTTCTTTTGCTCAAGATTCCGAATCAAATGATTTAGAAAACATTGAGGAAGTCGTTACATCGGCTTTAAGAAGAGAAACAGCACTACAAGATACTGGTCTTGCTATTACAGTGATATCAGCTTCAGACATTGAGTCAAAGAACTTGAAAGAGTTTTATGACTTTCAATTTAATGTACCAGGTGTTCTATTCCAAAAAGCAAACTTCTCAGGATCTGCTGTGCAGATTAGAGGTATGACATCTTATGCTACGGGTGGATCATTCTCAGGTATTGTAACTTACCGTGAAGATGATAATACCTTCGGTGGTGGGTCAATGGCTTTCAATGAGCTTTGGGATATTGACTCTTTTGAAGTTTTAAGAGGACCACAAGGAACACTTTATGGTGGTAACAACCCAGGCGGTACATTCATTATCAACTCAGTTGACCCGGGTGAAGAAGCTGATGGCTATATTAAAGCAGAATTTGGTGATCTTAACTTAGAAAGATACAGCGGTGCTGTAACTTTAAATCCTGGTGGCGCTCTAAGAACTAGAGTATCTTTCAGATCAACACAAAGAGATGGTTATGTAACTAATGAATTCAATGGTGAAGACATAGATAACAGGGCTTATCTTGGAGTTAGAGCTAAGACAATTTGGGATATTGATGACAACGCATCAGTTAAATTGACACTCAGACATAATGAGGAAAACGACGCAAGATTAAGATCACAAAGAGCTGCGTGTAACCCTAACCCGATAATGGGTTGTGATCAGTGGGGTGATTTTCCAACAATGGGAGCAACACATTCAGGGGTCACAGCTTTCTCAACCATAGACTATGTCACCCTAAACTATCCAGGAGATGTGGTTTTACCAGATCTATCGTTAAGTTACAGTGATGGTGCCGACTTTTTTGAGGAACTAGATAGAACATCCCTCAGAACAAACCCAAGATTGCAAAGAGCTGACTGGAGTGCAAGTTTAAACTATGAGAGAGTGCTTAACGATGAGTGGACATTGAACTTCATTGCCGCTTACACCAAGCAAGAATACGCACACATGCAGAGCTTAAATGGATACGCAGCAAATAGAGATTACAGAATGGGCCCTATCGTAACAGACATGTTGGGCTTAGGCATGAAAGAGTACAATACAGATGAGTCGCTTGATAACTCAACATCAAACTATGATGATAATAAGTATGAGGTAAGGCTTACCTCAGATTCATTAACAACTGGTTTGTATCATGAAATAAGCTCTGGATTTGTAGGTTATGAGGTTGTTACTCCTGGGTTTCATTATTACTCAGATGTTTCTAAAGGCCCAGTTGGTAACATGTATCCTGATTTAGGTGGATACGGTGGTATCGGTTTCTGGGGAACATACTTTGGTGCCTATGGTGGAAACCTTGAAGATAATATTGGTGACGCTATCTTAGCAGCAGCCATTGGTTACGTTGGTGCTGATCCAACTACTCCAGATCAAATTGCTGCTTTGATCCCAGATCTTTTAGCAGCAGGTCAATGTACAGACCCTAATGGTGACTGTGTGGTGCTTGCACAACAACTTCTTATTGGAAATGCAGCTGCATTGCCACAAGTCTTAGGCCTTGGTTATCAAAATGGTGTAATGGCTTCGCATGATGAAGCAGCAAATGCAATCAGAACGATTGCTGCATTAGGAGCTAACTATGCCCTTGCTGGTGTGCCTTATCCAGTAACGCCTGCGCTTCAGCCTTGGCAGCAACGATTCCAGTCATGGAACAAATCATTTTTTGATACTTGGGGTTTATTTGCTGAGTGGAATGGTGAAATTGATGAAAGAACCAGATGGACAGCTGGCGGTAGGTTCAACTTCATCACAAAGAGAGATGTAGTTTTAGACGGTGCAATGGATCTTACTGGTTCGCTATCAGGTTACAACAGCACTGCAGCACTTGCTGCTGGCGTACCAAATGGATTCCCAGTTGTTCCTGAACTTGAAGAAGACTTTAACGAATTTACAGGTAGAGTTGTTGTTGATAGAAAGCTTGATGATGGAACTCTAGTTTATGCAAAATTTGATAGAGGTCTGAAATCTGGCGGTTTTAACCCAACAACAACTTCAGGCACTGATGGCATTTCAGATGGCGTAGTTTCATTAGTCGATCCTGAGATTCATAACGTTATAGAATTTGGAACCAAAGGTTCATACCTAGGTGGTTCTTTGACATTAAATACAGCTGCCTTCTTCAACAGAATTGGTGGCATGCAATTGCAAAAAATTGTTGGCTTATCATCACAGACTTTCAACACTGATGTGAATGTTATGGGTGTTGAAGTTGAAGCACTGTTTGCGCCAAATACCTATTCAAGATTTAATTTTGTTGGAGCCTATAATACGTCAGAGATAGATGGTTATTTAGATTATGATCCGAGAAACCCATATGGTGTTTCCTCAACTTCAGGAGGTGTTGATGTATTACCTGGCGGTACTATAGTTGGTATGACAGATGTCGGCCCACTTTACAGATCTTTTGGTGGTATGTGTCAAGCTTACTTTAATGTATTGCTAAATATACCATGTGTTGATGATGGTCCAGTTATGCAAGACCTTTCAGGTCGTTCATTGCCAGCTGTGCCAGAGGTTTCATATTCAATTGGTGGTGAAGTTGATTTCATTAATGATGAAAGAGGTATACTTACTGCAAGACTTGATTATATCTACAGAGGTGATATCTACTTATCTGTCTTCAACAATCCACATGAATTTGTTGATGGTTTTGACTTCATGAACTTTGATTTAAGCTTCACCACACCAGATGGTAAGTGGGGCGTTGATCTCTATGTTCATAACTTAGAAGATAAAGAAGTGATTACCGGTGGTTTTGTGGGATCTGTACAAAATGGTGGTGGCTTTAACCTATTTATGCAGGAACCAATGAACGGAGGTATATCAATCATATATAACTTCTAAAATATAAGAAATTATTTAAAATAAAACCTCCGCTTCGGCGGAGGTTTTTTTATGGAAATTAAAAACATCAATAAATACTTAGAGAATCTTGTTAACGCACTTGGCGAAGAAAACGAGGCCAATCGTCAAATGCTGGATAACTTTTATAGTTATCTTGAAACAAATGACAAAATGTATCTTAGAGCGGCAGACAAACAGATGCGTGAGATTTTAAAAGGCGCAGGTTTTGGCATACTTCTTATCCTGCCTTTTTCGCCAATAACAATCCCTTATTTGTTTAGAAGAGCAGAAAAGCTTGGGATCGATATAATCCCCAAATGGTACAAGAAGCTTGATTTGAAAGAAGATCAAAACAAGTTAGAATAGAGCTTTCCGGAGGTAAACAATGAAAAACGTAGTAATAGTCGATAGTGTAAGAACAGGCTTAGCAAAATCATTTAGAGGCACATTCAATATGACTAGGGGTGATGACATGATCACTCATTTAATTGATGCAATGCTAGATAGAAATCCAAACTTACCAGCAGATGCTGTTGAAGATGTAATCATGGGTTGTGGGAACCCAGAGGGGGCAACTGGACATAATATTGGGCGTAATGCAGTTGTTTTATCAAAACTTCCTTTAACAGTTGGTGGGACTACAGTAAATAGGTATTGCTCATCCGGTCTTCAAACAATTTCTATGGCAGCAGGACAAATCATGGCTGGGTGTTACGACACCGTTATTGCAGGTGGCGTTGAATCAATTAGTATGGTTCAGCCAAAAATGAATCTTGATAATTTTGTAAATCCGAAGATCAATGAAAACAATCCTGGTATTTATTTTCCAATGGGCACAACCGCAGAAGTTGTTGCTAAAAGATATAACGTCTCCAGAGAATCGCAGGATGAGTACTCCTTGCAAAGTCAATTAAGAACTGCAGAAGCTCAAGAAGCTGGCAGATACGACGATGAAATTATACCGATGAAAACCCAAATGCTTTTAACAAATAAAGAGACAGGGGAGCAAAAAGTAGTTGATGCAGAATGCGTTAAAGATGAGTGCAATAGGCCTACAACTACACTCGAGGGTTTGGCCGGACTTAAGCCAGTCTTTGATGAAAATGGGAGCGTAACAGCTGGTAATTCATCACAGATGTCTGACGGAGCATCTATTACTCTAGTGATGTCAGAAGAAAAAGCTTTAGAACTAGGCTTAAAACCAAAAGCTTACTTCAGAGGCTTCACAACTGTTGGCTGCAACCCAGATGAGATGGGAATTGGCCCAGTTTTTGCAATCCCAAAACTGTTAGCACAAAATAATCTTAGTATTGAAGATATTGGCCTGTGGGAGCTAAATGAAGCTTTTGCAGTTCAAGTTGTTTATTGTCGAGATGAGCTTGGCATACCAATGGATAAATTAAATGTTGACGGTGGTTCTATTGCAATTGGCCATCCTTATGGAATGACTGGCTCAAGACTAACAGGACATCTGGTAAGAGAGCTTCAAAATAGAGATCAACAATTTGGTGTTGTTACTATGTGTGTAGGTGGAGGTATGGGAGCAGCTGGTCTGTTTGAAAGATATCCATCCTAGTGAATACAGAAACACATTATATTCAACAATATCTAGCACCTTTATACACACAATCATCGACCTATCCATTAAAAATAGGCGACGATTGTGCTGTTATAGATGCTAAAGATAAGATTCTAACTTCGGTTGACTCATCAGTTGAAGAACAACACTTCCCAAAAGATTTAAATCCATACTATGTAGCTTATCGGTCGGTAGCTGTAGCTATTTCAGACATTTACGCTATGGGAGGCATCCCAGAAAGCTATCTTTTAAGCATCTCGCATCCACAACCATCCGATCTTTGGTTTGGAGAGTTTTCAAAAGGTATTGAAAAGGTTAATCAGGACTACAGCTTATCACTGCTGGGTGGAGATATGGTCAAAGGACAATTAGCTATCACTGTCACAGCATTTGGCAGAGCGCTTGAAAACATATGTGAACGTGCAAATGCTAAGTTAGGCGATAACATTTATTTATCAGGTCCACTTGGGTTTGGCAAAGCAGGGTTAGAGGGTTACCAGAAAGGTAATAAAGATGAAGCTAGTCAGTATTTAATGCCCCAGCTAATTTCAAATCACATCATTGAAAAATTAAACCCTATCATGAATGCAGCAATAGATGTTTCTGATGGTCTGATTAAAGATCTTGGAAGGATTTGTTCAGCCTCTGGTGTGGGGGCTGAGATTCTGCTTAGCAATATTCATCACAATAGTAATCCTAATGATTTAGTTGCAGGGGATGATTATGTTCTATGCTTCACATCATCATCACCCATAGAAAATATTATTAATATTGATCAAAATATTCACCACATTGGAAAAATTGTGGAAGGAAACGAAGTATTAGTAGTTGATCTTGAGGGTAGACAGCTTGATTTTAATAAAGACGGTTGGGATTCTTTCAAATAGAGTTTGCGAAGCCAATAATTTTTTTACCCAAGGTAACAACGTCAAGTCCATTCATTTCCAAAACTTCATTTCTGCTGCCATGCGCAGGGAATTTGTCTTCTAGTCCCAAATGCAAGATAGGCTTAAAGATCATATGTGCCGCAAAAAATTCACTGACTGCGCTACCTGCACCACCCACAATTGAATGGTCTTCAAGAGTGACAAATGCCTCATAGTTATTGCTTAATTCTAAAAGTAACTGCTCATCAAGAGGCTTCACAAAACGCATATCAACAAGACCAAAATTATTTGCTTCAGCGCATTCTGTTACTCTGTCCATTAGTACTCCAAAATTTAAAATGCAAACTTTTTCACCATTACGTATCTTATTGGCTTTTCCCATATTAAATGCATCATTTTTGTCTTTTATGGCAGCACCAATACCAGAACCCCTTGGGTATCTGATTGCAGCAGGACCATTATGAGTATAACAGGTATTAAGAAGACCCCACATTTCATTTTCATCAGATGGAGTAGCTACAACAATATTTGGCACACACCGCATAAAGCTAAGATCAAAGTTGCCTGAATGGGTTGGCCCATCTTCACCAACAACTCCAGCACGATCGAGCGCAAAAGTAACATCAAGATTCTCAAGACATACGTCATGAATAAATTGATCATATGCACGTTGGAGAAAAGATGAATAAATTGCTACTACAGGTTTAGTGCCTCCTAAAGATAGGCCCGCACCAAATGTTACAGAGTGTTGTTCAGCAATTGCAACATCATAAAATCTATCTGGGTATTGTTTCTCAAAATCAACCATTCCCGAACCTTCTTTCATAGCAGGAGTTATTCCAATTAGTTTGTTATCTAAACTTGCTTTGTAGCATAACCAATCACCAAAAATATCTTGAAACTTTGCTTGTTTAACTGCTGGAGTGTTCTCTATTTTTGATATCGCGTGATATTTAATACGCTCATTCTCAGCTGGTTCAAAACCTGCCCCCTTCTTTGTAATTATATGCAACAAATAAGGTTCTTTTTTTTCGACCATACGTCGAAGAGTTTTGATAAGAAGGGGAATGTCATGCCCATCAATTGGTCCAATGTAATGAAGGCCCAGATCTTCAAATAGATTGCCTGGCATAACTGCATGCTTAAGACCATCTTTCAGGTTCCGTGATATATGCAAACCACCTGGTAAATTTTTTAGGACTTTCTTACCGCTTGATTTAAGTTTTTTATATGATTTTGAAGCCCAAACCTTTGCTAAGTAGTCAGATAACCCTCCAGTATTTTTTGATATGGACATATCATTATCATTCAAAATAATATTTAAATTATTGTCTAGATGTGCAGCATGCATCATGCCTTCAAAGGCTATTCCAGCTGTCATAGCACCATCACCAATCACAGAAAAAATATTCCTTTTCGTCGAAAGATGAACATTTGCCTCATTCATGCCTAAGGATGCACTTATTGATGTGCTTGAATGACCAACACTCATGGCATCGTATTCAGATTCAGTGATGGAAGGAAAAGCATGAATACCATCTTTTTTTCTCATTAGATGCATCTTCTCTCTTCTACCAGTGAGAATTTTATGCGGATATGCCTGATGGCCTGTATCCCAAACAATTTTATCAAATGGCATATCTAACACATAATGCATAGCAATGGTAAGCTCAATAGTTCCCAGCCCAGCTCCAAAGTGCCCACCAGTCTTACTTACAGAATGTAGAAGGAATTCTCTCAATTCATCAGCCAGTTCAACTAGCTGACCTTCTTCTAACAATTTAAGATCCTTTGGCGATTCAATATCATTCAGATATTTAAATTCTGGCAGTTTAGTTGGAAATTCCTTAAAGATTTTCATTAGATTCTTCTATCAAACAAGTTCATTATATAGTTGCTCAGATAATGTTCATCAAGGTTAAGTTCCTGCAACAAATTATTCGCCTCAGCCTTATAGGCATCTAAAAGCTCGACTGTTTTTTTCTCACCAAAACTAATGGGATAGTTTTTCTTATTTCTGATAATGTCTTTTTGTGATTTTTTCCCGAGGTTTTCAGAGGTTTCTTGTAAATCTAATAGATCATCAATCAACTGAAATGAGATGCCCACAATCTTTCCTAATCTTTCCCACTTTTCATTACTTGCATCAGCTATCATCAGCGGAGCAAGAAAACAAAACTCAATCAATACTCCTGTTTTTAGTTCACACATTAACAGTATCTCACTTTCATTGGCCTCTCTTGATTCATATTCAATATCAAGAGCTTGTCCCAAAATCATACCTTTGCTACCTATTGTTTCTAGAAGCATTTTTGCAAGTAAATTATTTTGCTTCTCTGTAAAGTGTTGGTTGTCCAGCAGCATTTCTATTGCCATTGATTGCATAGCATCACCAGCCAAAACAGCTGTGGCTTCATTATATTTTTTGTGTAGTGAGGGCTGTCCTCTTCTTAAATCATCATCGTCCATGCATGGCAGATCATCATGTACAAGAGAATAGGTATGTATGGTCTCTAGAGCGCCTGCAATGGCATCTGCATGATCTAGCTCAAGTGTTAATGCATCGCTAACTAAGTATAGAAGGGTAGGCCTAACTCTTTTACCTGGTGCTTCTAACGCATAAACAATTGATTCATCAATAATATTGTTTGACTTAATATGCGTTTTAAGAAATTGGTCTACTCTTTGTTGAAAAAAGCTTTCTAAATTCGAGTTATTCTGCGTCGTCGTTGAAAGGTTTAGTTTGCCCATCTTCTGTTAGCTCTTTGATTTTATTTTCAGCAGATTCAAGCTCTTTTTGACAAACTTTTATAAGAGAAATGCCTTTCTCAAAGTTTTTTAAAGATTCGTCTAAATTAGGCTCTCCGTCCTCTAATGATTTGACTATCTTTTCTAGTTCTTTAATTGAGTCTTCAAATTTTGCCATAGTGAAATTTTAACTTATTTAAAAAATATTACCCTGCAATTCGGTTGTATAGATTATTAAATTGTGCAGAAATGCTTTGGATCAATCCTGATTTTGGTTTTCCATTATTATTATTTAGCCTTTCAAGCACCACAAGAAAAGAAGGTGTAACCAAAAGAGTTATAAGAGTACTAAAACCAAGACCCCAACAAATGCTTATTCCAAAAACTTGATACCATTTAACTGTTGAAGTCCCTTCAAAGATCTCTCTGTTTAATACATCAATACTGTATCCAGCAGATAAGAATAACAGCCCAAAGATTGTTGTGACTGTTGTTAGCAGAACAGGCCTTAATCTGCTCATGCAGGTCTCAGTTATGAGTTCTTCGGTTGTTTTCTTTGGGAAATCTAATTTCAATTTATTAAAAGTATCAATCAACACTATATTATTGTTAACGACTATCCCAGCAAGACCCACAACTGCCGTACCAGTCATAATTGTCGATGGTTCAGACCCTGTTACAGTTAGGCCAAGATATACTCCTGCTGTGGAAAAAAGGACAGACACTAATATAACTAAAGGTTGAAGGATGCTGTTAAATTGGGTCACAAGAATTATGAACATTAAGAAAAGAGCTCCAACGAATGCCTGCAGAAGGAAAGTAGTGGCTTCATCTCCTCTTTGAGTTAGACCTCCAAATTTAACTTCCATACCTGGTTCAATAAAGTTGGTTTCTTCCATCCAATTGCTTATTTTGCCAATCTCAACTCCAAGGTTATAGTCAGGTTTATTAATTCCAGTGATTTCGTAATAAAATCTGCCATCTCTTCTAACCAAGCTTGTTGTATTTGGTCTAGCTTCTACATCAACAAAGCTTGAAATAGGAACAGCTCCATTTCTAGTATTTACAGTAATCTCATCGAGGCTTGATAAAGTTCTTTTATCCTTTTGAAATCTAGCTCTTATATCAATTTCTTCTTTTGAATCATCAGGTCGATATTCGCCAAGCTTTATCCCTGATGTCACCATCTGGATAGCAGCACCAATATCAAATAAGCTTATGCCTGATTGAAACGCTCTTTCTTTATCGACATCAACTTTCCACTCAATCTTATATTTTGGAAGACTATCATCAATGCCGGTGATACCTTCAATATTTGATTCAATATATGCTCTAAGTTCTTTTGTTTTTCTTTCAATTTGAGATAAATCATCACTATAAAGCTCAATTTCTACAGGTGAGTTGAACTGTCCAGGACCGTCTTGAACCTCTTTGATATTTATGTTGTAACCGACAACGTCTGCCACTGACTCTCTTAAAAGTCTGAGCACTTCCCATCCAGAAATATCAAGTGTTTTTGGATCTTCAACAATAATATATCCCCTGCCAACACCATCTCCACCTCCTCGGGATGCAGATCTTACATCCATGAATAATTCATCAACACCTTTGATATCAAGCATCTTTTCTTCTGCATCTAAAGCAAATTCTCTTGCTTCATATGGGGATAAGTTGCCCCGTGCTTGTATGTCCGCATTTATGATCCAAGGGTCAATACTAGGGAAGTAAACAGAGTCCTTTCCATAGTTATTAACAATCCCGCTTGGACCTAAAATTAAAAACATTATTCCGAATGTGTAAGCAATTGTCTCTAGAGGGTTTCTTGATGCAAAACCAATAGCTTTTCTATAGCCATTTTTTAATGGAGTATTTTCGTTGTCATTCTTTGCATCGTTTGACTTCTTCCTTCTTCCTAACAGTGAGCCTATTGCAGGGGCAAAAATAAGTGCATATGCCAGTGATGCCGCCAGAACTGCAAATACAGTTATTGGCAAGTACCTCATAAATTTACCTGATACACCAGGCCAAATCATAAGAGGTGAAAAAGCAGCCAATGTTGTAAGAACTGAAGCAAATACTGGAGCAAACATTCTTTGCGCCGCATTCATGTAAGCTTCTTTTCTCGTTTGACCCTCATCAATTAATTTATCTGCATATTCAACTACAACAATAGCTCCATCAATGAGCATGCCAAGTCCCAGCAACATGCCAAACATGACAAGGAAATTAAACTCAAAGCCCATGAAGTACCACAGCACCCCAAAGGCAGTTAAAAATGAGAACGGTATCGCTATACCAACAATTAAACCATTTCTAAGTCCTAATGCCGCAACAACAAGCAACATAACTAGGATCACTGCTGTAATGATATTGCCCTGCAGCTCGCTCACCATATCTGCAGCAAACTTCGTAGTATCAAGTCCTGGTGTTATAACCAATGAATCTGGGTATTCACTCTCTATAAGTGCTACTTCATTCTTCACAGCATTTGCAATATCAAGCTCATTAAAACCGACACGTTTGGTAATGTTTAGCGAAATTGAATCAAATCCATTGACTCTGGAGAAAGATGTAGGATCTTTGAATGTACGTTTTATATCTGCAACATCACCCAGGGTAACTACTTTTGACCCAGATGCCTTGATTGGTAAATTAAATACGTCTTGTCTTGTCTCAAAAATACTTGGAATTTCAACTGCAAACTTTCCAGACCCAGTATCTTGAAAGCCTGCTGGTATAAGAACATTATTATTCCTAACTGCTCCTGCTATTTCTCCAAGACTTACTCCCAAGCTTTCTAGCTTAGATTTTGAAACCTCAACTTCAAGAAGTTCCTCTGGGACACCACCAATTTCAACGCCCAATACTCCCGGTATTTTTTCAAATCGTTCTTGTATATCTTTGGCTATTGAGTAGCCAATTCTCAGGTTTGAAAACCCATACAAACTATAGACAAGTATAGGCATATCATTATCAGCTGCTTCACTTACCACAGGATCTTCAGCTTCAGGTGGTAGTTGATTTCTAACTTCACTTACTGCTCTTTCTACGTCCAATAAGGCTTGATCGATGTCATAGTCAACATCATATTGAATCTGCAGTGTTGTAAAGCTTTGAGAGTTTGTTGATCTAACTTCCTCAGCGCCTTCAAGTCTTAGAAATCTATTTTCCATTGGTTTGGCAACCAATCTAGACATATCTTCCGGAGATGCTCCTTCAAGAAAAACACTTACAAAAACCCACGGGAAAGTAATATTTGGGTTGGAAGCAATTGGCATTGCTGCTCTTCCAAGTGAGCCCATTATCACAAGGAACACCATAATTAATAGTGTTGTTCTAAATTTGCCTACTGCTGTTGAAACAATACCCATAATCTATCGTGAAACAGAATTTACTTCCTCTCCCTCTTTAACAAACCCTTGTCCAGCAACAACAATGTTGGCTTCTTCAGGCAAGCCAGTTACCCATGCACCAGCCACCGTATCTATTAAGATTTGGACCGTATAAATTCTAATCACACTGTTCAGCACAGTTGCCAAAGCAACATCACCATTATCTGCCAGAAGAAAGGCAGAAGTTGGAATGAAATGAGCTTTTTGACTATCTGTAAAAATTGTCATTTCTCCTGTCAAGCCATCTTTAACAGAGCTTTGCTCATTCGGTAATTCAGACTCAACTCTAAATGTTCTTGTTTGCGAATCAGCAGTGGATGCTACAAAAGTAACAGCAGTTTCAAATTCCTCTCCTGAAATCAATTTAATTTTAACTGGTTGTCCTGGTTTTATTTTTGAAACCACAAGTTCAGAAACATTTCCAACGATTTTCAAAGGTGAAAGAGAAACCAGTGAGGCACAGATCTGTCCATTTTGAAGAAGTTGCCCCTCTTTTGCTAAATTATCAACAAAGCCACCAAAGGGCGCTGCAATATTTGTTCGTTCGAGAGCAATGCGAGCTTGTTCAAAAGTTGTTTCTGCTGCCACTAATGATGATTGAGATGAAAGACCCTTTTTACTCAATTCTTTTGCAGAATTGAATCCAATTTCAGCTCTTTTAAAGTTTGCTAACCGTTCGCCTGAATCAAGCTTGCAAATTACCTCACCCTCGTTGACATAATCACCATCTTTGAAACCAATATTGACTACTTTCTCAGAGGTTTGTGATCTGATATCGACTTTTGAGAATGCCTTAGTTTCGCTTTTAACATTGATTGGTAAACTGAAATCACTTGCAACTGATTCATTTACAACAACTGTCTGAATTTCTTTTGCTAGAACTTGAGGCTTTTCAGGTTGTGGAGCGAAATAACCCTGTATCCAGTAAAGAACTACGATCGATAAAAGTAGTGCTGATGCCCTTAAATTTTTTTTATTCATTTTAAATCTTATATTTGTTTCTTAATTTTGATAACGCTGCATTATCACCTTTGTTTTCAGCCGTACCAGTCTCATCGTATGGGTTATAAAAGTCAAATTTTTGTGTATGTTCTTTTGATACATCTTCAAGGGTAAAGTTCGATTTTCTTTTGATAAAATCAAGAAACTTTACATCCCACGACACGAATGCTCTGCCATCTTCCTTCCAATACAGGATAAATTCTGGCAAATATTGATCAACAAACTCCTTCTCTATGCCAGTCATTTGAATAATATCCATACAATCATCAGATGGGTACCAGCCACTATCAATGGTTGAAGGCTCATTTTTGGTGTGTATTTCAGCAGAATGTTGAGCCCATTTTAATCGGACATGCTCAATAAATTTTGAATTATAGGAGACCAATGTGCCTGGTCTCTCAGTCCAATAAACAATAAATTCTGGAATGAGCTCATTAATAAAATCCTCATTAATACCTGAACGAGTTAATATTTCGACAACATCTTCAGAAGGTTGCCAAGTGTTATCGATATTGGCTCGAGACGTTGTTTTATTGTTAATTTGCAAGACCTTTGATTTTGCATTTGATTCTTTAGAGATTCTTTTCTTATCAAGATCTACGTTTAATAGCCCTTTTTGATGTAAATCTAAGAGATGTGAAACTAAATCTGTCTCTGTCCAGAAGGGAAGTCCAGAAAAAACTTTTTCAAGCTTAATATAAGTTGCAGTTTCATTATCTTTGACCCATTGAAGAATAATTGCGCCTTCAATCCCAACTGATTCTGCAATCTCTTTTTCAAATTTATAATACTTATCCAATTTCTCTTCTTTGTTTTACTGACTGTGATAAGTTCAAAAGCAGTTCTTTTGTTTCATCCCAACAAATACATGCATCTGTAATGCTCTTTCCATACTCAAGTTCATCTGAAATCTTTTGATTGCCTGCTTTTAAATGGCTCTCAATCATTACTCCGGCAATATGTTTGTTACCTTCAGCTATTTGCTTACATACTGAATCACAAACGACTTTTTGATTTTCATGATTTTTCTTACTGTTACCATGACTAAAATCAATCATTATGTTTTTATTTATCTCAGATGCATCTAGTTTCTCTATACATGCATTTACATCTTCTTTCTCATAATTTGGTTCTTTACCACCTCTAAGTATTATGTGTGTGTCATCGTTACCAGATGTTTTAAAGATGGCAACTTTCCCTTGTTTAGTGGTTCCTAAAAAGACATGTTGATATTGGGCTGATTTAATTGCATCTACGGCTACTTTCACATCACCATTAGTGGAATTTTTGATACCTATCGGACAGGATAAACCAGATGTAAGTTCTCTATGAACTTGGCTTTCAGCAGTTCTTGCACCAATGGCTCCCCAACTCACTAAATCTGAAACATATTGAGGTGATATTAAATCAAGAAATTCTGTGCCAGTAGGCAGGCCTATATCAGCAATGTCCTTGAGCAGTTTTCTTGAAATTCTTAAACCTTCATTGATTTTGAATGAGTTATCTATTCTTGGATCATTAATCAATCCTTTCCATCCAATTGTTGTGCGTGGTTTTTCAAAATAAACACGCATCACAATTACTATTTCATTTTCAACTTGGGTAGAAAACTCTTTCAACAGCTTTGCGTACTCAATTGCAGATGCTGGGTCATGAATAGAACATGGACCAACTATCGCAATAATTCGATCGTCAAGGTTATGTAAGACTCTGCTAATGTTACGTCTAGCTCCAAAAATCAGCTTGGAAGATTCCTTATCAAGGGGGATTTCTTTTGTTATTTCTTCAGGTGTAGATAGCTCTTCACGAGAGAGAATTCTGCTGTTGTCTGTTATGTACATCATTTTTAAAATTTGAGCAGTCAATTTTACAACATAGTCACCCAAGTTATTAGCAAAATTTGGAAAGAAACAATATAAAAAAAACTATTGTGTTAAAAACACAATATTTAGTATTTATTTTCATTTTTGGCTACAATATCTAGTGTATGTCAGCATTACAAGAAATTGAGCTTCCGAAGGTAAAAGGGAATCCAGTCGACCAATTACCTGAAAATTTGTATGTGCCTCCAAAAGCATTGTTGCTTTTGCTAGATGTATTTTCGGGCCCGATGGATTTCTTGTTATACCTAATACAAAGAAAAAACCTAGATATTTTAGAAGTTAATCTTGTAGAAATTACTGATCAATACATTGCTTATATCGAATTAATGGATGATTTTGAGTATGAGCTTGCTGGTGATTATTTAGCAATGGCAGCTTATCTTGCAGAAATTAAATCCAGAATCCTTCTGCCAAGAGAGGAAGAAAATGAAGATGAAGAATCAGATCCAAAAGCAGAGCTCATAAGACGTTTGCAAGAATATAAAAGATTTAAAGAAGCTTCGATTACACTTGATGAGCTTCCTCGTATTGATAGGGATATTTTTTCAGCAAACGCAAAAATGCCTGAGTTTGAGCTTCCAAAACCTAAAAACAACTACAACAAAAATGATTTAGCTTTTGCATTGCAGTCAATGCTTGATGAAATGGTTCGTCTTTCAAGCCACAAAGTTAAGCTTGAAAATATTACCGTAGAGGCAAAAATGAAACTATTGCTAGACAGTCTTAAGGAAAGGGATTTTATTTCCTTGCCAGAATTAATTCTCAAGGGGGAGTCCAAGCTTGCAGTGTCTGTCATACTTTCGGCTGCATTGGAATTGAATAGAAAAGGTTATGTGGAAATTGTTCAAGCCGAACAATTTGGAGAGATTTATTTTAAAAGCTCAGAGGAGGTAGTTCACTAATGGAACTAAAAAATAGAATTGAGGCAATACTTCTTGCAGCAAATAGAGCATTAACACTCAAAGACATATGTGAGCTACTTGAAATTGATAATAGTGAACATGAATCTGAGGTTATGAATTCAATATATAAGCTAAAGGATGAGTTTGCTGATAAACCTTATGACCTGGTTGAAGTTTCAAGCGGGTACCGTGTGCAAATACATCATGATTTTGCTGTAGATATAGCAAAACTTTGGGAAGTTAAGCCATTGAGGCTTTCAAGAGCAACTTTGGAAACTCTCTCCATTATTACTTACATGCAACCAGTAACCAGGGGTGATATTGAGGACATTAGAGGGGTTAATGTAGCTACGAATGTTATTAAACTATTGCTTGATCAGGGATGGATTAAAATTAAAGGCTATAGAGATGTGCCGGGTAGACCAGCACTTTTCATTACCACACAAAAATTCCTTGATGATTTTGCAATGAAAACTCTATCTGATTTACCAGAGCTGCCAGATTTGCCTGAGATTGAATCAATTACACCAGAACTTTCCCTGCAAAATGAACCAGCAGAGCAAGAAGCTCCAAAATCCTAAGGAAAAAGTTTCCAAATACCTTGCAAATATTGGTTTTGCATCAAGAAGAGGTATTGCAAACTTATTCAGCGAAAAAACAATATTGCTGAATGGAAAAAAAGCGAAACAAACAGATCTTCTGACAGATGGCGATACCCTAACTATTGATGGTGAAGATCATATTGTTGACTTAAACCCTGAAACTGAAGTTCTTATATATCATAAGCCGACTGGGCAAGTCTGCTCAAATGTGCCGACAGAAAAAAATGATAGTGTTTTCAGCCACATACCCCCACGCAAAAAAGGCAAATGGATCATGGTGGGCCGTCTAGATGTAAATACTTCAGGTTTGTTAGTGTTTTCTAACAACGGTGATTTTGTGAATTTTCTATCTCATCCAAGCAGCAGAATTGATAGAGAATACCTGTGCAGAGTCTATGGAGACATCACAGATAAAAAAATTGAAAACGTTATGAAAGGCGTGAATATCAATGGAGAAAAATCTTCTTTTTCAGACGTAGTGGCTGTAAAAAAGATTTCAAAATCAAAAAACCATTGGTTCTATGTTTGTTTATTTACTGGAAAGAATAGAGAAGTTAGAAAGATTTGGAGTTCCCAAAAATTAACTGTAAATAGACTAATGCGATTGAGATATGGGCCAATAATTATGCCAGAAAACTTAAAACCAGGCGGGTGGAAAAAGTTTTCAAAAAATGAAGTTAATAAATTGCAAAACTTATTAAAAGTTCAATAAATTTTTATTTCTGCAACAACAGGAAAGTGGTCGGACACACCATAAAGACCTTTTGCATTGAAACGTAATGGACTTCCATTATCTCTTGTTTGAATATCAGCTGTAATTATCTCAACACTGTCCTTAGTAAATTTTGAATTTCTATTTTTTTTGAGCATTACTGCATCAAGAAAAGACCATCTATCATCTTGGAAGTAATAATTTGTGCCTTTGCATCCCGCACATTGATCTAAATGCGAAATATACCAATTTTTATTAAGTTTTCCATACAGATTCGCTTCAGCATCTTCAAGAGAGGTTATATTAAAATCGCCAAGGGCAATGTTTACTCTATCATTGCTTGCTGATAGCTGGTTGAGAGTCGCCAAAGCATCTACCCTCATAAATCTTGGGTTGTAAGGAGCAGGAAAGTGAACATTGAAGATTGAAATTTCCTTATTACCAACATTAAAAACGCCTTCAAGGATTGGGCGAGTATCTCCTATCTGTTCTTTAGTGCCTCCAGTAAATTTTATGGGGTGTAGCTGAGAGCTGAGGATTTCATATTTTGAAATGAATGCATTATCTATGCCTCGTTTATCATTCCCTTCCACAAGAGCATAATATTTATAACCATGCGGCTCTAGAAGCTCAAAGAGACGTTTGAGAATGTTTAGATTTTCTATTTCTTGGAACCCAATTATGTCAGGACCGTGATCATTGAAAGAGAGGATGACTTCTGCTGTTGCGTTGAGCTTGTAGTTAATTACCTCATCATTCCAGTCCATTTGTAAGCAATCATCTCTCCATCTTTGATATCTCAATTTATTGCAATTGTTGATATGTGTCTTAGATGTTTTCATTGAAACTGGTAGGTAAGTTTCATCTTCTTTGTTGGGATCATCTAAATTGTCGAACATATTTTCGACATTAAATGTCATAACGGTAAATGTCTTGGCAGCCAAGTTATCAGATGAAAGCAATGCAAAAAATATGAAAAATGTTTTTAGAAATTTACTCATGTTCTATTTTCCACTCTGTAATTGTATCCGATCTTATATCACGCCATGCATTCTTATCTAATGACCAAACCATTATGGTATCGCTGGTAGAATCAACATTTAGTGGATTAGTTACATTTGGAATCAGTTCAGGGTTAAGAGTTGATGGCATTACGCGAATTTCACCTGAATCTATCTTTCTAAATGAAATGATTACGACCCCTTTTTTAAGCGCTTCAATAAGTTTATTCATGATAATCAAACATAATACCAGTTTCAGTGCAGTTATCAGAGAGCAACCATAGATAATCAGATGAAATTTCAGCAGGTGTTTTTAGAGACGCTGGATCCTCAGCAGGAAATGCTTGTGCTCGCATGTTTGTTCTTGTTGGGCCAGGATTGTAAGAATTTATTCGCATATCATTTTCGTACTCATCAGCAAGGCATTGCATGAGGCCTTCAACAGCAAATTTAGATATGGAATAACTTGTCCAAAAAGCTCTACCTTTTCTTCCAACACCAGAAGAAGTAAACACTACAGATGGATTATCCGATTGAAAAAGTAGCGGCAGTAAAAGTTGAGTTAAAAGAAAGTTGCTTTCAAAATTTATTTCCATTACAGATTTAAGTTGTTGCAAAGAAGTATTTATCAACGGTGATAAGTAACCGAGCACGCCTGCGATGTGAGCAACACCATCAATACGATCATAGTTTTCATATAAGCTATCAGCTAATTGTTTGTAGTCTTTTTCTTTAGCTTTAGTGAAATCAAATTCTACAACAAGGGGTTCGATATTATTGTTTTGGACTATTTCATCTTGCAAGGCATACAATTTGTGAACATCTTTTGATAACAAAATAAGATTTGCGCCTGCTTTTGCAGCATCGAGGGCAACTTGTTTTCCAATGCCTGAACCTGCACCAGTAATCAAGATGTTTTTACCTTTCAAGGTATCAGCATGGAACTCAAAATCTGGAACTTTCTTCATAAAATCTCAATAATGTCATCAATCTTATCAACTAAGAAATCAGCCTTCCAAAATTGAGGAGGTTTTTCGTAGTATCCATAAGTGCACCCAATTGTTTTAAGGCCAGCATTTATGCCTGTTTGAATATCTCTTTCATGATCACCAACGTAAAACGAGCTCTCTGGACAACCATCTAGTATTTCTAATGCTTTATAAATTCCTTCAGGACTTGGTTTTGCCTGTTTCAGGTAATCAGGACAGATCACAGCATTTGTCATTTTGTCCCAACCTAACTTATTAATGATAGGGTGGGTATATTTCTCTGGCTTGTTTGTCACAATCCCCCATGGAATTTCATTACTACCTAAAAACTCTATAAGTTCTTTAGCTCCGTCATATAAAACTAAATCATTTGTAAAAACGTCATTATATATATCTAAAAATTGGGATTTTAGGCGATCAATATCATTTTCATCTCTATCTGGAAAACAATTTTTCAGTATTAAAGTTGCCCCACGGGAAGAAAATTCACGCACTGGTTCAAAATCCACCAAAGGCTCTCCCTCAGTTTCTTTGAGCTGATTCACAATTTTATAGAAAGTTAAACCAGAATGTAAAAGAGTACCATCCAGATCGAATAGGACTGATTTATTTTTTTGTTGCATGAATTATGTAGTTTACAGACGAATCATCGGTTAATTTAACGATGTCAAAAAGTGGCAGATATGACATGCCTCTTACTTCTTCAAAATTAAGCGATGCATCATCTATGTATTTCTTTAACTCTGAAGGTTTGATTAATTTATCGTAATCATGGGTTCCTTGAGGAAGGATATTCAATATATATTCTGCGCCTAGGATAGCAAACACAAAGGACTTAAGGTTTCTATTAATTGTGGAAAAGAATATATGGCCACCATCTTTAGTAAGCTTGGCACAATCCTTTACTATTTCCGCTGGGTCAGGAACATGTTCAAGCATTTCTAAGCAAGTAACAACATCATATTGTTCGCCCTCTTGTGCAAGTTCGCCTGAGCTTACTTTGCGATAGTTAATGCCTAATTGAGATTTTGTTTCCCTAATTCTGGCTACACTTAAAGGTCCATCAGCAAGATCTATTGCAGTGACATTGGCACCTTTTTTAGCTAGAGCCTCTGAAAGTATTCCGCCACCGCATCCGATATCAAGTACCCTTGAATCTCTTAAAGCAACTTTTTTCTCAATATACTCTGCTCTAAGCGGGTTGATGAGATGCAATGGTTTAAATTTACCATTAGGATCCCACCACTGATCAGCAAGTTCAGTAAATTTATCTAATTCTAATTGATCAAAATTTTCCATCAGTTAAAGTATATCTTTAGAACGTATTTATTGTGTTTAAAATAAAATTATGATTTTAGGGGCCATTTCACCAAAAAGCGACAAAGATCGCAGAACAACCTTACACCCAAACAGCATAAAACCATTAAAAGATATGGGTATAGAAATCTTTTTTGAAAGAGGTTTAGGAACAGGCATTGATATAAGTGATGAAGAAATGCAAAAAAATGGTGCACTGCCAGCAAGTAGGGAAGATTGTCTATCACGCTCGGATGTTATTTTTTCATCTGAACCTATTTCTTCTGACGAAATTGCAAGAATCAAAAAAAATGCCTTAGTTGTTGGGCTGCTTGAACCATTTTCAGAAAAAGAACAGCTTCATAATTTTGCTAAAGCAAATGTTTCTGCATTAAGCATGGAGTTTATTCCAAGAATAACCAGGGCTCAAAAAATGGATGTGCTTAGCAGTCAGTCAAACTTAGCCGGGTACGTTTCAGTCATAGAGTCAGCCAAACATCTTAAATCAGCATTACCAATGATGATGACAGCTGCGGGCACATTAAAGCCTGCAACAGTATTTGTTATTGGAGTCGGAGTAGCTGGCCTTCAAGCAATAGCAACAGCAAAAAGGCTGGGAGCAAAAGTAGAAGCTTTTGATACACGTCCTGTTGTGGAAGAACAGGTTAAATCCCTAGGCGCCAAGTTTGTAAAAATTGATCTTGGTGATACTGGTCAAACTGAACAAGGGTACGCGCAAGAATTGACGGAAGATCAAATAAAAAAACAAAAAGATTTGCAAAGTGAAGTCTGCTCTAAATCAGATATTGTTATTACAACAGCGCAGCTCTTTGGCAGGCCTGCGCCACGATTGATAGATAGCGCTACGATAAAAAAAATGAAACCAGGAAGTGTTATTTTTGATATGGCTGTTGAGAGTGGTGGAAATGTTGAAGGGTCGGTGCCTGATGAAATAGTAGAAACAAATGGCGTGAAAATTATTGGTTTAACTAACTTGGCTTCGTATGTTGCAGATCACGCCTCCTATGCTTTAAGCAATAACTTAGTTAATTTCATTACTGATTTTTATGACCAAGAAAAAAAATCAATGAATTTAGATATGTCAGATGAAATAATTAGTTCGGCACTATTAGTGCAGAATGGAGAGGTCATTAAGGAGATGTTCAAGTAATGGAAATATATCTGCTTTTATTTTTTATTTTAATATTGGCAATTTTTTTAGGGTTGGAGTTAATCTCAAAAATACCTAGCACTCTACATACTCCTTTAATGTCAGGAGCAAACGCTATTAGCGGCATAACATTAGTTGGTGCTTTGACATTGCAGACTGATGGTACCTTGCAAATGGTTTTAGCTTTTTGCGCAATTGCATTCGCGTCGATAAATGTTTTTGGTGGTTATTTAGTGACGAACAGAATGTTAAAAATGTTTAAAAAGAAATGATGGATTTTGATTTCACAATGCTACAACAGATAGGCTACATAGCTTCTGCAATCCTTTTTATTTATGGATTGAAGATGCTTTCTAGTGAATCATCTGCAGCTAAAGGGAATATGGTTTCTTCCTTTGGTATGTTGTTGGCGATTTTGGTTACCCTAATTGATGTAATTAATCCTGTGCTGATGTTAAGCGCTATATTGGTTGGTGGTTCAATAGGTGCGATCTTTGCTTTGCGAGTGAAAATGACATCGATACCAGAAATGGTGGCATTATTTAATGGCTTTGGAGGATTATCATCATATTTCTTAGCTTGGTCAGAGTTTAATAACCAAACTGAAATTTCATTAGTAATGACTCTTACCTATTTAACAATATTTATTGGCGGGATAACTTTTTCAGGTAGTTTAATTGCATTCTTTAAGTTGTCTGAAGTTTTAAAAAATACAAGCAACTTTGTCAACTCTGCTTCAAGATGGATGTTAATTTTTGGATGTTCATTTGCACTGCTATGCATTCTGCAGATAGTTCTTAACGTATCAGGTTTACTGATACTTGAGATGGATTTAATAAGAATAATTTTTGTCTGCTTTTTAATTGCTTCACTAATTACTGGTCTTGCATTTGTTTTACCAATTGGTGGTGGTGATATGCCAGTAGTCATATCCTTACTCAACTCATTATCAGGGATTGCTGCAGCACTAGCAGGTATTATCATCACTAATACTGCGCTGATCGTTGCAGGTTGTCTGGTTGGAGCTTCAGGTCTAGTCCTAACTCTAATAATGGCCAAATCAATGAACAGAACACTCTATAATATTTTCTTCGTTGGATATGCAGCAAGCGGTAGCTCTGATGCAGAAATTGAGGGAGAAATTAAACCAATAACAGCTGAAGATGCGTTTCTTGTTATTGAAGCAGCTAGATCTGTATTAATCGTTCCAGGGTACGGAATGGCAGTTGCTCAAGCGCAACATGTTGTTAAAGAACTTGGTGATTTGCTTGAGAATAATGATTGCGAAGTCAGCTATGGAATTCACCCAGTTGCTGGAAGGATGCCAGGTCATATGAATGTGCTGCTTGCTGAAGCAAATGTCTCTTATGACAATCTACTTGAGCCTAAAGATATTAACCCAAAGATGGATATTGTTGATGTGGCAATTGTGATTGGAGCAAATGACGTTGTTAACCCTTCAGCTACTGAGCAACCAGGAAGTCCAATATATGGAATGCCAATTCTGGAAGTCTACAAAGCTAAAACTGTGATGGTTTTAAAGCGTTCAATGTCATCTGGATTCGCTGGGGTACAAAACCCATTATTCTTTAAAGAAAATTCAAGAATGCTTTTTGGTGATGCCAAAGAAAGTATCTCCAAATTAGTTGCAGAATTTAAGGAATAATAGGCGATTTCAGCAAGTTGCTGTGATAAAATATCTCGGTGCAAGAGTTTGCTAAAGAAGTCCTTTCTGTTGACATCAAAGATGAGTTAAAAAAGTCCTATTTGGACTACGCTATGAGCGTGATCATCGGTCGTGCTTTGCCTGATGCAAGAGATGGAATGAAGCCAGTTCATCGAAGAATTCTTTATGCAATGCATAAACTTTCTAACACTTACAATAAACCAAATAAAAAGTCCGCCAGAGTCGTTGGCGATGTCATTGGTAAATACCATCCACATGGTGATACTGCTGTGTATGATGCCATTGTTCGTATGACCCAAGACTTCTCTTTGAGATACCCATTAATACAGGGACAAGGTAATTTTGGAAGCATTGATGGTGATTCAGCTGCTGCTATGAGATATACCGAAATCAGAATGCAAAAAATTACTGATCAAATCCTTGCTGACATTGAAAAAGAAACAGTTACATACTCACCTAATTATGATGGCACAGAAGATATACCCGATGTTCTTCCAACAAGGATACCCAACTTACTTATAAATGGTTCTTCAGGGATCGCAGTTGGAATGGCAACCAATATTCCTCCTCACAATCTAACCGAGGTCTTAGATGCATGTTTGCATATTCTCGATAATCCAGAAACCACAGTTGATGACTTGTTAAAAATAGTCAAAGGACCAGATTTTCCATTAGGTGGAATTATTACTGGGATCGATGGCATTGAGCAGGCATATAGAACTGGTCAAGGAAAAGTTTATGTAAGAGGAAAGACATCAATTGAAGAGGTAAAAGGGGGCAAAGAAGCCATCATAATTACCGAGATACCATTTATGGTAAACAAAGCCAGAATGCTTGAACGAATTGCAGAACAAGTCAAAGAGAAAAAACTTGAAGGAATAGGCGAAATAAGAGATGAGTCAGACAAAGACGGCATGAGAGTAGTTATAGAGCTAAAGAAAGGTGAAGTTGCAGAAGTTGTGCTTAACAACCTAATAAAAAATTCACAGCTTGAGCAGGTTTTTGGAATTAATAATGTTGTGCTGGTGGATGGGAAGCCTCAGATATGTAATCTACAACAACTATTAAATATTTTTCTTGATCATCGTAAGGATGTAATAACTAATCGATCTCTTTATGAGTTAAGACAAGCAAAAGAAAGAGGGCATATTGTAGAAGGACTGATTGTAGCTATTGCAAATATTGATGAAGTGATAGAGATAATTAAGAAATCTGAAAATACAAAAGTTGCAGCGGATAAGCTTTGTGAGCGCAATTGGTCTGCAGCAACAATCAAACCACTTCTAGATAAAGTTGCTGATCCAGACATATGCAAACCTGAAGGCTTAGAAGATGGTTTTGGTCTTCAAGGAAAGGATTACAAGTTATCTCTTGTACAAGCAAAAGCAATTTTAGAATTAAGATTAAGCAGATTAACAGCACTAGAGACAGATAAACTAAACGAAGAATATCAAGAACTGGTTGAACAGATCAAAGCACTACAAGAAATTCTGTCTAATAAGGAGCGATTAACTGAAGTTGTCAAAGAAGAGCTTGAAGAAGTCAAAGAAAATTTTGGTGATGAAAGAAGAACTGAAATAATCGAAAAACGATTAACTATCGATGACGCTGATCTGATCCCAGAAGAAGAAAGGGTCTTTACTATTTCTAATAATGGTTTTGTCAAAACCCAGCAGCTTGCTGAATACAGATCACAAAGACGAGGTGGTGTAGGTAAAACAGCCTCCGCTCTTAGAGATGAAGACTTCATTAAACAAGTTTTAGTATTAAATACTCATGTTCAGGTGCTTTGTTTTACGACAAAAGGAAAAGTTCATTGGTTAGAGATTTATAAATTACCTGTGATGTCCAGGACTGCCAAAGGCAGACCAATTTCAAATGTTTTGCCTTTAGATGAAGATGAAAAAGTAACATCCTTCTTGCCAGTAGACGAATATAAGGATGGTCATTTCATAATTATGGCAACACGTAATGGCGTTGTGAAAAAGACAGCATTGAAAGCTTTTGAGAAGAGATATGCTCCTGGTTTAAGAGCAATTAATTTAGATGAAGGTGATAAGTTGATAGGAACGATCATTACAGATGGAAAAGATGAGGTATGTCTCGCATCCGAGTCAGGAAAAGCAATAAGATTTTCAGAGGGTGACGTACGACCAATGGGAAGATCAACAAGAGGTGTTAGGGGAATGAATATTGGTAAAGAGGACAAAGTAATCTCTGTTATAAAAGTGAATCCAGAATCAAAACTTCTAACACTCAGTGCCAATGGCTATGGTAAAAGAACAAATATTTCTGAGTTTAGTGGGCAGAAAAGAGGTGGAAAGGGTGTTATTGCTCTAAATACCTCACCAAGGAATGGAAAAATGGTTGCGGCAGTTCAGGTAGTCGATGGAGACGAAGTAATGCTCATTGGAAACAGAGGCACACTAATTAGAACCCAAGTAGATCAAATAAGCGTTATTGGCAGAAACACACAGGGGGTCAAAGTTGTTTCACCTAGAGAGGATGAAAAATTGGTTGACGCCGTAGGCTTTAAAGAAAGTCTAGATGAAGAATAGAGTTTTTAATTTTAGTGCTGGTCCAGCAACTTTGCCCGAAGATATTCTTAATGAGATAAAAGACGAGCTTTTGGATTTCAATGGCATAGGTTCTTCTATTATTGAAATAAGTCATCGTGACAAGATCTTTATTGAGGTTGCTCAAAAAGCAGAACAGCAAGTCAGAAATCTCTTATCAGTGTCCGATGATTATGATGTTCTTTTCTTGCAGGGAGGGGCAACCTTACAATTCTCAATGATCCCATTAAATTTTAAACATTTAGGAGCAACAGCTAGTTATGCAGAAGTAGGATCTTGGTCAGCAAAAGCAATAAAAGAAGCATCAAAAATTTGTGATTTAAGAATCTGCTCTTCATCAAAAGCAAATAATTTTACAAACATTGATGACTTCTCAGAATGGAGCATAGATCAGAATGATGCCTATGTTCATTACTGCAAGAATGAAACTATTCAAGGCATTCGTATTACTCAATCACCAAGCTTTGGAAAACCTGCATTTGTTGATATGTCATCTTGTCTTTTCTCTGAAAAAATTGATATTGACCAATATGATTTTATTTACGCATGTGCACAAAAAAACTTTGGACCATCAGGCATTACCTTGGTTATTGCAAAAAAAGAGCTTCTAGCTCAATCAAGTACAGAGCTCCCTAATATTCTGAAATACAATGCTCATGCGGCAGAAAATTCTATGCTTAATACTCCTAATACTTTTGGGTGGTATGTTGCCGGAAAAATGTTTGATTGGTATGAAGCCAATGGTGGCGTCGATAAAATGGAAGAAAGAAGTATCAACAGAACAAATTCAGTCTATAAAGTAATTGATGGAAGTGATTTCTATACTAACCCAGTAAATCCAGAGCAAAGATCAATATGTAATGTTGTTTTCACCATTGATGATCCTGATTTGGAGACCAAGTTCATGAGTGAAGCGGCAGAACATGGTCTTCAATATTTAAAAGGTCATAGATCAGTAGGTGGGATGCGAGCAAGTATATATAATGCACTACCAGATGATGCGGTTTCGACCTTAGTTGAATTTATGAAAGACTTTGAGAAAAAAAATGGATGATGAGAAAGCTTTACTTTTTATTAGAGAGGAAATTGACTCAATTGATTCAGAACTGATATCTCTTTTGGAATCAAGACTTAATCTCTCTCTTCAAATTGGAAAATTAAAGAAGAAAATGGACAAAGATCTCTATGATGAGGAAAGAGAAGCAGAAATATTAAAAAAAATAGATGAGCTCGCTCTCATTTACCCAAAAGAAGATCTTAAATCTATTTTCATGGAAATAATGAAAACCTCACTTAATCAACAAAAATGAAAGTCTTAATTATTGGTTCCGGATTTATGGGAACATCTCTTGCGCTTAAATTAAAGCAAAAGAATAGTGAAGCTTCTGTATCATGTATTGAGCAGAATCCCTTAGCAAAAGCAGAAGTTGACCAAAGTGATATCTATGATGAGACTTACCATGAATTTAATGAAGTAAGCGACAGCTACGATGCAGTGATTGTTTGCACCAATATTGCAGAAGTAAAAAACAATGTTGAAAAGTGCCAAGAAAAATTTTCCTCTTCAACACTTATTACAGACATCTCTAGTACCAAAAAACATATATCAACACTGATAAATGAAGGATATGTTTCATCTCATCCAATTTGTGGAAGTGAACAATCTGGCCCAACAACAGCAAATGCAGATGTATTTGATGGTGCGCGGGTAGTTGTAGTGGGACATGATGCTGAGAGAGTTATAAACTTTTGGCAAAGTCTGGGCTGTTCTATATTTGAGATGGATGCTAAAACTCATGATAAGTTTTTTGGATATCTTAGCCACCTGCCACACTTGATGGCATTTGCATTTGATAAATTAACCAAGTCAATACCTCATAGAGATGACCTTATGCCGGAGAGCTCACGCGAGCTGCTTCGTCTTGGAAAATCTAATGAAGATTTATGGAACGAAATATTTAAAGATAACAAAGAAATATTGGATGAGTCTGTAATTGAGTTTGTGAAGCACCTAACTAATATTAAAAATTAATGCCAGTAAAAGTCTCATTTAAAAGTAATCATGGAATTCAAGGCTCGTACGAAGTTCCGCTAGACAAATCAATTGCACAACGATCAGCTATTTTAGGTCTATCAACAAATCCTGGAGTTGAAGGTGAAGATATAGTTTCAACTAAAAAAGCAGCAAAGCAAATACTATCAGGTGCAGATAATTTATGTTTGGATATGGGTAATTCAGGCACTGGGATGAGATTGATGGCTGGTTTTATAGCTGGTCTAGGTATTGATGCAGAACTTGTTGGCGATGAATCACTATCTAATCGTCCTATGGAAAGAATTGCTAAGCCTCTTAGAGAAATGGGTGCAGAAATTTATCTTAAAGAGGGCAAGCCTCCAATCAAAATAGCTAAAAGCGATATAGCAGATGAATTTATCTATGATTTAGAGATTCCTAGTGCACAAATAAAAAGTTGTTTGCTTCTTGCGGCTCTAAGTGCGGGAACCAAGATCAAAATCATCGAAAAGGAAACAACCAGAAATCATACCGAACTTTTACTGCAACATCTCGACGCGGATCTTGCAGTAAAAAAATCTAATGGAGAAACTGAAATCACTCTTGATGCCACAAAACCAATAACGGCAAAAGATGTTTTTGTTCCTGGTGATTTTTCTTCAGCAGCGTTTCTTATTGGTGCTGCATTAATTTCGAAAGATGCTGATATATGCATAGAAAATGTTGGCATCAATCCCACAAGAATTGGATTTTTGGAAGTTTTAAAAGAAATGAATGCAAATATAAAAATAGAAAATGTAAGAGAAGCTAACAATGAGCAAATTGGTGATATACATGTTAAATATTCTCCTTTAAAAAGCGTTATATTGGCTAAAGATATTATCCCTAACATTATCGATGAGCTTCCATTGCTATCAGTTCTGGCTTGTTTTGCCGAGGGTGAGACAAAAGTTTCTGGTGCAAAAGAATTAAGAGTAAAAGAATCAGACAGATTGTCAGCCATTGAGTTAATGTTAAAAAATATAGGTGTTGAATTTGACGTCTTTGAAGATGGTTTCAACATCATTGGCAAGGGCGCTAACTATCAGTTTTCCTCAGGTAATTTTGTCTCCTTAGGAGACCATAGGATTGCTATGTGCTCAGCTCTTTGTGCATTAAAGGCAACTGAAAATATTTTCATTGATAACGTTCAAAGTGTTACGACCTCTTTTCCTAATTTTTTTGAAATTTTAGAACAAATGGGATTTACAATAGAAGAAGCATGATTCCAGTTGTAACAATTGATGGCCCCTCAGGCTCTGGCAAAGGAACAATATCAAAGGCATTAGCCATTCATTTAGGTTGGAATTATCTTGATAGTGGTCTTATCTATAGATGTTTTGCATATTTGACTATGATTGGGACAATCGATATCCCAAAAGCTATTAAAGAAATTGAGCATAATTTTGATCTAAACAAAGAGGAAATTTTATTTAATGGCGAAAATATAACTTCAGCAATAAGAGGTACAGAAGTGACAATGTTATCTTCTGAATTATCGCAAAAACCTGAAGTAAGATCACAGTTAATTGAAATTCAAAAAACCTTCAGAGAACATCCAGGTTTAGTGGCTGAAGGAAGAGATATGTCTTCTAAACTATTTCCTGATTCATTGGTGAAAATTTATTTGACGGCAGACCTTGAAGAAAGAGTAAACAGAAGAGCAAATCAGTTGAGAAATGATGGACAAAAGGTTAATATCTCTGAACTTAAAAGCGAGATTGAAGAGAGAGACCTCCGAGATACACAAAGAGAACACTCCCCATTGGTCAAAACTGATGATTCAATCTTAATTGATAATACGGGAAAAGAAGTCAAAGAGACTTTAGAATTTATAGAAAAATTAGTAAATGAAAAATACTGACAATACATTACAAGACTTACTAGATAAAAGCTTCACAGAGTTTAATCTAGTGCAAGGATCACTTATCAAAGCCAATGTTGTTGAAGTTGGAAAAAAATGGGTAACCTTAGATATTGGATTTAAATCAGATGGACTTGTCTCAATCGAAGAGTTTCAAGACCATGCCAATAAAGTAATTGTTACCGTAGGGGATGAAGTCGAAGTAATCCTTGACGCACTTGATGATGGTTTTGGTGAAATTAGACTTTCTAGAGAAAAAGCAAGAAAACAAGAAACTTGGGACAGTCTTGAATCCGCTCACAGTGATGGCACTTACGTTGAAGGCAAAGTAGTCAATAAGGTTAAAGGTGGCTTCACAGTATTTATTGATGTTGTGAAAGCATTTCTACCCGGCTCGCTAATTGATCCTAAGGGCGGCAAAGATTATCCAGACCTTACTGGTGAAACACTTGAATTCAAAGTGATGAAATTCGATAAGAAGAGATCAAACATTGTCCTTTCAAGAAAAGCAGTGCTTCAGGAGCAAAACTCTGAAGAACGCGAAAGATTGATGGGCATTATTAAAGAAGGTGAAAAGATCGAAGGTACAATCAAAAACCTAACAGACTATGGGGCATTTGTTGATCTTGGTGGTCTTGATGGGCTCCTTCACATTACTGATCTTTCTTGGAAGCGAGTAATGCATCCAAAAGAAGTTCTTAATGTCGGCGATAAAATGGATTTCATGGTTCTATCCTTCGATGCTGAAAAAATGAGAGTATCACTGGGCTTAAAACAATTGTCTGAAGATCCATGGAAAGATATCGAAAGCAAATACCACGTTGGTCAGGTCGTCAACGGTGAAGTAGCCTTAACTACAGATTATGGTTGTTTCGTAAAACTTGATGATGATATTGAAGGTTTGGTCCACATTACAGATTTAGACTGGAAAAATAAAAACATTAACCCTGCGTCTATTCTGGAAAAGGGTGACAAAATTGATGTCAAAATCATGGAAATAGATCTTGAAGAAAGAAAAGTTTCCTTAAGTAAAAAACATACAACTGAAAATCCATGGAAAGAGTTCGAAGATAAGCATAACAATGGCGATATCCTCGAAGGCTTGAAAATCAAATCAGTTACAGATTTTGGTGTATTCGTTGAGTTAGATGGCGGTATTGACGGTCTTATCCATCATTCAGAAATCGATGTTGGCACACAGACCATTCAAGATATGTATCAAGTTGGCGAAGAAGTTACTGTATCAATAAGTGGGATGGATTCCGAAAGAGAAAGGATTTCATTGTCACTTGTCTCCTAGTAAAAATAGACTGTTTTCACTACAATTTCTGATATGTCCACAAAAAAGCTAATAGTTGCTTTAGATTTCAGCAATTCTGAAGAAGTTTCTCAGATTATCAATTTCTTGAATCCAGAAAAATGTATTCTAAAAGTTGGGTTACAGCTTTACTTAGCAGAAGGGAAAAGTATTCTTGATCTGCTCACAAACAAGGGGTTTGAAATTTTCTTGGATCTCAAGCTGCATGACATCCCAAACACAGTCAATAAAGCAGTTGAAGAGATTGCTCAATTTAATATTTTGATGACAACTATCCACTTGCAAGGTGGTGCAGAAATGATTGAGGCAGCAAAATCAGCCGCAGGCAATACAAAAATCCTTGGTGTTAGTCTACTTACCAGTTTAGATGAAAATGATACATCAGAACTTTATGGCAATTCCTTTGATGACCAATTTATGAAACTCATAACCCTAGCAAAATCATCAAGTGTTGATGGCATTGTTTGCAGCCCAAAAGAATTAATATCTCTTCATGATCTCAACAAAATAAAAGTAGTCCCTGGCATCAGAAATACTCAAACCAATGATGATCAAAAAAGAACCATGACATCTCAAGAAGCTTATGCTCAAGGTGCTGATTACATAGTGGTCGGCAGACCTATTACGCAAGCAAACAATATTGAAGCTGCAATAGAGGAGTATCTAGTATGAAATTTACTGATCTAATAATGAAGGCGCAAAATATCTCGGCAAAGGGAAATAAAGATTTGCATATAAGTTGCAATAAATTATCTGCGGATCAGAGTGCGTTCAATTTTTCAGATCAGGCTATTAGTTTGTTTGAAACGTATATCGAGGAAAATAAGTTTATTAAAAAGTTTCAGAATATTCGCAATGGACAGCTATGCAACTTAACAGAAAATAGATCAGCATCACATTTCCAATATCGAGATCGTAAATCTAACCTTTATCAAAAAAATATTGAGGTCCTTAGCAATATCGTTGAGCAAATAAATAATAATTATGAGGAGGTAATCTTTTTTGGCATAGGAGGTTCATTTTTAGGTCCTATGCTGTTAAATGATGCCTTTAGTACCAATGGTAAAAAAGTTATTTTTGTTACAGGTAGCGACCCCAATGAATATATGGGATTAATGGATACTGATTTATCTAAAACCGCATTTGTGTTGGCCTCCAAGTCTTTTTCAACCATTGAAACACTTTCAAGCTATGAGCATATAACCTCTGGGCAGCATTTAGACAATACATTTGCAATAACTGCCTCAGCTACAAAGGCACAAGATTATGGCATCAAAGAAAACCATATACTTCCTTTGGATGTTAATACAGGTGGTCGTTTCTCTATCTGGAGCGCTATTAATTTAGCATTTTGCTTGTGTCATGGGCTTGATGCATATAAAGCTTTCCTTGAAGGCGGGGCTGCTGCAGACAAGAATGCTACAAACAAGCTCTCAGAAAACTTAGCGCTATCTTTGTCTATGCAAGACGTATATGCCAACAATGTTCTGGGTATGGAAACATCATTGCTACTAAATTACGATTGGAACTTAAGAAATTTTTATCAATATGCCCAGCAGCTTGATATGGAATCTTTAGGCAAATCAGTCAATCAACATGATGGAACTGCTTTGGATTATCAAACCGGCATGATCGTCTGGGGTGGATATGGGCCTAGATCTCAGCATTCATTTTATCAGCACGTCTTTCAGGGCACGAAAGATAGTAATTTATACTTAATTTCCACAAAAAATGACCATTTAAACTACAAGCAGTTTCTTGGGCAAACAAAATCTTTGCGGGATGGTAATGATTTTGAAAATGACACACACAAACAAGTTAATAAACGTAAATTTACTACTATTTTGCTTGATGATATCTCTCCTGAATCAATAGGTGAGCTAATCGCAGTTTGGGAGAATAAAACTATATTCAATAGTATGTTTTGGGATATTAATCCTTTTGACCAGTGGGGAGTTGAGCTCGGCAAGATAAATACCAAAGCTGAACTTGAAAAATAACTTAAAAGACCAAACCCTCCTTTTTCCTAACGACCCAGGAATTTATAAGTTCTTCAATGATGAAGAAATTCTATATATTGGCAAAGCCAAAAATCTAAAAAAAAGAATTAATAGCTATTTTTCTGGCCAACAAACTTACAAGACCCAAAGACTCATTTCATTAGCTAATAAACTTGAATATGTAACAACCAACAATGAAGTGGATGCATTGTTGCTTGAGCAGAATCTCATTAAATCTGAAAAACCAAGGTTTAATATCCTTTTGCGTGATGATAAAAGCTATCCTTTTATTCATTTAGACGAATCACATGCATATCCAAGAATAGCCTCAAAAAGAGTACTAAAAGGACATGATGGTTTGTATGGTCCCTATACCAGCGCCTACGCCACACGCATAGCAGTTAATCAAATTCAAAAAGTATTTCAACTTCGAACTTGTACAGACAGTTTCTTCAAAAATAGGTCAAGGCCTTGTATGGAGCATCAAATTGGCCGGTGCACAGCTCCTTGCGTTGGTGCAATTTCTGAAAGTGATTACAAGAAGGATGTGGATAGTGCAAAATCCATACTCAAAGGCAATTTCAAGAAGCTAGAGCAAAAAATGCATAGTGAGATGTTGATTGCTTCTGATAAAGAAGAATATGAACAAGCTGGCAATATCAGAGATCGCTTACAGCAACTAGAAAAAATCAATCAAAAACAAATGGTCTTTTCCAAAGGCAGCAAAACTAGAGTTATAGCCATTGAGACCAATGAAAAAAATATTTCTGCTGCTGTTATACAAATTGAGTCCGACCGCTTTATAAATCTACAAAAATTTCTATTTAAAAATCATTTGCAAAAAGACAACTATGCTGCTTTTCTAGAATTCATTCCAAGTTTGATGCAAAAATATCCATCGGTGACGAAAATTGTTAGTGAATTTAATGTTGCAAGGAATGATATCTTTGGCAATGTTCAGTTTGAAAGGCCAAAACGAGGTAAGAAATTAGATTGGGTAAAACTTGCTCAGAAAAATGCTTTAGAAGGCCTGCTTAAGCAAGAGCAAAAATATCAAAAATATGCTCAATCTCTAGATTTCTTAAACCGAAATTTAGAAATAGACAAGGAACCCATCGTTGTTGGGTTTGATGTGAGTGGCGCAGCAGGTGATATTAAGACTGTATCCTGCGTTAGTTTCAATTCTGATGGTCCAGATAAGACCAAATATCGGTTTTTTAGAGTTCCTGTAGATGTTGCTAATTCAGATCTAGATTCGTTGGTCTTCGGTGTTAAGAAGTATCTAAAATCAATAGGTGATGTGGATTTGCTTTTGATTGATGGCGGTAAAACACATATGAATTATGTCAGAGAGCATTTGCATGAGGACATCGAGTGTATTGCTGTCTCAAAAGGAGCTAAGCGTAAGTATGGTCTTGAAACTTTGCATACAAAACATGGTTCTTATGATTTTAGAAACTCTGAAGATATTTCTAAGCTATTTCTTGATATCAGGGACGAAGCTCACCGCTTTGCATTAAAAAACTATAGAACTAAAAAAAGCAAAGACCTTAAACAGCACTTTTTGTTGGACCTAAAAGGGGTTGGGCCAAAGATAGTGCAGAAGATCTATAAGGAATTTAAATCGCTTAAGCCATTAGCAAATCTAGAAATTAAAGAGATCTCAAAAACCATTTCAATCAATGAAGATTTGGCAAAAAAAATACAAAAAGCCATCAAAGGTATTTATAATTGATCAATGAGTTCAACATTTCATCTTGCAATTCCAGTCACAAGTATTGAAGAAGCCGAGAAGTTTTATTGTGATCTACTGGGGTGCAAAAAAGGTAATTACGAAGAAGGCAAATGGCAGGACATCAACTTCTGGGGCAACGAACTAACTCTTCATGAAGCAGATCATGCTCTACCGAATGAAAGACATCACGTCGATATGGGGCAAGTTTGTGTTCCACATTTCGGCATTCACCTTACCAGAGATGTTTTTGACTCCATCAAAGAAAAAATTGAAACCCATGACGAGTTCAAATACCTAGATGAGCCTTACTTGCGTTTCAAAGATGATGAGCAAGAACAAGAGACATTCTTCATCAAAGATCCTTCCGGCAATGTCATTGAAATTAAAACAATGCGGACACCGGAACTTCTTTGGGCAGATAACTCTTGATAATCGCGCTTAATGGTATATTATTTGTGTTCTATGACTTTCAATAAAGATTTTTCACAGTGCTAATTCTATGCACCTAATATCTATTACCCAATTTTAATTTGAGACCACAAAGAAGAAGAAGACCACCTCAAGCGCCTGTTAATAAATGGGTTAAAGCTGCAAGATTAACTGTAATCTCTGAGACAGGGGAGAAGCTTGGCGAGTTTTCAAAAGAAGAAGCTCTTAATTTAGCAGGTGAAAAAGGTCTTGATCTATTGCAAATAACTTTTGATAAAGAACCATGCGTAGCCAAGATTCTTGATTATGGCAAACATAAATTTGATATGAAGAAAAAACAATCTGCTGCAAAAAAGAAACAGCAGAAGATTGAGCAAAAAGAGATCAAAATGCGCCCAAATATCGATATTGGCGACATCAACACAAAATTAAAGAAAATAGCTAAATTTATTGAAAAGAGAGCAAACGTCAAAGTTTCTGTTACTTTCAGAGGAAGAGAGCTTGGAAACACTAGTTTTGGTAAAACTTTACTTGACAGAATCATCAAAGAAACGGAAGATATTGCATCTGTGTTAGTGGAGCCAAAGTTCGAAAATAGAACATATAGCGCTCTGTTAACACCAAAGAAAATAAAATGAGCAAATTAAAAAATCACTCTGGTGCAAAAAAGAGATTTAAAGCTACTGGTTCTGGTCTTAAAATGAGATCAGCAAACAGAAGTCATATATTGTCTAAACATACGACAAAGAAGAAAAGGCAAGCCAGAGGTACAAGCAACTTGGAAGGTGCAAACCTAAAAGTTGTTAATAAATTATTGGAGGCATAATGCCAAGAACAACAAAGGGTAACTTAGCTGCAAAAAAACATAAAGCTGTCTTAGCTAGAACAAAGGGCCATTATGGTGCTCGCTCTAGATTATTTAAAACAGCTAAGCAATCTCTGATTAAATCTTTGCAGTACGCTTACAGGGACAGAAAAAATAGAAAAAGAGACTTCAGAAGACTTTGGATCACCAGAATTAATGCTGAAGTTAGAAACCTTGGATATACCTATTCTAAGTTCATAGCTGGGTTACATAAAAACAGCATAGAACTTGACAGAAAGATGTTGTCAGAGTTAGCTATACAGGATAAAGCAGCTTTTGAAAAAGTTGTAAAAACTGCTATAGATTAATGACGGCACCGAAAGATATTTTTTTACCACCACTGAACCGTGAAATTGGTTCAAGTCACCCTATCAATCAAGTTAAAGCAGAACTAACAGAACTTTTAACTTCGTTTGGCTTTTCTGTAGCTGAAGGCCCAGAAGTTGAGACCGAAGAGTACAATTTTGATAAGCTCAATATCCCAGCAACGCACCCAGCGCGTGAAATGCATGACACATTCTATGTTAACAATAAGTCTCAAGTACTTCGGACACATACCTCACCAGTCCAGGTCAGAACTATGTTGGGATCTAAACCACCTATAGCTGTAGTTTCACCTGGTAAGGTATACCGCAAAGACGATGATGCTACGCACTTACCAATGTTTCATCAAATTGAAGGCTTATACGTCGATGAAGATGTAAATTTTGCGCATTTGAAAGACTTAATTTATAAAATTTGTCACTCATTGTTTGGTGAAGAGGCTCAACTGCGTTTTCGACCATCATATTTTCCATTTACTGAACCTTCAGCAGAAGTTGATGTCTTGTTTGGTGATAAATGGTTAGAGATACTGGGGTGTGGAGTGGTCAATCCAAAAGTTTTAGATAATTGTGGCATCGACCCAAAGCAATACTCAGGTTTGGCTTTTGGTTTAGGGATTGAAAGGATTGCTATGCTCAAATACAAAGTCAATGACATTAGAGATTTCTACAAATCTAACCTGGATTTCTTGAGGCAATTCAAATGAAGATTGTTTACTCACATTTACTCAACCTCCTAGAGCAACAACCGAAGCTTGAAGAGCTATCAGAGTTATTGTTTCAATTAGGTCATGAGCATGAAATAGATGGCGAAGTGCTGAATATGGAAATCACTCCTAATCGCGGCGATTGTTTATCGCTCAAAGGCCTAGCTCGAGATCTTAATTATTTCTATCAGGCTAAAGAGTTGCCAAAAAGTGATATGGAAATGCCAGCATTGGATCTGCAGTTTGACAATAAAGCTCAAGAACTATGTCCTAACATCTCTTTCATGGAGATTGAAATTGAAAAAGTGCCAACCAAATACAAACCATACTTGGAGTCATATTTTGCGGACTTAGGTATCAACAAAAATAATTTTTTCACTGACATTTCTAATTACTTAGCTTACGAATCAGGCCAACCCACGCACTGCTTTGATCAGAGCACTATGCAAGGTCATTTTACTTTGGCTAAGAAAGAGCTTAAAACAAAGTTCAAAACCTTGTTAGATACTGAAATTGAATTAACCGATGAAAATTTGGTTTTCTCATTAGATGATGAAGTTATCAGTCTAGCAGGCACTATGGGTGGGGCCAGCACTGCTTGTTCAGCGAACACAACTAAGGTGCTGGTTGAGTGTGCTTACTTCCAGCCAGAAGAAATTTTAGGTAAAGCTAGAAAATATAACTTAAGCTCAGAGGCAGCTTATAAGTTTGAGCGTGGCGCAGATTATCTCTGCCAAGAAGATGTCTTACGCAGATTTTTACACATTGTTTCTGAGCATACTGAAATTAAGACGGTTGCTTTTTATAGCGAACAAAATAAAACAACATTAGCAGAAGTGCCTTTTGATCCTAACAGACTTAATGCAGTGGTTGGGATCAACATTACTGAAAAAGAACAATTGGGCTACTTAAGTGCCTTAGGCTTTGTAGCTGGCAAAAACATGACTGTACCAGCCCATAGATCAGATGTAGATCAGCTCAATGATCTGGCCGAGGAAGTTACCAGAATGATTGGCTATAATAATATTCCATCGCAAGTTCTGGCACTGCCTGTCATGGCCAAACAAAACAAACGCTCTATTGAAGATCAAGTTGGGCGTTACTTAATTAATCAAGGCTGCTTCGAAGTTATCAACAACCCCTTCACTGATTTTGAAGGTAAGGATGCCATTGCTGTTGATAATCCCTTGGACAAACAACGTGCCATGTTACGTACCTGCTTGATGAATTCAATTAGAACTAATATTGCCTACAACCAAAATAGGCAAAAAGACTCTATCAAGTTTTTTGAGTTTTCTGATATTTATAAAACTTCTGGCACCGAACGACGCTTTGCTTTGGCCGTTTCAGGTCGCGTTAATAAAAATGCCAAAGAGTTCAATGCTCAGCTTGATTATGGTTACCTTAAAGGCTTGGTCAATAGTATTTGCACTGACATCATAAAAATACAGCCAACTTACGAGTTAGCTGACAAGCGCGGTTACGATTTTTACGAGGCCTTAAAATTAAATGGTAGCAAAATTGGCGGTCTGGGTAAGATTAGTAAAGAGACCATTGATTCCAAGATAAAAACACCAGTTTTTGCGTGTGAATTGACTATTGGTGATCTTGAAGTACCTGACAATAGCTTTATTCCAATATCAGATTTTCCTGCCTCATATCGTGATTTGTCTTTTAGTTTAAGCAATCTAGATAAAGTTGGGATTTTGACAGAACTAGTAAATACGACCACAGAGAACCATGACCTCTTAACAGAAAGTTTTATTTTTGATTTTTTTCAAAACAAAAAATTAAACCTCTTAAAACTTGGTTTCAGGTTTAAGTTCCAAGCTGCAGATAAAAGCTTAACTGATGAAGAGATTGATCAAATTATGGACAAGCTTATCAGTGATTCTATGGCATTGGATGGCATTTCCATTGAGGGTTTGTAATGTCTTATATTTTTACATCTGAATCAGTATCAGCTGGCCATCCTGATAAAATCTGTGATCAGATTTCCGACGCAATCCTTGATGCTTGTCTTGGCCAAGATAAAAACTCACGAGTGGCCTGTGAAACCATGGTTAAAAACAATAATGTTATCTTGGGAGGCGAAATTACCACTACTGCTAAAATTAATTATGAACAGATTGCCCGCAGTGTGGTGAAAGACATTGGCTACGATCATGAGGCACTCGGTTTCAGTTACGATTCGTTTAATTTTACTAACTATATTTCAGAACAAAGCCAAGATATTAGGGAAGGGATTACTCAAGGGAACCAGTTGGGATCAGGTGACCAAGGTATTATGTTTGGCTATGCCTGTCGGGAAACTCCAGAGTTGATGCCATTACCCATTGCTTTAGCTCATAAGCTGACACTCAAACATGAAGATCTGCGACAAGATAGAAGTCTCATGCTTAGACCAGATGCTAAATCTCAAGTGGCTGTTGAATACAATGATAACTACCAACCACAACGTATTGATTCTATTGTTTTTTCTAGCCAGCACGATCCAGATTTATCCCTAAAACAATTGCGTGAATTTATACGAGAAGAAATTATTAATAAAACGCTTCCGGAAGATCTTATTGATAACAAAACAAAATTTTTTATAAACCCAGCTGGACGTTTTGAAATAGGTGGCCCGGTTGGTGACTGTGGTTTGACTGGTCGCAAAATTATAGTTGATACTTATGGTGGGATGGCGCGCCATGGTGGTGGAGCTTTTTCTGGTAAAGATCCAACCAAAGTTGATCGATCCGCAGCATATGCCTTAAGGCATGTAGCTAAATCTTTAGTAGCTGCAGATCTTTGTGATTACTGTGAGATTCAAGCATCCTATGCTATTGGTATTGCTAAGCCAACTTCAATTTTCATTAATAATTTTGAATCAGAAAAGAAATCAATAACAGAAATTGAGCAAACTGTAATAGAAAATTTTGATTTGACACCCTATGGAATTATTCAATCTCTAGCATTATTAACTCCTAATTATAGAAAAACTTCATCATACGGTCATTTTGGCAGGGAAGATCAGGGGTTTACTTGGGAAAAATCAAAAAAACTTTAAACTATCCTGTTAAAATAAAACACATGAAAATTTCAGTAGTTAGTGGCGGTTTTGATCCTATCCATTCTGGCCACATTAGTTATATTAATGCTGCAAAAAAGTATGGTGAATATTTAATTATTGCTCTTAATAGTGATAAATGGCTTGTAGGAAAAAAAGGCAAAGCTTTTATGCCATTTGAAGAGCGCAAAGCTATTCTTGAAAATCTAAAGAGTGTAGATGAGGTGATTGATTTTGCTGATGATGGTAAGGGGAGTGCCATGAATGCACTTCACAAAGTAAAAGATAAATATCCAGACGCTCAAATTACATTTTGTAATGGGGGCGATCGAGGTAAGGACAACATTCCTGAAATGGAAGTTGAAGGCATTAATTTTGAGTTTAGTGTTGGTGGTGATGATAAGAAAAACTCAAGCAGTTGGATTCTTAAAGAATGGCAATATGAAAGTGAAGAGAGAATATGGGGAAAGTTTTATAATCTATTCACTGATAACAAGGTTAAGCTTAAAGAACTGATTATCACTCCCGGCAAAGGCATGAGCTTGCAAAAGCATTTTTATAGAGATGAAATATGGTTTATTTCACAAGGGGAATGCGTTGTTAATTTTTCTAAAGAAAGCCCAGAACAAATCAAAGAATTTCATTTGAAGAAACATGATAGTTTTAGTGTCAAAAAAAATGAATGGCACCAGATTACTAATCCTTTTAATGAAGTATGCAAAATCATTGAAGTTCAGTATGGTGAAAAAACTGACGAGGACGATATTGAGAGGCATAGTTATTACAAAAACAATGAGTAATTTTACAGATTATAAAGTCAAAGATATCTCTCTTGCAGAGTTTGGCAGACAAGAAATCCTGTTAGCACAAGATGAGATGCCTGCACTTATGCAGCTTAGAGAAAAGTACCGAGCTGAGCAGCCTCTAAAAGGTGCAAAAATTATGGGGTGTATTCATATGACCATCCAAACAGCAGTGTTGATTGAAACCTTGATTGATCTTGGTGCTGAAGTAAGGTGGTCATCCTGCAATATCTTTTCAACTCAAGATCATGCTGCTGCAGCTATTGCTGCCAAAGGCATTTCTGTTTTTGCCTGGAAAGGCGAAACAGAAGAGGAATATGAGTGGTGTTTAGATCAAACCATCAATAAAGATGGTAAACCTTGGGATGCCAACATGATTCTTGACGATGGCGGTGATTTAACCATTAAAGTACATAAAGAATACCCAGATATGCTTGAGCATATTCATGGGATTTCTGAAGAAACCACAACTGGCGTTAAACGCCTTAAAGAAATGCTTAATAATGGCGAGCTCAAAGTACCAGCTATTAATGTGAATGACTCTATTACTAAATCAAAAAATGATAATAAGTACGGATGCCGACACGGACTTGATGATGCAATTAAACGTGGTACAGATATGCTACTTTCAGGCAAGAAAGCTTTAGTAATTGGTTATGGGGATGTTGGTAAGGGCTCAGCAGATTCATTAATGCAGCAAAAAATGATTGTGGACGTAACAGAAGTAGATCCAATCTGTGCTATGCAAGCCTGTTTTGATGGATATTCAGTCGTTTCAGCTTACAAAGATGGAGATGTGGATGATAAAGGCAACAATATAGACTCAGAACTTCTTAAAAAATACGATCTTGTTGTCACAACTACAGGAAATGTAGATGTTTTAGATAAGTTTATGCTTGATGCGCTTCGATCTGGATGTGTAGTCTGTAATATTGGTCACTTTGATAACGAAATTGACATCAAATACCTAAGAACCTTTGATTGGTATGAAGTGAAACCTGGTGTTCACAAAGTTATTAAACCAAATGGAGATTATTTAATACTTTTGGGCGAGGGCCGTTTGGTTAATTTAGCCTTAGCAACAGGCCACCCAAGTAGAGTTATGGATGGTTCTTTCTGTAATCAGGTTTTAGCTCAAATTATGTTATTTAAAGATGGGTTCGCTAATAAACCAGAAGCTTACAAGAAACTTTATGTAAAAGTCTTGCCAAAAAAATTAGACGAAGAAGTGGCAACTCTAATGGTTAAGGGCTTTGGTGGAACGCTAACCAAACTTACAAAACAACAGCAAGACTATATATCTGTTGAAGAAGATGGCCCATTCAAAGGTGATTCTTATAGCTATTAGTTTAAAATAAAAAATTCAGGCTGAGTGGCAGAGTGGTTATGCAGCGGACTGCAACTCCGTGTACATCGGTTCGATTCCGTTCTCAGCCTCCATTATTATGAGAATTTTTGTTACAGGTTCTTCAGGTTTCATTGGTTTTCATTTAGTTAAAAAGTTACTAAATGATGGTCATAGTGTTGTTGGGATAGATGATCACAACGACTATTACAATCCAGCGTTAAAATTCAAAAGACTTTCTCTTCTAAATTCAAATAACTTTACATTTTATGAAACTGACATAAAAAGCCTCAATATAAAGGAATCTAATTTTGATTTAGCAATTAATTTAGCCGCCCAAGCCGGGGTTAGAGCACCACAAGAAAAACAACACCTATACAAACATTCAAATATTGATGGTTTTAAATCCTTTTGTAATTTTTGCAAAAAAAATAATATAAAAAAGATCTTATATGCATCCAGCAGTTCAGTATATTCAGAGATTAAAGAAGGGAAATTTTGTGAGGCAACAACTCCACTCAAACCTAAATCAAAATATGGTGAATCAAAACTTTCAAATGAAATTTATGCCTCTAATTTTATTAAATCATACGATGCATCAATCATAGGTCTAAGGTTTTTTTCTGTTTATGGGCCATTTGGTAGACCTGACATGGCGTATTATGCTTTTTCCAAAGCAATAAAAGACAAAGAAATAATTAATCTTAATAATAACGGCAACATGTACAGAGATATGACTTTCATAGATGATATTATTGACGGAATATTTGGAGCAATTGATTACGTTTATAGTGTTCAAAATAAAAATGAAATCTTTAATTTAGGCAATGACAAACCAATTAAGACAAGTGACTTATTGAATAGAATTGAACAAATAATTGGCAAAAAAGCTTTAATTAAGCCTAATAAGACAGAAAACGAAGCATTTAAAACGCACGCTGATATTACTAAAGCAAAAAATTTATTAGGATATGACCCTAAAGTTTGTTTTGATGTAGGTATTGAAAGGTTTCTAGATTGGCATAGGCATTATGAGAATATATAAAAAATTAAAATTAGGAATAGTTGGCCATGGTTTTGTAGGGAAGGCTACAGATTGGGGATTTAATAAACGAATAAGTAAATTTATTGTGGATCCTTTGCTAGATACTAGTGTTAGTGATTTAAAAGATTTTGAACCAGAAATAGTATTTATATGTGTGCCAACACCCATGGGCGCTGATGGCAGTCAAGATTCATCAATTATTGAAAAGGTAATTAGAGAACTGATCCTGTATTGTCCAAATGCTATCAAGGTTGTAAAAAGCACAGTTTTGCCGTCTCTTCTAGGTAAGTTGCATAAATTAGATTCAAAACTAATTTATAACCCAGAATTTTTAAGAGAAAAACATGCGAACATCGATTTTATAAACTCTGATATGATTATTTTTGGTGGTGACAGAAATATTTCATCGCAAGTTTCAAATGCATACTTAAGACACTCAAGATGTAAAACAAAAGAGCATATTTTTACTGATCTTAAGACAGCATCTCTGATTAAGTATTCCATCAATACTTTCTTAGCTTCAAAGGTGATATTTTTTAATGAGCTACATTCAATTTATGAAAAACTTGATGTAAAAGATAGTTGGGAATCAGTTGTTAATATAATTTCTCGTGATAATAGAGTAGGTGATAGTCATATGGATGTCCCTGGTCATGATGGTAGGAAAGGTTTTGGTGGTGCATGTTTCCCAAAAGATAGCTTAGCTTTAATTAAATTTGCTGAAAGCATGAATGTTGATTTAAATTCATTAATAGCGACTGTAAAGATAAATAATAAAATTAGATCAGAATATGAGGAATTAGATTCAAGAGAATCAGAGCAAAATGTATCATTCGATGATAAAATTTGACGCTATTGCCCAGGTGGTGAAATTGGTAGACACAAGGGACTTAAAATCCCTCGAAGGAAACTTCGTGCCGGTTCAAGTCCGGCCCTGGGCACCATGATATGAGAAAACAGCAAAATTTAGTTAAATTACAAAGAATAGCTCATATGTTTTATAAAATTAGATATTTGCGCTTCATTGCAAGATTAATCGAAATTTTTATAAGGATAATTTTTTCAGCAAGAATACCTGCAAAAATTGATTTGCCGAAAACAACCTTTTTTGCCCATAGTGCTCTAGGTGTAGTTATTAATGATAATTGTGAAATAAGAGATAATGTTTATATTGGAACTCATGTTGTAATTGGAGGTAACTCAAAAAGCATTGATGTTCCAATAATCAAGAGCAACTCAATAATTCATACTGGCTCAAATATCCTTGGACCTATAACTATTGGTGAGGGTTCGGTAATTGCTCCAAATTCAGTAGTTACTAATAATGTTGCGGCCAGTTGTCTAATGGCTGGTTCCCCAGCAATTATAAAAAAAGAAAACATTAAATATGAGGACTACAGCCCATTTAGACAAATTGAGATTTAAATTTGTATGAATGTTAGTTTCAAGTTAAAGTGCTTCATAATCAAAATCCTTAGTAATTCAGAAAGCATTGAGGATATAAGTTCATTCTCCAAACAAGAAATTAAAGACTTAATTAAAATCATTGTATTCAACAGGCTGGAAAGCTATTTTTATAATTATCTGAGTATTACTGAGGCTTGTAAAAATTCAATCTTAATAAAAAAAGAAATAAAAAAACCCCTTTTCAAAAGAAATATATGTACATTTAAAACCCTTGGTGCATCTATAGGTATTTATAAACAGCTTAATAATGAAGGTATCAATTTTAGAATATTGAAGGGAGCATATTTGATAAATAAATTTAATTTAAAGCACAGGCAAATTAGAGATTTAGATATCTTGGTTGATCCTTCAGATTTAGAGCAAACAATTTCTTGTGCAAAAAAAGCTGGGTATTATTTTTATGAAAAACAATCAAAGGATGAATACCTTGATTTAGACCATAGGTATGCTTTACCTATGATGATTGATAAAGAAAACAACATTTTGGAAATTCACCATAGAATTACAGATCCTAAGATATTTCAAAAATGCAGCATTTCTGAACTAATTATGAAGGATCGAGAATGCCTTAGATTTAAAGATTATGAAATTCAGCATTCATCAATAGAGGCAAATTTTTGTCATATTCTATACCATGGCATCGGTAAGCAATTTATGGATTGCGGACCACAGTTTATAAATGATTTGATTCTACTATCTGGAGGCATCAATGATGGCGGTAAAAAACTTCAAAAGTTCATTCATCATGCAAAATTAGAAAAAGAGTTTTCATTGTTTGGTGCAATCTTGCAAAGATTTTCTGGATTAAAAATGGATTTGTATATGTCTCAATCAAATGTGCCAAAGCAAATCCTTGATGATGCCGCAAGTTTACTTATTTATAACGACTATAATCATAAAATGCTTGACTTATTTTTAAATAGATCAAACAAAGGCATCATTTTTCAAACTGCTCAAAAAATTTTCTCCAAATCATCAACCCAATCTCGTTATATGGTTAAATTAGATAAAAGAAATTATTTTAGCTTTACAATCAAAAGGGTATTAGAACAAATAAAACACTATTCAATACCTTTTTTAAGATTATTTATGATGAATTTAACAACCAACAAAATAAAAAAATATTCTCTAATTAAACATTTTTTAAATAATGATTGAACTAGTTAATGTAAAAAAAAGTTTTGTAGATTTTAAGCTAAAAAATATTCTCATTGCACCAAAACAAAGAACCATACTTTCAAATATCAGTATAAAAATTGAAAACAATAAAGCTTATATTTTGCAAGGTAAAAATGGATCTGGCAAAACCACTCTTCTCAAATTAATAGCTGGTTTATTAAAGCCTGATGATGGAACTATTGAAACAGATAAAGATTATATATCTTCATATGTTTCTACTTCTGAACGTAGTTTTTTTTGGAGATTAACAGTTCTTGAAAACTTAATTTTTTTTAACAACCTAAATAAAAATGAAAACGTACAAAAAGAAATTATTTATGAACATTTAAACAAATATGGGTTGTCAAAATATTCAAATATTGAATTTATGAAATTGTCATCTGGCCAAAAAAGAAAAGTTTCAATCATAAGAGCATTGCTAAAAGATCCAGATTTATATTTATTTGATGAAGTCTCAAATTCGCTCGATAAAGAATCAAAAGAAGACCTTATGCAATTTGTTAATGAAGCTTTAATTATTAATCAAAAGAAAACAATAATTTGGGCCACACACGACTCCCAAGAAGAAAAAATAATTAATGGTGAAATTATCAAAATAAAGAAGGGATTTATACAACAATGAAGCTAGATATTAAAAGAGAGACAAATGAGTTATTTGCATTTCTTAAAAAAGACATGCTTATTTCAATAAGTTATAAAGCAAATATATTAAATTTTATTATATTTAGTATTTTTATAATAAGTTTTATTTCTTTTTTTTCATCGGGTATTGAAACCTTGATTCCTTTTGAAACTTCAAACCAAAAAATAAGTATTTTTGGTTTCTTCTTAAGTGGAGCAATTATAGTTGAAACCTCACTCAGGTTAGTGAGCAGCATGACAGCTACAGTCCGTTTTTATCAAATGAGTGGAATAGTGGAAGAAATATTTTCTGAGAAAGATAGAAATGTGAGAAGAATCATTTATTCATCAACTTATAGTTCTTTGATAGCTCTCTCAAGAGTTATTTTTTATCTTTTGCTTGCAATTTTTATTGAAAAAGAGCTTTTTTCAAGTTTGGATCTTTACTCTTTATTAGCTAGCTGCTTATTTATAGTTGTTACATATTTTGGGCTAACTGGTATAGGCCTTATTGCTTGTAGTTATACAATATTATTCAAGCAAGGTAATTTAGTAATAACTATGTTCTTGATCGTCTCATTATTCTTTTCAAATAGTTTTTTTCTTGTTGATCAACTCCCGCCACAAATACAATTTGTTAGATACTTAAGCCCAATTTCATACCTACTTGATTATTTTAGAGATATAGATAAATTTGTTAGTATTCCGGCTAATTTCAATGAAATATTTTTTCAAATCTTATTCATGAATATGATTTATTTTATTTTTGGAGTTATTAGTGTTAAAAAGGCAATTAATATTGCAAAAGTAAGAGGCAACTTAATTTTTTATTAATACATTATGAAATATAAAATATCTCCACAAATATTAATGACCAGTATGGATGGTGAGTCTATTATTTTAAATCGAGATACTGGGCAATATATAGCGCTAAATATTACAGCATCAACAATTTTTGAATGTATAAATGATGGCGTATCTGAGACCGCGTTATTAGAAAAATTAAAAAAAATATTTAAAGTTTCTAATAGCGATATCGAACAAGATACAAAAAACTTCCTAAAAGAATGTATCGAAAAAAAGATAGTATTTGTTGAATGAATGTATTTTTAATTAAAATACAAATTTTTTTATATATTATTCTTACATCAATTTTTTTACGCATTCTCAGTTACCAACAATTAAATAAATTTATCAAAGGAAGTCCTTTTTTTATGAGTAGATCCAACCTATGTCAAAATGAATACTCAAAAATAGTTGAAAGACTTTCAAAAAAAATTAATGTAAACAAATGCTTTGTTAAGAGCATTGTTCTTTTTAAAGCACTAAAAAAAAATGGTTTTTGTCCACGTCTTATTGTTGGTGGCAGGTTTGTTGATTCAATTTACCATTCGCACTCATGGGTTGAACTGAAAGAGCAAAACTTGATATATCAAAACAAAGATGATTTTAAAGAAGTAATCAGATATACATGAACACCTTTTTCTTACATAGATCAAAAAATAGCCATCCGAATAAAGAAAGTTTTGATATTGAGCAGAAAAAAATCTTTGCTTATAGGGAGTATGATGAATTCTTCTCGTTTACACACAAAAAAACTTATGCATCATCATTTAAAAATTTAACAAAGAATAATGACAAAAAAAGATCAATTAATCAGATCTATAAGAGTGAAAATCTCATAGTTTTTTGCGATGCAGTTATAGAAAATTTAGATTTTATACTTGAACTTTTAAAGATTGATAAGTTGCTATCAAATGAAGAAATCTTTTTTTTGTTGTATAAAAAATATGACCAAGATTTTATAAAATATATTAAGGGTTCGTTTAATTTTCTAATAGCTGATCTCAAAAAAGATGAATATATTTTTGGGTCTGACAGGTTTTGCACTAAACCATTATTTTTCTCAGTTCAAAATAATAATTTTTTTATTTCAACAGAAATTAAATCTTTCAAAAACCTAAGTATTTTTAATAAGTCACTTAATTATAAGACACTCTACAACCAGCTAGTGGTATCATTTCAAAAGCCAGGGGAAACCTATTTCAAAGATATTTCTAAAGTTGAAAAAGCAACAGTATATGTATATAAAGATGGATTATTAAATTCAAAAAAATACTACAAGCTTTCCTCCTTGGGAAAAACACAATTACCCTACAAGCAAACAATTGATAAAACTAGGGAATTATTTTTAAAAAGTGTCAAAGCAAATTGTTACAGCAATACAAATGTAATTTCATCTATCACTAGTGGTGGCCTAGACTCATCGTCAATTACTGCTGCGTTATCTTATATTGACAGCAAAGAAATTAATTCTTATTCGGTAAACTTCTCAGGCATTAGTAAGGAGGACTTTTTAAAAAGTGATGAAAGAAAATACATAAATGAAATAGCAAAATTTAAAAATGTATATCATGAATTTTGTATTGCACATGAGGATGGTCCTTTTAGCTTTCAAGAGAGATTTGATCATGATCTTGACCAGCCACTTTTAAACGGCAATTATTTTTTTACAGATTATATTTACCCTAAGGTCCGCCAAAATGGTGGAAGAATATTACTTGAAGGAATAGATGGAGACACTGTCCTCTCATATGGATTTGGTCATTTGATCGAATTGGGTAGAAGATTAGAATTTTTTTCGGCATTCAAAAATTATCAAAAACTTTGCAAAGGAAGAAAAAGAAAGCCTACTGTATATGACTTTTTAAAAAGCATAATTATAAAGCCAAATTTGCCTAGAAATGTAAATCAATTTCTAAGAAAAATTTTTGGGAAAGATACTTGGGAAGAAAGAAACCTTAAAAGGCTAAAAAAATCATATCATCCAAAAAATTTACAATCATTAATTGACCATACATATGGTTATAAAAGAGGAATATTTATAAATTCTCAACAAAATCATTTAAACGAGATTAATTCAAATATATGGGAATATATATTTTCATTCTCGTATGAAATTGCATGCTCATATGGTATTGAAGTAAGATTACCTTATTTCAATCAAGATTTAATTGAGCTTTCATTATCCCTTCCTTCAAATCTAAAATTTTCAGATGGTGTTGATAGGTATATTTTTAGAGAAGCGATGAAAGGTATTGTGCCTTTAAGTATTTTGAAAAAAACATCGAAGGCAGATTTAAGCTCATTAGGCAGAAATGATTTAAGAAAACATTCTAAAACCCTAATGAATTATTTTTCGAGCAACTCTTATAAATTATATGGTGTAGTAGATAAAATATATATTGATAAATGCCTAAAATTTTTAACAAATGACAAGAATGGACATTTATATACATCTGTTTTGGCAGATCTTTATGCAATTGAAAAGTGGCTTTCCAAAGAGGGTTTTGATATTGATATAGAAGAATTTTCAAAGTGCTCAAAAATATGAGTTTTTCTTGCACTTTTCTTAAATTGCTGTAACATTTGACAATATGAAATGGGAAAAACCAGAAATTAGTTATTTAGGAAGTCTGCAAGAGCTCACAAACATGCCATCTGGCGAGGGCGACACAAAAGACTTCGGATTCAATGATGGAGAAGTATTTTCAGGTAATCCTATTGGTTCAACATAATTGCTAAACCATCATTATAGGCACCTCGGTTTAAAAATAACCTCAGATTCAAAGCTTCTTTTTCTTGAAGAAGGCAATCATTGTAGTTCAGGTGCTCAAATCATCATATTAAATAAGGAAAATCTTAAAAGTAAAAGAAAAAACAATACATCTACGTGGGTATTCACTGCAAATCACAAAAAGATAGAAATTTACAAGAAGGGCATATGCTTTATAGAAATAATTAATGGCAGGGAGATCCACTACAAAAAATTAGGCAAATTTAATAATATTGATTTTTCTAAATTTATAGCAAATTTAGTTTTTGGCTATCTTCTTTTTCAAAGAAAAGAAATTGTACTGCATGCATCATGTGTTTCTAAAAATGGAAAAGCAATATTATTTTGTGGTCCTAGTGGAAGTGGAAAGTCAACTTTGGCTGCCCAACTTTTGTCAAAATTCAGTTTTATGTCTGAAGACTTATCATATTTAATAAAAAAGAAGAACCAAATTTATGTATCATCTTCTATCCCGTTCATAAAATTGGACCCTAAAATCTCTAGCTTCATAGAATGTCAAAATAAGTATATTTTGCAGAGCGATCAGTATAAAAGAGATTTTTGTGAAGTTTCTAGCCATCATTCAAAAAATACTGCAGAAGTAAATAAAATTATTTTCTTAAAATGGGGAACAAAAGACAAATTTTATAAACCGTCAATTAAGGAAGCTTTAATACTCTTCATTAATAATACATTTAAAAAAATTCCCTATTCCCCAAGTTCTGAACATTCCATAAAAATATTTCACTTCTTCAAAAAACTGAATGAATCATCTGAACTTTATGTTCTAATGCGAAAAAAGGAAGAAAAAATAGCAAATGGAAATGATTTTTTTGATACAATGATTTAACCTAAGGTATCCTAAAACATGTTTTTAATAAAAACATTTTAGAGAAGAAATTTAAAATTAATGAATGTTCACCAAATCTCTAGTTCAAATGAAAAGAGTAGTCTTAAAATACTAGTTAAAACCCTTCTTACAAATATCTATTTTATCTGTGCTTCACTATTTATTGCAGGTAGTCTTTGGGCTATTTATTACTTCTACTCACCAAAGGTATATAGATTAGAATCAATTATACAGATAGATAAATCCAACAGCTCCAGCAGTCCACTTGATTCATCAATATTTGGTGGCCAGCAAAATATAATTTTAGAAGAAGAGGTAAAAATAATCATGTCAAGATCAAGTCTTGATAAGTTAATTGATGACCTTCAAATAGATATTTCTGTAAATAATAATCAACTTAATCTAAGTGAAAATAAAAATATTGAATTTAGCTTCTATGAAAAGAAATTTGATACAGAAGAAGAAGATATAGATATTTATCTCAAAAAATCAGGAAAAAATATTGAGTTATATGATTCTGAAAAAAATTTTATTAAAAACGTAAATTTAGATGAGTCGGTAAATTATAAAGGCTCTCAGTTTGCCATATCAAACATCAAAGCTGAGGAAAATAAATATGTATATGTCAGTTTTAAAAATAGAAAAAATTTATATCAATATTTAAGTAATATGGTAGATGTAAAGGAATATATTACAGCACGAAATATGTATCAAAAGCTTTCTCTGGTGTCTTTGACTTATGATTCAGCAAATATTGATTTTGCAAAAAAACTCCTGGATTCGCTAACATCAATTTACATACAAAGAAGTATTGAAACTAACATAAAGGAAGCCTCACAATCCCTATTATTCATCACTGAGCAAACGAAGAATGTGCAAGAAAAATTAGCACAGAGTGAAATAAATTTAAATGATTTCAAAAGTGAAAACATTTCTATAGACATAGATTTAGAGGTCGAGTCTTATTTTAATGAATTAAATTTTCTTTCGTCTGAGATAAAGAAAATAGAACTTAAGTTAGCAGAAGCAAGTCAATTATATAGCAGCTCAAACCCACTAGTTAAATCACTAGAATCGCAAAGAAATACACTTATAACTGAACAAAGAGGCCTGCAAGAAAGTGTGTCTTTACTTCCAACTGAACAGCAAAAGTATATCGCACTGTACCGAGATTTTGAGGTTAATCAAGGCCTTTATGAAGACTTATTAAGAAGGCAGCTAGAATTGGCTCTTTTAGAAGCTTCAACTATCTCTGATATTTCAACAATTGACAAGGCTTACGTAACTAAAAAAGTCTCTCCAAGAGGTTTTTCGGCTCTGCTTTCCATGTTATTTATTTTTGGGGCACTTGCATATTCTATTGCTTTAGTTAGGACTTTATTCTTTTCTCCAGTGAGGGTTCCAACAGATATACATGAAATGACAGATGCAAAAATTCTAGGATTTATTCCCAAAGTCGAGACTGAAGAAGACATATCCGAGGGAAATTTAGACATGATTGAGAGCCTTGTTACAAATTTTCTAATTACAGTAGAAAGCAAAAAGGTTGTAATGGTAACAGGACCTGTCCCTTTAGTCGGAAAATCATTTTCTTCATCAATGCTAGCAAAATATTCTGCTAGTCGTGGAAAAAAAGTTTTATTAATTGACTTGGATTACAAAAGGGGCGATCTCCATAAGAGATTTAATATTGAAAGAGTAAATTTTAAGGAAATTCTACAAAGCGACTTTAGTAAATTTAATGTGGAAGAGAACCTGTTTGTTATTCCAAGGGCTAAAAAAAGCTCGCGCTCATCTTTAACTTTATTTGATTCTGAAGCTTTTGCAGAATTTTTAGAACGGGCAAAGAATGAATTTGATTTAATAATATTTGATACACCACCAATATTATCTGTTTCAGACGCAATTCTTCTATCCAAATATAGTGACATGTGTTTTGTTGTTGTGAGACAAGATTTTTCAGTTGAAAGAGACATACTTTCAACACTAGAAATTATGCAAAATATCCAAAAAGGCAATCAGATAATATTCAATTGTTTTTCAAAACCACGAGGATATTACTACGACTACTACACTTACAAATACTATGGAAACTATAAATATTATCAATATGAAACTGACTAAAATATCTTGCTTTCTAATTGCCTATTTGTTGTCAGGATGTTCAATAATTCCAGGCATGGGAATGCCCGGAGAATATTCTTTTTCGGAAGGCCGAATATTTGAAACACAAACAGGAAAATACATAAATGTTGAAAAGGTTGATTTTGAGAAAATCAAAACATTGAACAATCGGAAAATACAAAAGCAATATACTGTGTCTCCTGGCGATGTTATAACAGTCGTAATTTGGGGTCAGCAAGAATTTTTCTCAATGCAAAGCTATTACAATTCAAACAACCCTATGAATTCTCGAACAATAGATGCAGATGGGACAATATTTTTCCCGTTTGTTGGAATTATAAATGTAGAGGGCTTCACAGTCAGTGAAGTTCGAGATGTTATAACATCAAAACTTTCTGAAAATTTTATAGATCCACAGGTTGATGTAACTGTTACTAAATATAATAAGAATAGGAATATTTATCTTGTTGGAGAGTTTGTTCAACCAAAAACCATGACTATCGGCATAGAAGAAATAACACTTGCAGATGCAATTGCAGATGCAAAAGGGCTAAGAGAAACGACTGCAAGATCTGATAAAGTATTTATCATACGTCTTAAGGATCCTAGTGAACCTAAGATTTATGAAATAGATCTTAGCAAAGGTGATAAAATGATACTTGCCAGTGAGTTTTTTCTAGAGCCTAAAGATATAATTTATGTAGGCCCAGCAGATGTCACAAAATGGAATCGAGTAATAAGTCAATTCTTTCCATTTGCCTCATTCTTAAATCAGGTTGAGCAGATTGGAACAAATTAAATCAGTACTATTTGTTTGCATTGGTAATCATTGTCGTAGTCCTGTAGCTCAACATCTTTTAATGAGCTTGAACAATAACATTAATGTTAGTTCTGCAGGGATAAGCCCTTTATTTTCAAATGATATGCATCCTTTATCAAGAGAATTTCTTGACTCTAAAAATATAAATCATGCAGTACATCATCCTAGGAAATTTGATGTTAGTGATTTTGATAAATTTAATTACATTATTGTGCTTGACGATATAATTGGTGCGCAGCTTTTAAGAAAATATAGTCAGCATTCATCAAAAATATTTAAAATAAATCACTTTACACCCTCGATTTATACTCCTGACCCTTTTAAATTAAGTGAGATAAAATATAATCAAATTATGTGTAATATTGATACATTAGTGAGTAATTGGAATAATTTTTTAGTAGGGAAGTGAAGTGAATATTGGAGTTGTTGGATTAGGTTATGTAGGCATTGTGTCTTTAGCTTGTTTGTCAAAAATGGGGTTTAAGGTAACAGGAATTGATACTGATCAAAAAAAAGTTGATGCATTGAAAAATGGATGCTCGTATATTTATGAACCAGGGGTAGATAAGCTAATTAAAGATGGATTAAAAAAGGGCAAAATTTTTTCATCAAATAAAATTAATAGTTCGATAAATGATTTAGATTTATTCTTAGTTTGTGTTGGCACGCCAAGCAAAGCAGATGGCTCCCATGATTACTCTTACATTGAAAATGTAACAAAAGAAATTGCAATTTGCTCCAAAAAACTCAAACATAAAAAAGTTACAGTTGCGTTTCGATCAACATTTCAACCAGGTACGATTGATAAAGTAATATTGCCAATTCTTGATAAGTATAAGGCCACAAATGTTGATGTTGTTTATAATCCAGAATTTTTAAGGGAATCCACTGCGATTGATGATTTTTTTATGCCCTCCAGGATTGTTGTAGGAACATCTGATGGTTCAGCATCAAAACATATGAATCAAATATATAAATCATTTGATGCAAAAATATTTCTTACAAAATTCAAGGAAGCAGAAATAACTAAACTTATTGATAACACTTGGCATGCGCTTAAAGTTTCATTTATGAATGAAATTGCTCGAATCTCAGAAACCAATGAAATTAATATATCCAAGATATATGATATTTTTGTTGCAGATAATATTTTGAATATTTCAAAACATTATTTGAGGCCTGGAGGTCCGTTTGGGGGCTCTTGTTTGCCAAAAGATCTCAGGGCATTAGAGTCTCTTTCAAAGCTTCATAAATTAAATAACCCAATTATAGAAAACATATCTTTATCAAATGCCAACCATCAGGAATATTTAGTGAATAAAATTTTACATAGAACTGGTAAAAATAAAAAAATACTTTTTTGCGGTGTTACGTTCAAAAGAAATACTGATGATCTCAGAGAAAGCCCATGGTTATCAATTGCTAACGTTCTAAAAGAACAAAATTTAGACTTTGATATTTATGATTCATATTATTCATCGAATAAAACCAACAAAGAAAAAAATACTTTTCTCGGTCCAATAAGTGAGAATATCGTATCTATTAATGATGTAAGAAACTCAAAATATGATCTTTACATAAATGCAAACAACTCAATTGTTGATCTGGGCTTAAAATCAACAAATACTGTATTAGATCTTAATAGATTAGATTAATTTGATGGCATCTCTAAACAAAAAAAAAGTTCTTATCATAGTTGAGAATTTGCCAGTACCTTTTGATAGGCGTGTTTGGCTAGAGGCAAATACATTAAAAAAAAATGGAGCGTCTGTTTGTGTTATTTGTCCAAAAAAACCTGGATATGAAAAATCATACGAGGAAATTAATGGAATTAAAGTTTATAGACATAGTCTTCGAGAAGCATCATCTAAATTAGGATATTTCTTTGAATACTCTCAAGCGCTACTGAATCAGTTTTTTCTATCTTGGAAAATTTTCTTTAAGCATGGATTTCACATCATTCATGCTTGCAATCCTCCAGACCTAATTTTTCTTGTGGCTATCCCATTTAAACTCTTTGGAGTGAAATTTATATTCGATCACCATGACATAAATCCAGAATTATATTTTGCTAAGTTTGGGAAACAAGGCGTTTTTTGGCATTTATTAATCTTTTTTGAAAAGATGTCTTTCCTTTTTTCCGATATAGTAATTTCCACAAACGAAAGTTATAAAGAGATAGCTATAACTAGAGGGAGAAAAAATGACAAATCTGTCTTTGTTGTCAGATCTGGTCCTGATGTTAACAAGCTAATATATAGTTATAATGAAAAGCATAAGAATAAAAAGGCATACCTGGTTTCATACGTAGGGGTAATGGGTGAGCAGGAAGGAATTGACTTATTGCTTCAATCAATACAATTTATAATTACCACTAAGAAAAGAACGGATATCCATTTTAAGATTATTGGAGGTGGGCCTGCATATCAAAGCCTAGTGAAAACTGCTAGAGATATGAATCTTACTGAGCATGTTGAATTTACAGGCCGTGTTTCTGATGAAGAATTATTTGAGACATTAAATTCCTCAGATGTATGTGTTAATCCTGATAAGCCTAATGAGATGAATGATAAATCTACTATGAACAAAATTTTAGAGTATATGGCCTTTTCAAAACCAATCGTTCAGTATGATCTATTGGAGGGCAGAAGATCAGCAAGTTCGAGCTCTTTGTATGCTATAAATGGTGATACAGAAGATTTTGGAGCAAAGATATTGCAACTATTAGATAATAGAGAACTCCGTATATCAATGGGTAAAATAGGTAAAGAAAGGTTATATAATGAACTTTCTTGGGAACATCAGGAAGACTCACTATTAGCAGCTTACAAAGCAGCTTTAAAAAATTATTTATGAATATAGCTAATTCAGCAATTAGCTTAACATTGGCAAAAATTATTGGCATTGGGTGTCAATTCATCTCAATATCTATAATCACTAAAAATTTATCTTTAGATAATGTAGGAACCTTCCTCCTTTTCTTAACATTCACTTTATTAGCAAGGTTTTTATCAAGTTTTGGGTTTGATCAAATATTAATTCGGGAAATATCTAGAGAAAAAGAAAACAAAAAATCCTTTGGCAATACCTTTATTGTTTCACTAATATTCAATTGTTTGATTTCATCAATAATCTATTTGATTTATATAAATTTCTTCGATTTTAGCCTTCAAATAAATAACTTATTAATATTTTTGAGTTTTATTATGCAAGGAATTTTTGGCTCTTGTATTGGTTTGATAAGAGGGTTTGGAAAAAATCTAAAGGCACAAATTCCTGAAGGGTTGTTAATGCATTTATTTTTTCTGGTTTTAATAATTATTCATAGCAACATAGAAATAATCAGTCTAAAAACATTATTTTTAAATTATTTTTTATCCTCAACAGTTGTATTTTTAGTTTATTTTTCTTTGATAAAAGATATGAGGTTGAATTTTAAAGGTTCGCTAAAAAAAGATTTTGTAAAGTATTTTAAATCAGCAGGGCAAATTATTATTATACTTGCATCCACCTATGCAATTATAAAAAGCCCAACACTAATAGCAGCAATTTTTTTAGATATTCAAGAGGTCGCTTTAATAGACATCGCGTTAAAAGTAGCAAGTATCCCAATTATTCTAATTTCTAGCATTGGAGCAACTTATGCTGGTGTCTTTTCGAATTTAAAGGGAATGGGTTTTAAATCTAATTTTAATGCCTTGTCTCAGGCGGTTCTTTTAGGATTTATTCCATCATTGATATGGACAATCTGCTTAGTTTTTTTTGGAAAAGACATTATTAAAATTCTTTTTGGTGATCTATATCTAGAGGCGTATCCTAGTTTGATAATTTTATCTATATCATATTTATTAATATCGATAGGATCTGTATCAAGTGTTATGTTAATTCATCAAGATAACGAATCAATCCTTTTAAAATTGAGTACTTTTTCAATTCTGGTGTTATCATTTTCAGCGGCATTGTTAGACCTCAATTTAATTAAAATATCTTTGATATTTATGATTAGCATCATAATCAGAGATATTGGCAGTTTACTTTATGCCATGAATATACATTTGAGAGCTTCATGATTAAAAGTTTTGATTTAAAAAATATTCTCTTTACTTACTTTTTAGGCATATTTATTTTTGGGGCATTAAATAAAATCTTCACAGCACAAAACTCAAGTTATTTTGATGAAATTTTTATTCTTATTGTGGTCCCTTTTGCCCTCTATTTTTTAATACGTAATATTTTTAATTTTAAACTAGCAATAATATTCCTAATACTTCATATAGCAGTGTATTTAATTTCATCCTTGCAAACTATTTACGATGGTAGAATTACCGCTCAACTTACATTATTAAGCCTTTTCCTTGAGTTTAAATACTTCTTATTATTTCTCTTTTTAGCCCTCTCAATCCAAAAAAGTAAAATCTCTTTTGAATCACTTCATAAGGCATTAAGTAATTTATTTATTTATATAACAATCCTAAATGCTCCATTTGTTTTTTTTGATATCCTGATTAGCGATTATTCAATTTTAGGATTTCCATTGCAGTCAAATAACTTCTTAAACATTAATGCTGCACAGGGGCTTTTTGTGCATAAGTTCTATCTCGCTTTATGTTCTGTACTTTCAGCAATATTTTGCTGCATAAATTATCTAGTAACAAATTCAAAAAAATATCTCACTCTTTTCCTTCTTAGTTTATTAATTCTCTTTTTGTCATATAGTCTCAAAGAGCTAGCAATCGGGCTCTTTTGCCTCGCATTAATTATTTATCAAAAACTAAGGAATCATAGAATCTTTTCATTAATCATTTTTGTAGCTACTATTTTAATAATACCTTTAGGCTTAATATTTTTTTTAGGAGAAAGATCATATTACTTTACTGATATTACAGTTCGTGGTCTCTTTTATTCTTCATCAGTTGATATTGCAAATAACTATTTTCCTTTTGGAGCTGGGACAGGAAAATTTGGAAGCACAGTAGCATCTGATTATGCATACAGTGAGCTATATTTCCAGTATGGGATTGCATATATATATGGAGGAACAACAACCTATGGACAATATTTGACTGATGTTGGATATGCAAAGTATCTCGGTGAATCAGGCTGGATTGGCATTGCTTTTTTATTGTTTGCATTTATAACTCCAATTTTTTCAGCATATGAAAAGTCTCACCTGTTTTCATTGAAGTTTCTTACAATATTGCTTCTTGGGCTCCTTATTATTACCAATAATTTTGCTTCAACTATTCAGAACTCTGATTTTGGTTCCATGCTCGTTGCATTATACTTCGCAATATATAGCTCCACATTCCAACCTCATGAAAAATAATAGTAGAAGTAGCCTCATATTTATTGGTCCTATAGCATTAAAGGGTAAAGCAGCTCTTGGTGGTTTCGAGAGTGCTAATCGGAATATGATTGATTTTTTAGAAAGAAATAATATCGAAGTCAAAGAAAAAAGGTATCCTGATGCAAGAAGCAATATTCTTAAAAAATTAAGCCAATATTTGCTTAGGTACCTTAATATCTATATAAGTTGCATCCTGATGAGAAAGAAGGATATCTTGTGCGCAACTCCTATGAATAGAAGATTTATTTTTTTGGAATTGATTTATTTCATAATTGCAAAATTTAAGAAAAATAAAATAATTATAATAATGAAAGGTGGTAGACAGATTGATGATTACAATAGGTTTAGCTCAATTTACAAATTACTTTATAGGTTTATCATAAGGTCTGCCAACTTAGTTTTTTATGAAATAAAAGATTATTCATATTTTGAAAAATACAAAAGTAATGGTGCAAAATTTATCTACCTTCCAAATTGTTCAGAGCACATACACCATAAAAACAATAAACAAAGCCATTCCTTCTTATACGTGGGCTTGATAAATGAAGACAAAGGTTGCCTTCATGCAATAAATACCTTCAAAAAAATAAAGAATTCATTAATAAATGCTGAATTAAATTTTGTTGGAAGATGCAGTAGAGGTATGCAAGAAAAAATAAATCAAAATAAACATCTTGATATAAATTATCTTGGAGAAAAAAGTGTGCATGAGCTTAAAGATATTTATGCAAAACATCAGTTCTTTATTTTTTTATCAAAGTACTATGGAGAAGGCCAGTCAGTAGCTCTTACTGAATCACTAAACTATGGCTGCATACCAATTGTAACAATCCATAGAGGAAATGCTGATGTTATAGGAGAATATGGAATTGCATTTGAGGATAGAGATAATTTTGAACAAAATTCAAAACAAATAATAAATTATATAAAGACTAGTAATTTACATGAACAAAAAGAATATTACATTAACCATTTTAAAAAAAATTACTCTAATGATTTCGTATTAAAAAGATTCTTGGATGGCTATAAAATATTAGTTAAAGATTGAGATAATGTGATGAAAAAAGTTCTTTGGTATTTATACAGAATAAGATCCATGTCTTTTTTTGAAATAATTCACAGATTCAAAGAAATTGCTTTTAGGCAGTTATTTAAATCGAACTTCATGAGAAAGAATCTTTCATCTTCTTTTGTGTTCATTAATAATGCGAAATTTAGGGATTTATTTGTTTCACTCCCATTAGAAAAAAAAAATAAATTAATAGAACGGGCTGAGGGAATTATAGAGGGTAAATTTGATTTTCTTGGCATTGATATTGATTTAAACAGTTATGAAAGCTTAGAAGTAAATGATTTGTGGTTCTATGATTTTATCCATAATAAAAAACACACTCATCAGACGGCAACTAATAAGATAAATTATAAAAATAGAGATGACATATGTGATATGAAGTTTATCTGGGAAGTGCATCGCCTTTATATTGTTCAAGATTTAAGTGTTGCCTATTTTCTAACAGGCAATGAAAAATTTTTAAAAAATGCTACAACATATGTAAAAAGCTGGTTATCAAATAATAAAGTAAATTTTGGACCAGGATGGAATTCAGGCATTGAGATCTCAATCAGATCAGTTTCACTCCTCATTTTTTTATCATTATGTGAGAAAAAAATTGAAAAAAAACTTTTAACTAAAGTTTTTAACTGCTTAGAATATTCAAGATTATATCTTAACTTATTCCCCTCTCTTTTTTCTTCAGCTAATAATCATTTAGTTGCTGAAATTGTCGGCAAGTTAGCAATTGAAAGCTTTACAGATTATGATCAGCTTAAAACAAAAAAACTGTTTTGTGATTTAGATAATGAAATTTCTAAACAAATACTATGTGATGGTGTCCCAGCTGAACAATCGCCTACTTATGGAGCATTCACATTAGAGTTTTATTGGTTGGCTCATCACTTATTCGGAAAAAATATATCTGTTAAGAACAATATAGTTAACTTCAAGAATTTTATTTTTAACATTCGGCAAGGAAGTAAAACAGCATCAATTGGAGATGATGATGAGGGATATGTTCTTTCTTTTAACAGGTCAACAGATTATGCTGCTGAAATTTGTAATTTATTCAGTACGGAAACGAAAAAATCATCCATAAAGACTTTTGAGGAAGGGGGTTATTCTGTAGTTCATAATCAAGGTTGGGATATCATTTTTGATCATGGACCACTTGGTTACTTGTCAATTTGTGCTCATGGTCATTCTGATGCTCTTTCACTACTAATGAGTTATAACCATAAAAATGTACTCATTGATGCGGGGACATATCTTTACCATGGTGGCGGGAATATTCGTAATAAATATAGAAGTACCGCAATGCATAATACCTTAAATATAAATAATGAAAGTCAAAGCACAATATCAGGACATTTTAATTGGAGTAAAAAAGCAAAATCGTTTTTAGTAGCGTCTAAAGCTATGGAAGATGATTGGTTTTTTGTTGCTCAGCAAAATGGCTATAAAAAGAAATTTAAAGTTACCCATGAAAGAAAGCTGAGCATGCAAAATAACTCTATTTTCGTTGAAGATAGGTTTCTGGAGGATATTGATGTAACAAGCAATATTAATTGGTTATTATCACCGGAAGTTATTATTGAAAAGCATACAGACTTTCTTATCCTCATTATTGAGGGAGGTCAGAAAATAAAGGTAGAATTTCCAAATTCTGGAACAATAAATATCAATAAAACTTATTTCTCACCATCCTTCAATAAACAAGTCTCCACCACTCAAATTTCATGGACAGGACAGGTAGGATCCACATATATTTCTACAAAATTCACTCCTATATATGAATAAAAATTACACCTAAATAGTATTGAGATCAAAAGCGCTTTATAATTAAAGCTGTGCGATTGTTTGGTGTCATTCATTTCTTTAGTGTTTTGCTAGTTTTTGGGTTGGTGCTGTATGCCTATGTTGAGTTAAACAATTTTTACATTCTTTTGCTTTCATTAATGTTCCCAGTAATGTTCACAGCCCATATTTTCTTTCAACCTTACAAGACTTCTCATGCGGTTGGTAATAAATTATTACGTGCAATATCATCATGGGCCACTATATACCTTTTCATTGTTCTAGTATTCTTCTTATCAAAGACAGGATCAGAGTTTTCAAGAATTGGTGTTACAACAAGTTTTATTTTTGCCGCTTTTTTTGATTTTGTTTTAATTATTCTGCGAGATTATATAGGCAAACATAATTTAGATTCTGTTTTAATTATTTCTAATGATAAAGAAAAGTATCAAAGACTAAATAAATCTTTTTATGGTTTAAAGGTTTTGGATATTCTTGAGCCAGATGAAGAACTAAATATTGAAAATATTGTAAGTAGCTATGCGCCGGATAAGTTAATTATAGATGCCAAAAAAAACTTCCTTAATAGGGTTTCTCACGATCTTCTTGATTTAAGGTGCGAAGTAATTGTTGTCCCAAGCTTTCTTGATGATATTTATACAAACAATAGAACAACAAAAATTTTTGGCATGTTTGCTTTCCAAACAACTAAACCAAGTTACAGAAATGTAGACGAACTTTTGTTGAAGAGGTTTTTTGATATTTTAACAGCTCTAGTGCTTTTAATTCTTTTTTCACCCTTATTTGTTCTTGTATCTTTCCTGATAAAAATTACCTCTTATGGCCCCATATTGTTTATTCAACAAAGGCATGGAAAAAATGGAAGAATTTTTAATTTATATAAGTTTAGATCAATGAAAGTTGAGAAGGATGATAAATTTTCACAAGCTAGGCGCCATGATCCAAGAGTAACTCTAGTTGGAAGGTTCATTAGAAGAACATCCATTGATGAATTGCCACAATTATTCAATATCTTAAAAGGCGATATGTCATTGGTTGGTCCAAGACCACATGCAATTGAACATAATCAGATGTATGCAAATAAGATAAGGAATTTTATGAGTAGACATAATGTAGTTCCAGGAATGACCGGCCTTGCACAAATACGAGGGCAAAGAGGAGAAGCCAATGAAGAGAATATGAAGAATAGATTTAATTCTGACATGGAATACATTCAGAATTGGTCACTATTCCAAGATATCAAAATACTATTTTTAACAATACCATCGCTTTTTAACAAAAATATATATTAAATAAATTCAATATGAGTATCAGATCATTTTTTACTTCTAGGAATTTTACAGTCTTAGTTCTTTTATTGAGCAAAATTATATTTGGTAATGCAGAAACCATTAACAATATGGGGACTGTGGGGCTTTCAAATAATCCCACTGCAAGATTTCACTCTGAAGGTTCAGTATCCATGCATCTTGTTAGACAGCAGGAATTCTCAAGAATAAACATTGTTGCACAACCTTATGAATGGGCGGAATTCTCCATATTTTATGCAGATGTATTTGAAGGAGAATATCCAGCATCTATAAATCAATCTTACAAAGATAAGGGCTTTAACATGAAATTAAGACTTTATGAAGAGACTGAAAATATGCCACAAATTGCTCTAGGATTTTCAGATTTTGCAGGAACAGGACTGTTTTCAGGTGAATATATTGTCGCGAGCAAGAGATTTGGTAATTTTGATATATCTGGGGGTATTGGATGGGGCATATATGCCAATGGAATTAAATTTGATAATCCACTAATTGAGCTTAGCAAGAGTTTTAAGACAAGAAATTTTTTATATGACTCAGTTGGAGAATTTGATGCCGATGATTACTTTTCTGGCAGTGATAGTTCAATATTTCTATCAGCCTCTTATCATTTTGGTAAAAACCTTATTTTTGTTGAATTAGATTCTGTAGGGTATAAGTTCAATAAACTTAACGAGCTACAAGATTACTCTGATTATAAATTTGGATATAAAAACACTGATTTTTTTGGAGCAATTTTGGGCCTAGAAGTTGATGACAAAGGTAAAGTTAACTTTCAAATTGAATCTACCTTCAATATATCTAAATTAAATACTAATGCACCCAACATAAGCAAAAAAAATGATTCAAGGCTTATTAATTTTTTAATTAATACCCAGGATAATAATATTTCTGTCAATGAAATAGAATCAAATGCTAAAGATCAACTAATTGTATCTATCAGGCAAAAATCTTATTCAAATATAAGTGATGCAAATGATGTTATTTTAAAGTCACTTGAAAATTCGAACATTCATGAATTTAACGAAATAATTGTAAAAAACTATCTCTTAGGGAAAGAAATAACAAAAGACTTCTATACAGACGAAACTAAAGGTTTTTATGAACAGGCTGTTTTAGGCAAAAATAAAATATTTAAGAGACCAAATGAATATCCATTTTTTACTGGAAGATTTTCTCCTGATCTAAGGTTGTTATTGGGTGCAAGAGAAGGTTTTTTATACCAAGGCCTATTTTTAAAATATGACTCAGAATTATTTTTTAATGAAAATACCTTTATTGACACAACTTTAAGACTATCTTTATCTAATAATTTTGATGGTCTGTTTATACCACCTGTCACAACTTATCCTGAACAGGTAAGATCAGATGTTAAAGAGTATCTAAAAGGATTTAATGATGGTTTAGCAGTTTCAAAGTTATTAATATCAAATTTCCAAAAATATCAAGATAACTACTTTCTTTTTAATGCAGGGCTTTATGAAGAAATGTTTGGTGGATTTGGTTTTGAATACCTTAATTTTTCTAGAAAAAGAACTTTTGCATATGGTTTAGAAATACATAAAGTAAAAAAAAGAGCATATGACCATAGATTTGAGTTTTTAGATTACAAGACAACAACAGGGCATTTAAATCTTTACCATCATTACCAACCCCTCAATCTTGTAACACATATTTCTTGGGGGCAGTATTTAGCTGGCGATGAAGGCCTAACATTTGACATGCATAAAAGATTTAAAAATGGAGCCAAGATTGGAGCATACTTCTCTTTAACAGACGTAAGTTTTGAAGATTATGGAGAAGGCTCTTTCACAAAAGGGGTTTACATTTCAGTACCATTTGATCCATTTGGTTTTGGCACTTCTACAAATTTTAATTGGACACCTTTAACAAAAGATCCTGCACAAAAGCTATTAGTCAATAGAATCTTTAATTATATAGATAGATATGCTTTTTAATCATTAAAAAAATGGGCATGAATGCCCATTTTTTTAAGTAATTGATTGTTTAATTAGTTGTTGCTGTTCCAGTTCCTGAATCTGATGAGACAGATGATAACAAGGCTATGCCTACACCCCATACTAAAAAAGGAGTTAAATCTTCTGCTTCCAATTCATCAAAGTCTATTAGCACTCCATCATCTTCAGATTCTTGAGTCATAGATTCGGTTTCAATTTCCTGAGATTCAACTGTTTCAGCTTCTTCTGAAAACATGAAAAAACTCAGTAGAAATACAACTGGTATTAAAAGTAATTTATTCATAACATAATAGTAAGCATCTTTTTAAGCAATTTCAAATAAAAAACTAATGTCTAGCAGCATTTATCTTCTATTAAAACAAACTAAAAACACTTCATTTAAACATAAACATTTATATTTTTAATATAATGCTCCTATGAAACATCAACCAGATAAACAAGATGACCTTATTGATTGGATTGATGCGCTAGAAAACTTAATCCTGTTCAATGGTGAAAAAGATGCAAGCAGAATAGTTAATGAATTCATTTCTTATGCTAGCAACCAAGGTCTTGTTGATAACCAAAGTCAATATTTGCCATTTGAGAATACGATATCTTCTAGCTCTGAGGTTCCCTATCCTGGTGATTTTGACATTGAAACAAAGATAAGGCATTACATTCGATGGAATGCTTTAATAACAGTTCTTAAGGCTAACAATAACGATGATTTAGGTGGGCATATTTCAACTTATTCATCAGCTGCAACCTTATATGAAACAGGATTCAACCATTTTTTTAAAGGTTATGGAAAAGGATTGGGAGATTTAATCTATTATCAAGGCCACTCTTCTCCAGGGATATATGCACGTTCTTTTCTTGAAGGAAATTTAACCGAAGAGAATTTAGATAATTTTAGGAGAGAGATAAATGGAAATGGATTGTCATCTTACCCTCATCCCTGGTTGATGCCAAAATATTGGCAATTCCCAACAGTTTCTATGGGTTTGGGTCCAATAATGTCAATTTATCAGGCACATGTAATGAAGTATCTTGAATCGAGAAAATTATTAAAATATGAAAATCGTAAAATATGGATGTTCTGTGGTGATGGAGAAATGGATGAACCAGAGTCACTTGGAGCAATATCTTTGGCAGCTAGAGAAAACTTAGATAATCTAATTTTTGTTATAAATTGCAATTTACAACGTTTAGATGGGCCTGTAAGAGGCAATTCAAGAATTGTTACTGAATTGGGAGAGATTTTTCAAGCTGCTGGCTGGAATGTAATAAATCTCATATGGGGAAGAAAATGGGATGATTTGTTGGAGCGAGATGTAACTGGAGCTCTTAGATGGGTAATGAATAATACTGTAGATGGGGAATATCAAAACTTCAAAGCAAAGGGAGGAGCATATACTAGGAAACATTTCTTTGGTAAACATCCAGAGGCATTGAAGCTTGTAGAGCATATGACAGACAAAGAAATTGAAGAACTTAATAGGGGTGGACATGACCCAATCAAAGTTTTTAACGCATATAAAAAAGCTTATGAAACAAAAGGCAAGCCTTCGGTTATTCTTGCCTTCACGATTAAAGGTTATGGTATCGGCTCAAGGCAAGCTGACAATACGACTCATCAAGTAAAAAAATTGAGTCAAGAAAATTTAAAATCCTTCATCAATAACTTTAATTTGCCAATTGAAGAAAATGATCTTGATGATTTGCCATATTTAAAATTCGAAAAGGATTCAGCTGAGTTTAAATATCTTATTAGACAAAGACAAAATCTTGGAGGCTTCTTACCAATACGACCTAATGAAAATAAGACGCTGTCATTAAACAGCAATGAACATTTCAAAGAATTTAATACTGAAACCAAAAGAGAAATGTCCACAACAATGGTTTTTGTTCGTTTATTAACTTCTTTATTACGAGATAAGAATTTAGGCCAATATGTTGTTCCAATTGTTCCCGATGAGGCGCGAACATTTGGGATGGATGGTCTTTTTAGACAATTTGGTATTTATAGCTCTGAGGGGCAAAAATATACTCCAGAGGATGCTGATAAGGTTATGTGGTATCGTGAATCAAAAGATGGAGTAATGTTAGAAGAGGGTATAAATGAGGCAGGGGCCTTTTCTGCATGGCTTGCATTAGCAACGTCTTATTCAACAAATAAGTTGCCAATGATCCCTTTTTATATTTATTACTCAATGTTTGGTTTTCAAAGGATTCACGACTTAGCATGGGCAGCAGGAGATGCGCGAGCAAGAGGTTTTTTGCTTGGAGCAACATCAGGCAGAACGACATTGAACGGTGAGGGCTTGCAGCATCAAGATGGACATAGTCACTTGCTAGCTCAAACTATACCCAATTGTAAATCTTATGATCCATGCTTTTCGTATGAGCTAGCAACAATAGTGCAAGAAGGCATAGAAGACATGTATGGTAAAAATAACGATAACTATTATTACTTGACATTAATGAATGAAAACTATCATCACCCTGAAAGACCAAAAAAAGCTACAAATGAAGCAATTATGTCTGGAGGTTATAAGTTTCTAGATGCAAAAAAACCTTCAGTAAGATTGCTAGCTTCTGGTGTAACTTTGAGATTTGCATTGGAAGCATCAGTAATTTTAGAAAAAATGGATATTAGTTGCGAAGTTTGGAGTATAACAAGTTTTAATGAGCTTGCTAGAGGGGGCTTAGCTGCTGAAAGAAGCCGTTACATGAATAATAGTAATGATTTATCATACGTTGAGAAGTGCTTCTCAGATGAATTGCCAACAATAGCTGTATCTGAATATATGAGAAATTATCCAGAACAAATTAGAAGATTTATTAATGGGAATTATATATGCCTTGGAACTGATGGTTTTGGCAGAAGCGACACCAGAGAAAACCTAAGGCAGTTTTTTGAAATCGATAAAGACAATATTGTGTATGCATCATTAATTGCTTTGAGAAATACGAAATTGGCAAAAAGTTATGCTGAAGAGAATGAATTGGCTTTAAATAAGGACCATCCATGGCAGAAATAAAAGAGATTGAATTAAAAATACCAAACCTAGGAGAAGCTGATGATACTGAAATTATTGAACTGTCAGTAAAGCCTGGTGACATAGTCAAAACAAATGATCCCTTAATTGTTCTTGAATCAGAAAAGGCAGCTATGGAAGTACCATCCGATTTTGATGGTGAAATAATCTCGTTAAATGTTTCTGAGGGCGATAGCGTCAAAGAGGGCATGGTTTTTGCAACAATAAAAACTGAGACTAAAGATATAAAAGTCTCAAATCCAGAGCCTGAGATTCCAGAGCCAACCAAAGTTAATGAGACTTCTCCAAAAAATGAGAGAGTTTTAAATTTTGATGGTATAAATGCTGGTCCAGCTGTCCGAAAAATAGCTCGTGAACTTGAAATTGATTTACATAAAATAAGTGGCACTGGCAAAAATAGCTTAATAACCAAAGAAGATTTAAAAAACTTTGTACATTCTTCAAAACCACCATCTGAAGATTATTATCCTCAAGAGAAGTTAATTGAATTTGGCGATTATGAACTAGTCAAGCAGACAAAAATCCGTGCTCTTGGTGCAAAAAATTTGCAACAATCATGGCAAACCATACCGCATGTTACCCATTTCGAAGAGGCTGATTTAACAAATATTGAACTTTCAAGGAAAATAATTAATGAGAGTTCTCAGGTTAAAGTCACGCCGCTAGCTTTCATTATCAAATCTGTATCTGAAGCTCTAAAAGAATTCCCTATCTTTAACTCATCCTTAGTTGGTGATGGTGAGATATTCATGAGGAAATATATAAATATTGGTGTGGCAGTGGATACTGATGCTGGGCTTATAGTGCCGGTGATAAAAGATGCAGATAAATTATCAATTACAGATATTGCCTCAAATATTATAGATTTGTCCACAAAAGCTAAAAGTAAAAAACTTTTGGCAAAAGATCTTGCTGGGGCCACTTTTACCATCTCAAGTCTTGGCCCAATGGGTGGAACGGGCTTCACGCCAATTATCAATCCTCCTGAAGTTGGCATAATAGGTGTTTCAAGATCAAAAGAAGAGATTTATCTTGATGAGGGAAATGTATTAACTAAAAAGGTACTTCCACTGACTCTATCTTATGACCACAGAGTGATTAATGGTGCAGATGCAGGAAAATTTATGCTCTTCCTAAAGAATCATTTGGAACAAAACAGCAAGAAATGAAAAAAATACTTATAACAGGGTGTGCTGGATATATTGGAGGCACATTTTGCTATGAGGCACTAAAAAAGAATTATGAGGTTTTAGGTATTGATAATTTCATTAACTCTACAGACAAAAATATTAAATATTTTAAAAAAAACTTTTCAAAATTTAGGTTTGTTGATTTAGATCTCTCAATTTCGGGTGAAAAAGTAAAAGACATCTTTAATGATTTTGCGCCAGATTATGTCGTTCATTTTGCCGGTTTAAAAGCAGTTGGCGAATCTGAAACTAAACCAGATCTTTATTGGCAGAATAATGTTTTATCAACAATGAATATTATGGAAGCATGTTTGTCAGGCACAAGGTTAATATTTTCATCATCAGCAACTGTGTATGGTGAAAGCGTAATACAACCTATTAGTGAAAAATGCGCGATTAAATCAGAATCAGTTTATGGAAGTACAAAAATTTCTTCTGAGTTGTTAATCAAAGACTATTCAAGGACAAAGAATATAGAAGCTATTTGCCTGAGATACTTTAACCCAGTTGGCAGTCATAAAGATGGTATTGTTGTTGAGGACTATACAAACAAACCTAATAACTTGATGCCTAAACTAATTGAGGTAATAAAAAATAAAAGCAACGAAATATCAGTTTTTGGAAACGACTATAACACCCAAGATGGGACTGGCGAGCGAGATTATATACATATCTCAGATTTAGTAGCGGGACATTTTTCTGCTATTGAGTACATATATGATAATGAAGAAAACCTTTTTAAAACATATAACCTTGGCACTGGTAAGGCGACCAGTGTTCTTGAATTGGTAGAATCATTTAATAGGGTAAACAGTACAAACATAAAGATTGATTTTACTGACAGAAGAAAGGGAGATGTTGAGGTATGTTATGCCGACCCACATCTGGCAAATTGTGAATTAAAATGGAAAGCAGTTTACAGTATTGACGAAATGTGTAGAGACGCATGGAATGCAGTTAAAAATGATACTTGAAGATTTAAGTAAGATTGCCATCTTAGCAGCAAAAAAAGCTGGCACCTTTTTGATCTCAAAACAAAAAGAGAAAAAGGAGATCCTCTCAGAAGTTGGAAGAGATATAAAGCTTGAGATTGATAGGGATGCGGAGCTTATTATACGAAAAGAGCTTGAAGCTACTGATATTACAATAATGGGTGAAGAATATGGCGGCAAGATTATTGATGATTCTTTTTGGGTTGTTGATCCACTGGATGGAACGGCCAATTATTTTCGTGGCCTGGATCAATGTTGTATTTCTATAGGACTAATGAAAGATAATGAAAGCGTTATTGGGGTTATTTATAATTTTAATAGTGATGAACTTTATACTGCAGTTAAAGAAAAAGGAGCATATTTAAATGGAGAGAGGATCACTGTCTCAAGTATAAATTCAAAGAATAAAGCTTCTTTAACTACGGGATTTCCTGCTTCCGAGACCATAGACTCTTCATTTAAATATCTTGATAGTTTGAGAGAGTGGAAAAAAATCAGAATGTTTGGAAGTGCTGCTTTATCATGTGCGTACATTGCATCAGGAAAATGCGATTGCTATGCTGAGAAAGGCGTTTATCTTTGGGACTTTGCTGCTGGAATTTGCTTGGTAAATGAGGCTGGAGGAAAAGCAAATTATAAAAGAATTTCAGATCAAACTTATGAAGTAAATTTCACAAATAATTTACTATGAAAATAGCAATTGTTGCAGATAAAAAAGCGGGCCACTTAAGTCAGTGTTTAGGTCTTCGAGAAATTATTCAAAAATATAATAAAGAAAAAGATGTATTTATTCTTGGAAAGGATCTCTATTTTTTACCTGGTTTCATTGAACGTATATTTACCCTGATTTCTGAGAAGCTTTATTTATTTTTAATGAAGTTAATGAATCCAAGTGTGGTGGATTTTAACTATGATTTTGTTTTATGTTCAGGCTCACGAACTGTAATCCCAGCTTATCTGTTAGCAAAATCATCAGGAGCTAAAGTAATTTATATTGGCACACCAAAATTTAGATTAATGAAAAAATTTGATGGCATTGTTTCCACAAAAAAAGATATAAGCAATGTGTACAAGATCATATCAACGGATTTACCACCAACCAAATTTTCACCATACAGTGAGAAAAAATCAGCTATAAAGCAAAGCCTGATTTTGATTGGCGGCGATGGAAGTGGGTACGATTATGGCGAAAGTGACTGGTACAGGTTGGCCTTTGAGTTTAAAAATATTAATACTACATTTGTAAACTCTAGACGAACACCAAAATTTGCATGGGATAACCTCAAAGAAAATTCTGGACCAAACCAGACCTTTCTTGATTTAGAGGATACGCCTTTCGAAAAACTACAAGATGCAATTGATACGCATAGCCACATCTTTGTTACCGCTGACAGCACCAGTATGATTGTTGAGATTCTAACTAGAGGGTATTTTGTTAATGTCATTGAGCTTCGTGGTCCAATTAAAAGGGAGCACCACCATGAAATTATCTCTTCATTCGAGGATAAAGGTCTGTTGAGAATCCTTAGGCTTAATCAACTTCATTTATCAGAAGACAAATACCAAGAAAAAGTTAAAGAATTTGTTGTAGCTGAGCGAGATGCCCTTAAATCAAAGGTACTAGATTTATTATGAGATCAATTTGTTGGTTTAGGAACGATTTGCGTGTCCTTGATAATCCTGCTTTGCATAATGCCTGCTTGAATAGTCAGGAAGTTATAGGCGTATATTTAACAACATTCAAGCAATGGGAAATGCAGAATGATGCTAAAACAAAAATTAATTTCTGGTTTCGTAATTTAGAGAATCTTAAAACTGAATTGGAAAAACTTAATATTCCGCTTGTTGTGCTTGATGCTGAGACTTTTGCTAATTCCCCAAAGGTTTTATGGAATTTTATTCAAGAAAATGATGTTAAGTCGCTTTACTTTAATAACGAATACCCTTTCTATGAATTAGAGCGTGATAGACAGATATATCATGATTTTAGAGAAAATGGCGTTGGCATTTTTAACTACCATGATCAGGTCATTCACCAACCAGGCAGCTTAAAAACTACAACCGGTAACAATTTTTCTGTTTATAGCCCATTCAAGAAAAAATGGTTTGCTGAATTAGATGATAAGCAGCTTGAACTTCTGCCTATTCCCGAGCCTAAGTCTGAATTAAGTATTAAAAGTTCTGATCTTGGCAAATACTTGGCTGAAACTAAAGTCAGTCAAGCAAAATATTGGGAATCAGGTGAAGACTTTATCAGGAATCATATTAATGAATTCTTAAAGACTAAAGGCTCTGCATACAAAGAAGAGAGAAACTTTCCAAACATTAAAGCAACCTCAATGCTGTCGCCATATTTAAATTCTGGAGTTGTATCCTCAAAATGGTGTCTTCTAAAAGCTATGGAATTCAATAATGGCTTATTAGATGATGGAGACAAGGGAATAGTGCACTGGGTTTCAGAAATTCTTTGGCGTGAATTTTACCGACACATTCTTTATAACTTTCCAAAAGTATCAAGAGACCAGCCATTTATTAGTTACACAAAAAATATTCCATGGCGGGATGACCAAGATGATTTAAATAAGTGGAAAGAGGGCAAAACTGGTATTCCAATTGTCGATGCGGGTATGAGAGAAATGCTTGCTACAGGGTGGATGCACAACCGAACTAGAATGATAGTAGCTATGTTTTTAAGCAAGAACTTATTGATCAATTGGCAAGAGGGTGAAAAGTACTTTATGGAACATTTAGTTGATGGTGATTTAGCTTCCAACAATGGCGGCTGGCAATGGAGCGCATCCACTGGAACGGATGCAGCACCGTATTTTCGTATTATGAACCCGGAAACACAATCAATGCGGTTCGATCCTGAAGGCAAATACATAAAAAAATGGATTCCTGAATTAAAAGATTGCCCAATCTCACAAATTCATATGCCAGAAAATCCTGAACAGTATGGTTATCCAAAAGCAATGGTTGATTTAAAAGAATCAAGAAAAAAAGCTATTGATGTTTTCTCAGAGATCAAAGGTTAAAATAAGAGTATGGAAATTGGGACATTTTATATCAATGGTGAGTTTGTAGCTCCAAAGGGCACTGAAAAAATTGCATTAATAAATCCAGCATCTGAAGAAGAGATAGGTTTCGTTGTTGCTGGCAACGAAGAAGACGTTGATCTTGCAGTTGCGGCAGCCAATAAGGCATTTTTACAAGCAAGCTCTCTTACTTTGGAACAAAGAAAAACAATTCTTACCGAAATCTTAGAGGGGATGGCTGCACGTAGGGATGATTTTGCTAAAGCCATATCTGAGGAAATGGGCGCGCCATTAAAGATGGCCGGTAGTGCTCAATATGGTGCAGGCACAATCCATTTTAAAAACACCTTAGCAATAATTGATCAATTTAAATTCACAGAAGAGCATGGCAATATTACATTAAATCGATTGCCTATCGGTCCTGTGGGTATGATTACTCCCTGGAACTGGCCACTTAACCAAATATGTACAAAAATTGCATCGGCAATTGCTGCAGGGACAAGTTTTGTTGTTAAACCCAGTGAAATCACACCTGGTGCTGCTCATATTCTGGCTGAAGTAATACACGAAACAAGTATGCCAAAGGGCATGTTCAATATGATTCATGGCCATGGAGCCGTTGTAGGCAGAGCAATGAGCACTCATCCTGATCTTGAAATGATTTCATTCACAGGATCAACTAGAGCAGGCATTGATATACAGAAACATGCTGCTGATAACATAAAAAGAGTTTCTTTAGAGCTGGGTGGTAAATCGCCAAATTTAATTTTAGATGATGTTGATCTAGAAGCTGCTGTCACAATGGGTATGAAACAATGCTTTTTTAATACCGGTCAGTCATGCTCTTCACCAACAAGAATGCTTGTGCCTCAGCATATGTTGAAAGATGCCACAGAAATTGCGGTCAATGCTGCTGAAGCTATGTTAACTGGTGATCCAAATAGTGAAGAAACTTTCCTTGGTCCGATATCTAATAAAACTCAATATGAAAAAGTTCAAACACTTATACAAGATGGTATCGATGAAGGCGCTGACTTAGCATGCGGCGGAGTTGGTAGGCCAGATGGTTTAGATAAAGGTTTTTTTGTCAAACCAACTGTATTTACCAATGTTCAAAATGATATGACCATTGCGCAAGAAGAGATTTTTGGGCCTGTTATTTGCCTGATTCCCTATAATGATATTGATGAGGCCATTGAGATTGCCAATGATACACAATATGGTCTCTCAAGTATGATTTCTTGCTCTGATCCACAAAGGGGACAAGAGTTAGCAAAGAAAATAAGAGCAGGACAAGTAATTATTAACAGAATTTCTCGAGGCGATTATCCAGCACCGTTTGGTGGTTTCAAAATGTCAGGCAATGGACGAGAGCATGGTCATTTTGGTATTGATGAATATCTAGAAGTTCAAGCAGTGATAACTTAATCAAGAAAATCTGGCTCTTCTTCCCACAAAACATCTAGCATTGGTTGCAAGCTTGCAAATGCAGATAAATCATTGGCAACGTAATCTCTAGTAGAGCAGGCTGTTTCATGTGGTATAGCAATAGGCTCACCCACAGCTTCTGCTAGTAATTGTGATTTACAGGCTTCCTCCATATTTAGGAAATACCAAACAGTAGTATCCACCATTGAACCAGTGGTTAAGATGCCATGATTTTGAAGAATAACAAAATCCTTATCAGCTAACGCTTTCGCAATATTTATACCTTCATCAGGCCCATTAGCAACGCCATCATAATCATTGAACATTGCTGTTCTCTCATAAAAAGCACAGGAATCTTGTGAAATAGGCAATAACTCTTTGCCTAGTGCTGAAAAGGTTTTGCCGTACATTGGATGAGCATGAGCAATTGATTTGATGTCTTCCCTGGATTTGTAAATCTCAGAATGAATACAAAATGCTGCATCACCAGTCCTCTCTTTGCCAAAGACAAGCTCACCATCAAAATTCATAAGCACAAGATCACTCACCTTCATCTGGCCAAAATGATATCCAAGCGGGTTTATCCAGAAATGGTCACTAAACTCCGGGTCACGAAAAGATATGTGGCCAACCAAGCCTAGGTCGAAACCTTTGCGGGCAAATATTCGGTATGCAGCTGCTAGTTTTTCAAGCCCATGTCGTCTTTGTTCTTCAAATGATTTTGAGTTTATGTCTATACATCCAGAGAGGCCACGTCCTTTGTATGAAAGTTTGCCCTTATTGATATCAATTTTTTCTCCAACACCCATAATAGACATATAATATACCTGTTAAAAAAAAATTGATATGACAAAAAAACAATCTTTTCGAATCGAGCAGGATAGTCTGGGAGATGTTAAAGTCCCAAAAAAAGCACTTTGGGGCGCACAAACCCAAAGAGCTATTGAAAACTTTCCAATTAGTGGAATCAAGTTCAAATTTCCATTTGGCAGATCTTTTATTAAGGCATTAGGTGCCATCAAGTATTCAGCTGCCTCAGCAAACCATGACCTTGGTTTAATGACGGCAAAGAAAGCTAATGCCATTAAAGCATCTGCAAAGATGGTAATGGTTGGGGATTTTGATGATCATTTTCCTTTGGATGTATTCCAGACAGGATCTGGTACTAGCACCAACATGAATGCAAATGAGGTTATTGCAAACTTAGCTACAGAAAAGCTTGGCCAAGACGTCAACGCCAATGATGACGTTAATATGAGCCAAAGTAGCAATGATACTATTCCAACAGCCATATGCATGAGCGCATTATTTGATATGGATGAGTTCTTATTTCCTGGCCTAGATCTACTTATTGAAGAGGTTGAAAAGAAAGCTAAAAACTTACAAGGCCAAATTAAAACAGGCAGAACCCATATGATGGATGCTATGCCTCTTGATTTTCACCAAGAACTCATGGGTTGGTCAGCTCAACTAAAAAGTTGCAAAACATCATTGACTACCGCAACCAAAAGAATGATGCAATTACCCCAAGGCGGAACAGCAATTGGGACTGGTGTTAATTCACATAAAGGTTTTCCAAAAGCATTTTGTCAGACAATGGAGAAGGTTTCAGGTTTTAAAGTTAAGCCAACTCCAAACTTTTTCCAGGGATTAAGCTCACAAGACAACTCGGCAGAATTATCAAGCGCAGTAAAGAACCTCGCCTTAGTTTTAATGAAAATATCGAATGATCTAAGGTTGATGAACAGCGGGCCGCTGACTGGTCTATCTGATATAGAGCTCGAGGCATTACAGCCTGGGAGCAGTATCATGCCAGGCAAGGTAAATCCTGTAATTCCTGAGGCAGTATCAATGGCTTGTGCTGACGTTATTGGTAATGATGTATCTATTTCAGTTGCAGTGCAAAGTGGAAATTTCCAACTAAATGTCATGTTGCCGCTAATTGCTTACAATCTTCTTAAAAGTATTAACCTGATGGGAAATGCTATGCCATTGTTAGCTAAAAAATGCATTAAAACATTTAAAGTTAATACAAAAAACGTTGAGGAGAATTTAAACAGAAACCCAATATTAGTGACAGCTCTAAATTCAAGAATTGGGTATAAGAAAGCAGCTGAAATTGCTAAAAAAGCCTATAAAGAGAAACGACCAATTATTGATGTAGCTGAGGAAATGACTACGATTGAACGTAAAGAGCTAGAAAGTTTGCTAGATCCAAAAAACTTAACCAAACCTTATTTTTAATGTCTCTTCAAGAAAGCAAATGTGAAGCATGCAGAATAGATGCTCCTCTAGTTACTGAAAATGAAAAAGTTGAATTTATGTCAGAACTTAATGGTTGGGAAATCAATAATATTGATGGTATAGATCAGCTAGCCAAAGTATTCAATTTTGACAGTTACTTACAAGCCTTAGATTTTGCAAAAGCTGTAGCTTTGCTTGCTGAAGAGGAAGATCATCATCCTAAGATTGTTTTAGAGTGGGGTAGAGTTGAGGTTCACTGGTGGAGCCATAAAATTAAAGGCTTACATAAAAACGATTTTATCTGTGCTGCAAAAACAGACCATATTTAAATGAAGAGTGTATTAGTTGTCTATTCAGGAGGCTTAGATTCCTATACCTTGCTAAATAAGGCTCTGAGTTCGTTCGAGAAAGTGGAAGCCATTACTTTCAACTATGGTCAAAAACATAAAATTGAAATTGAATATGCCAAAGCAGCATGTGAGAAGTTGGGTATTGCTCACGAAATAGTAAATTTAGATCTACAAAAAATTTTAGCTGGGTCAGCTTTAGTAGGTGATAGCGATATTCCAGAAGGCAACTATGACAAAGAAAAAATGAAACAAACAGTTGTCCCAAATAGAAATATGGTAATGATTTCAGTGGCAGCTTCACTAGCAATAAAAAATGAACTCGATTACTTATGGTACGCAGCACATTCTGGTGATCATGAAATCTATCCGGACTGTCGGCCTGAGTTTATTGCGAAAATGGCTGAGGTTCTTTCAATCTGCGATTACCATAAGATCAATTTTGAAGCACCTTTTCAAGATCTTTCAAAAGCTGAAATTATCAAAGTTGGTTTAGATATGAATCTAGATTACAGCAAGGCTTGGACTTGCTATGAGGGCAAAGAAAAACCTTGTGGTAAATGCAGTGCCTGTTTAGAGAGAGCAGCTTCATTTCAGGCAATCCAGGTTAACGATCCACTAGATGAGCTATAGAATCAAAGAAATTTATTTCACACAACAAGGTGAGGGCAGCAACACAGGAAGAGATTTTGTTTTCGTTCGATTTTCAGGCTGCAACCTATGGAGTGGCAAAGAAAAAAATAGAAAATCAGCAATTTGCCAGTTCTGCGATACTGATTTTTATGGCACCGATGGTATTAATGGTGGTGTCTATTCTGCGAATCAACTAATTGAAAAAATTAAATCTTTATGGGTTAGTAGAGATGACAACATAGCAGTTGTTTTAACAGGCGGTGAGCCTTTATTGCAAGTAAACGACGAATTAGTGGCTGCACTTAAGCAGGAACAGATCTATATTGCAGTGGAAACCAATGGAACCTTAGATGCGCCGGATCATATTGACTGGATTTGCATGAGCCCAAAGGCTAATACTGAAATTAAGTTGAAGAAAGGTAATGAAATTAAGGTTATTTTCCCGCAAGAATCGTTAGACCCAGAAAAATTCTTGTTATTCGACTATAGTGAGTTTTATCTTCAACCAATGGACTCGAATAAATATCAAGAAAATTTAAATGCAACAATAACTTATTGTCAAAAAAATCCTAAATGGAAGCTAAGCCTGCAAACCCATAAAATTCTTGGTATAAGGTAATAACTAAAAAAGAACCACCAAGCCACGACCCAAAGGCATGCTGTTCCTTGTAACGCTTAACCCACAATATTTTTACCAACAAACCAAGTGAGGCCAAAGTTATAGCATAAATGCCAAGAGGAAGTCCTAAATGCAAGCAGATGGAAAAGATTAATATGGCATCACCCAATCCAAAACCAGCGTAACCCTTAACTTTTAAAAATATAAAATAAAGCAAAAGCAATGCAGCAAATACTATGAGTGCAAACATGAAATTATTTTGCATCATCTCAAAACTAGAATTATTTTGATGGTAATTTAGCACCCAAACTAGCATGGCAATATTGATCCAGAGTGGTATTTCTAGATAACGCTCATCGAAAATAACTAATGCCAAAACTAGAAGCGCAATAATCCCAAGATAGATACTATTTAGAGAAAAGCTTAGAAGCAAAATAACTCCAGCAAAGCCTTCAAGTGCTAAATATTTAAAATTAATCTGCTTATTACAGCAAGTAGATTTTCCATTTTGAAAAAGATAGGAAAAAACAGGAAAAAGGTTGTACCACTTTAGTTTTTCCCCACAGTGATCGCACTTTGATCTTTTAAAAAGTTTATTTCTAAGGGATGTGTCTATCTCGTAATTATCAAATTCATATGTAATCCAGCTGCACAAACTTGCTCCAATCATAAAAACAAGAAAAAAATTTACGAAAATTAGAATATCCATCGTGGAAACAAAAACACTGTTGCTATATACTATATTATGGAAAAGGTTCTGACAGAAGCTCTCACATTTGACGATGTATTGGTCTTGCCAATGCATTCTGACGTCCTGCCAAAGCAAGTATCGCTTAAAACAAAATTCACTAAAAACATAGATTTAAACCTACCGTTTTGCTCAGCAGCAATGGATACTGTAACTGAAGCTAAAATGGCTATCGCCTTAGCATCACTTGGTGGCATTGGCATCATCCATAAAAATAATTCACCAGAAGAACAGGCCGCTCAAGTTTTGCAGGTCAAAAAATTTGAAAGTGGCATTGTTCGTGATCCTATAACAATCAAATCAACCAACACACTAAAAGAATTGGTACAGCTAACAAGAGAATTGAAGATCTCTGGTATGCCTGTGGTCGATGATGAAGAGTTAAAAGGTATCGTGACTAGTAGGGACTTTCGATATGCACGAGATGAGGAGCAGCTAGTTTCTGAAATTATGACTCCTAAAGACAAACTAATTACAGTTCATGAAGGTGAAACACAAGATAACGTCAAAGCCTTAATGTACAAACATAGAATAGAAAAGATTTTGGTTTTAGACGATAGTGACAAGCTTGTCGGTCTAATAACTATGAAGGACATTGAAAAATCTATCGATTATCCTCTTGCCTCTCGTGACTCTGAGGGTCGTTTAATAGTTGGTGGTGCAGTTGGCGTATCAAAAGACTTGCAGCAACGAGCCAAGTTGCTGGTTGAGGCTGGAGTCGACGTCTTTGTGCTTGATAGCGCACATGGAGATTCTAAAGGAGTTGTTGAGGCAGTCAAATTACTTAAGAAAGACTTTCCAAAGATTGATGTTGTTGCCGGGAATGTTGCCACTGGAACTGGAGCTAAGAATCTAGTTGCTGCAGGCGCTGATGCAATTAAAGTTGGAGTTGGACCTGGATCAATTTGTACCACAAGGATTATTGCGGGAGTTGGTGTGCCGCAACTATCTGCAGTAATGGAAGTAGTAAAAGAGGCTAAGGATATCCCTGTTATCTCTGATGGTGGTGTTCGTTATTCTGGAGATGTTGTAAAAGCCATTGGTGCTGGAGCCAGCACGGTGATGCTTGGCAGTATTTTTGCTGGAACTGAAGAGGCTCCTGGCGAAGTTGAACTCTACCAAGGTAGAAGTTTTAAAACATACAGAGGTATGGGCTCAATTGGAGCTATGTCTAAGAGAACTGATGCCAATAGGTACATGCAGGGAGAAGATATTGATGCAGACAAATTAGTGCCTGAAGGCATTGAAGGCAGAGTACCATTTAGAGGCTGGCTGAAAGATGTCGTTTACCAGTTAGAAGGTGGTCTCAGACAAGGCATGGGTTATACAGGCTCAAAAGATATTGAAGAAATGAAGTCTAAGGTGCAGTTTCAGCGAATCACTAGGTCAGGTGTTCTAGAAAGCCATGTTCATGATGTAAGTATTACCAAAGAAGCACCAAACTATAGATCTGACTAATGAAAAAAATACTAGTTGTTGATTTTGGATCACAGTATACACAGCTTATAGCTCGTAGACTAAGAGAGCTCTCCGTCTATTCAGAAGTATGCCCTTGGGACGAAATCCCGGTTTTGGATAATGTGGAAGGGTTTATTTTATCTGGCGGGCCAGAATCATCAAATATTGAGGGCAATCCGACTATTGATAGCCTGATTTTTGATAGTAACAAACCAATTTTGGGAATCTGTTATGGCATGCAAGTTCTTGCTCATCAAGAGGCGGGCCAGATTATCAATGAAGGGAAAAAAGAATTTGGCTATGCCAAAATAAACATCAAAGCCGATACAGTTTTGTTCAAAAATATGAGTGACTCATCAGACGTTTGGATGTCTCATGGTGATAAGGTTGAATCTCTGCCGGACGGCTATGCCATTACGGCCACATCAGATAATTCACCTATTGCTGCCTATGAAAATACCTCAAAAAAATATTTTGGTCTGCAATTTCATCCAGAAGTTACCCATACCGAAAATGGCACTGCGATCATAAAAAACTTTCTTGATATATGTGGTATTGAGCAGAATTGGAGCTCTGATGATATTCTGCAGCAAATTGATGCGGTGGTCGCAACAGAAGTCAAAGATGAAGAAGTATTATTGGCTTTAAGTGGAGGCGTTGACTCAACAGTGCTTGCCGCTGTTTTACATAGAACCTTAGGCAATAGGCTGACATGTGTCATGGTTGACCATGGTTTGCTCAGAAAAGATGAAGCACATAATGTTGTAACAGGCCTCAAAGAAAAAATAGGCCTTTCGGTTAATTTGGTGAATGCACAAGATATATTCCTTTCTAAACTTGAAGGCGTCACAGACCCTGAGCAAAAAAGAAAGATTATTGGCAATACATTCATAGAAGTATTTGAAAGCGAGAGTAAAAAATTAAACGACATTAAGTGGCTTGCTCAAGGCACAATATATCCTGATGTCATTGAATCAGCAGGTAATTCGAAGACAAAAGCAAAAGTCATTAAATCTCATCATAATGTCGGAGGGCTGCCAGAAAGAATGCAGCTTAAATTGTTAGAGCCCTTTCGTATGCTCTTTAAAGATGAGGTGAGAAAAATAGGCAAAGCTATTGGCTTGCCTAATGAGATTGTGGAAAGGCACCCCTTTCCAGGCCCAGGTCTTGGGATACGGATTATAGGTGAAGTCAATAAAGATCGATTGGACAAGTTAAGGGAGGCAGATCATATATTCTTATCTGAGCTTAAAAAACAAAATCTTTATTATTCCGCAAGCCAGGCTTACGCTTTCTATCTGCCTGTAAAATCTGTTGGTGTGGTAGGTGATAACAGAATCTATGCTGATGTCATTGGACTAAGGTCAGTGAATACCACTGACTTTATGACAGCAAAAGCAACAGCCTTGCCTCATGAATTTGTTGAGCACGTATCTACTAGAATAGTGAATGAAATTGATGGCATTAGTAGAGTAGTTTATGACATCACCTCAAAACCGCCAGCTACAATTGAGTGGGAGTAATCAAGCTTGAGCACTTCTTTTGCTTAAAACCAACAGTCCTGCAAATATCCCTAAATTTTTTACAAAGTTTTGGGTTTCATGTGCTTGATTAGCATCCCCAGCCATATTCCAAAAATCATGAATATAAAAATTTATTAATAGTGTCACGACGGCTAGCACCAATGCTCCCATATAAACGTATTTGCCAACCATCAACATTGTTCCAAAAAATATTTGTGCGATTGCAACTAACGAGAGAGAAAAAGTAGGGAAGGGTACTTCTCTTAAGACGACAACATCCAAGTTATCTTGAAACAAAAAAACTTTAGCTAGACCAGGTAACAGGAAATATAAGCCAAGCAAAAACCTGCCGACAATATAAAAATATCTATCGGCAGTTATGCTATTCACTAATTTCCAGAACCTGCAGCTTGTGGCCAAGTCATTGGCATTTGCTGCTGAGGATTAAACAATCTTTTGGGACCTTCTGCTGGGTAAGCATTATTGGCACTTTCAATATCTGCCTCTGAGAGGTATTCACTGGGCACCAGTTTAAAGACATCTAGCCCACGCACTATTTCTGTGCCATAAATTACTCCTTCATAGAAATACACTGACCAAAATCCACCTGTGCCAAGACTATCTTCAGAAATTGGCCCCCTATCAAAATAGCCTATCTCAATTGGATTGCTTGAATCAGTAAAATCCATGATTGAAATACCACCTTGATACCAAGCTTGAACAAAAATATCTCGGCCTTGAACCGGAATGATTGAGCCATTGTGAGCAACACAGTTTTCAGTTTCAGTTTGTGGTGCAGGCATTTTGTAATGACTCTTAAAGACAAGCTCACCATCAACAATGTCATAAATTGCATTAGCACCCCAATTTAATGGATCCCAAGCACGACACCTAGGCCTGCCACCGCCGCCCCATTCGTCGGTGAAGACAACTTTTGTGCCATCATTATTAAATGTAGCTGAATGCCAATAGGCAAAACCTTCATCAGTCACAACATCAATTCTTTGTGGATTATATGGATCAGAGATATCAAATAAAATACCATTACCAGAGCAAGCTCCAGCAGCAAGATTAGCTGCAGGGAAAACTGTAATGTCATGACACTCATCAGTTCGTGAAGTACGTTGTGTTTGATCCCCATGATCACCACCACGCCATAAACCTGCTAAAACTCCAGTCTCTTCATCAGCAAAGACAGCCGGACTCTTAACAATTTTTGCTTGAGATGGATTGTTAAGCGGAATTTCTATGACATCAATTCGAAACAAAGCTGTCCTGTTATCGCCCGGACTATCAAAACAACCAGCTAACTCTTCTTCATCACGAATACTTGAAGTGCCTGAGTTATAGACAATAATTTTGCCATCTGCATCTGGTCCTGAAACAACAGAATGAGTATGAGAGCCACGACATGTTTGCACCGCACCAACTTGCATAGGCATTGTTAAATCAGAAATATCAAAGATTCTTATACCTCTAAATCTTTCTGGTGTTGGTTCAGAACCTGCACCTTGTAAACCACAATCAACTCTACCTCTGGTATCTTGCACAGACATGATTAATAAATTTTCAACAATTGAGACATCACCTTGACCGCCAGGACAAATGACGGAGGAAATTAGAGAAGGAATACCATCATCACCTAGATCATAAATATTAAATCCATGATAACTTCCAGCTACTAAAACATTATCTTTGAAGGCCATATCAGTGTTAGAGAAGCTAAGCATTGGTGATCGAGTATTTCTTGATGCTTCCTCTATGGACTTAACCTCATCTTTATCGTCGGGGTCTGCAGCTGCTTTCATTGCTGGGTTCTTTGGATCATAAAAACCAACAGGCTTTCTAAGCGATGCTATTAATTCCATATTGCTAATAGCCTCATCTGCGGTGAAAAGCCCTGCTGCCAAACCAGCTCGCGGATCATCGGAAAGATTGATTAATAAACCATTCATTCGCTCAATTTCAATTGCTTGATCATTGGTTAAATCAGAAACAAACTCATTTAAGACCTGGTCATATCTTGAACCAGGTTGTTTTTTTAAAGTATCAACCATTTCAATTGCACCATCATGATGATTAATCATGAGCTGAAGAAATAGTCTATCGAAGTCAGTCCCTTTTGAGTTTTCCAAGTTTTTAAGCTGCAAAGGTGAAGCCATGCCAGCCATTTTATGCATACCCATGTGCTTCATTTCATATTTTGTACTCTCATCACGGTCTTTTAACCATGATTCCATAAAATTTATTTCATCTGCTTGTGATCCTTCAATTCGTCCTGCTAAGTCAATAATGGCAGGTGAGTTAGTTCTTTGTGGTGCTAGTTTTGACATTGTCAAAGCTTGTTCATGATGGACAATCATGCCTTGCATGAAATAAACATCAGCTGTGGTGTAAGAGCTATTTGCTATGTTTGTTGCTTCTACAGCACTGATTGATTTAGTTTGTTGGCCTGGCGCTCCAGGCTGAAGAATTGGTGATGGTTCACCTTTATCATCAGCAATAATAGATGATGATAGTAACGTTGTTATGAGTATTAAATTAATTTTAGACATCCGCATAGTTTTACAAAAATAATTGTTTGGTACAAGAAACCAAGTTATTTATATATAATTTAGAAATGAAAAAATACAAGAATATAAATGAATTTTATCCGTATTACCTTACCGAGCATGAAGGTAAACATACCAAACTTTTTCATTTTATAGGGACTGCACTATCAATTTATTTTCTTGTTCGTCTTTTTGTAACACTTGAACCTATAAATCTATTATTTGCATTATTATCCGGATATGGATTTGCATGGGTTAGCCATTTTTTTATTGAAAAAAATAAACCAGCAACTTTTACCTATCCTTTTTTTAGCCTAGTAAGTGACTACATTATGTTTTGGGAGATCTTAAGGGGTAAGCATAAGATTTTCTAAGAAAATTCAAGATCGAGATCTAAAACTACAGGGCAATGATCAGATGGTTTTTCCATTGCTCTTAAATCATGGTCAATTTCTGAGGAAATATATTTTTCTTGAAGTTCTTTAGACAGAAGAAAATGATCAATTCTTAACCCTCTCTTAGGGTCTTGATCAAAGCCTCTTGATCTATAGTCAAACCAAGAGCATTTTGTTGAATCAGGATTGAGTTTTCTCCAAGTATCTTCGAGACCTGTTGCTAAAAGCTTGTCATACCATTCAATCTCTTCAGGTAAAAAAGCAGTGTGCCCCTCTCTCAACCATCTTTTAATGCCATCTTCATTCATCCCAATGTCATTTCTATGTGGTGCAATATTGAAATCGCCTGTGAGCACAATATTAGTATCTAGATTCTTCATATGTTTGGTAATTCTTTTGTAGTACCTATCCTTATATGGGAATTTATCTAGGTGTTTTCTATTTTCACCTTGTGGGAAATAGGAATTGCATAAAGACATTACTCCAACTGAAGTTTGAAAATCACACTGAATATATCTTTTTTGTGCTTCGTCATCACCACCATTTAATCCTTTGATAACATTAGTTGGTTCTGTTTTTGAGAATATTGCAACGCCATGAAATCCCTTTTGACCATAATTAAAGTATTTGTACCCCAAGGACTCAGGAATTTGTGGTGGAAAATCTTCATCGCTAACTTTTATTTCTTGTATAGCAATAAGATCAGGGTCATAAACCTCCTTCAATTTTTCTAATTGGTGAGGACGCGCTCTTAAGCCATTTATATTGAAACTAATGATTCTTATCATGATGTAACTTGTATTAAATCTTCAATGATATTTAGTGATTGGTCAATCTCAGCATCTAGAACAAAGTCATAATCCTCATCTAAGTTTAGGTAGTCTTCATAAGTTTCAAGCTGATCTAGTCCCGAGATTTTTCTGTTAAGATTGATCAGTTCAAGTGTTTTTGTCCTATCTTCGTTCTGTCTGTTTTGCCGAGAGTTAAAATTAAGGCTGAGCACCTCATCTTTTTCATTACTCATTTTTATTTCAGAAATCTTTTGGTAATAAGGTGATTGATCAATTCTTTGAGAATGTGTTGCTGAGAAATTATTTAAAGGCAAGGTTGGCTTTGCAAAGAACAATGCTTGATCAATTTGAGAGGGTTTGATTGCATTGTCATATCTGTCTTCACCAGCACCATCACTTTCTAGCAATGAGGGAAGCTCTAGGTCTGGTTCCACTCCTGCAAGCTGTGTTGGTTCTCCAGTTACCCTGTAATATAGCGAATCAGTTAACTTAATTTGACCATTGATGGTATTTTTAAATCTCTGAACACTCCCTTTACCAAATGTGGTTTGCCCAACCACCAGAGCTCTATTGTAATCCTGCATTGCTCCAGCAAAAATTTCAGAAGCTGATGCAGAAAATTTATTTACCAATACTATTAGTGGTTTATTCCAAGTTCTTGTTGTTTGCCAAGTCGTATAGATTTCCAGTTCTCTCTCTGGGCTTTTCACTTGCACTGTCGGTCCAGAATCAATAAATAATCTGGTTAATGAATCAGCTTCATGAAGAAAACCACCTCCATTGTTTCTCAAATCTAAGATAACGCCATCAACTCCACTTAACTTGAAATCAATAAGAAAGCGTTTGATATCTTGTGTGGCACTTTTGCATCCATATTGGCTGATTCTCAAGCACTCAATATCACTATAAAAAGATGGAAGCTTTATATACCCAATTTCATAATTATCCATTTCAATCACTTCTTTTGAGGCATCACTTTCTTCCAAAGATACCTTTCCACGTTCAAGCTCAATTATTTTAGTTGTACTGTCTGTTTCAACTTCAAGTTTTACAATAGTTCCTTCATCGCCGCGGATAGAGTCAACAATATCATCAAGCCGCCACCCAATAACATTCTCCATAACACCATCACTGCCTTGACCAACAGAGATAATTCTGTCGCCCACATTAATTTTCTTTGAATTTATGGCAGGACCACCTGGCATTAACTCTTCAATCTTAGCTTTTTCATTCTCATAGCCTAAAATCGCTCCTATCCCTTCAAACGAAAGATTCATTCTTAGATTCCAGTTTTCAATGTCCCTTTGAGAGAAGTATGAAGAGTGAGGATCAAGAAGAGATAGAAAATTATTTGCAAGTACACCAAATTTATCAGAAGCTCTTATCTTCTTTAATGAAGAAATTCTATCTTTATAATTATTTAGTAGCTCCTTGCGTGCCTCTTCAAAATCATCACCATCAAGCATTTTTACAATTAATTCGTTTTTAATTATCTTGCGTTCATAATCCTCGATTTCGTCTTTATTATTCATAAAGCCCCTGTCTTTATTGAAGGAAATGGATTCATCAAGATCAAAATTAAACCTATATTTCATAAGAAGATCTTTTCTAAGTTCGAGAGAAAGAGAGTACCTATCATAAAAGACCTCAACAACATTATTTAAAACATCGTAGGTGTTGGTTAATTCTTCACTTTGAAACTTTGAGATATCACTTTCCAAAAAAATTGATTTCTGTGGATCAAGTTTATTGATGAAATCAGATAGAAACTCTCCATCAATATCTTGTTGAGCATTAAAATCTAAGATTGAAGAGTTTTCAAACGCAAATGTAATTGAATTAAACTCTTCTTGGTAATCAATATCACTCTTGTTTGTCTCATTTGAACACGAGCTTAAGAGAATAAGAGCAATTAACCTAAAAAACTGATTTAATGCCATATCTTTGCTTTTCTCTTTCAATGATTTGATCTTTTTCTTCCCAAATTTCTTCAAGGAATGCTTTAAGTTTCGCTCTTAATTCATCATTGTTTGAATAATCTTGCCCTCTGAGCTCTTCTGGTATCTTATAGGTATTGATAGTGACGCTTGCTTGACGTAAATCTCCACACAGAAAGTCCCAAAAACCACGTTTATCGGAGTTGTAGACAAGAGTAATATCAGTGAGGTGATCTATGTATGGCATGACCTCTAGTGTGTAACCCATCCCACCAATTTTGGGAGGCATTAAGTTTTTAAATTTGCTGTTTGAGGCATCGTACTTTTCTTTATCAATCCTTGTGCCTTCAATAAATCCCGCCACATTAGTTGGAAAGAGCTCATAAACCTTGCAGGCGCGAAGAGTAGCTTGTTTGTCTGTTTTAGCAAGTTCAGGATTAGCCATAATGGCTTCTTTAGATCTTCTTACCACATAAGGCATAGCTAAACCAAGATTTGCAGTCCAAGTTAACGGCAACCACCAAAGTTGCGATTTCATGAAAATTCTTGGAACGCTTTGTAAGGTATTAGTGAAGTAAAGAAATAGAAATATATCTGCCCAGCTTAAATGATTGATGGTTGTAAATTGCCAAATATCTTTTTTGAGTTTTTCCATGCCTTCAACTCTATAATCAGCACCATGCATTAAATCTTGTATACGGCTATTAAAAAATAGATACAACTCTGCCAACCTTTCATTGAGCTTAAGAATAAGTATTTGAAATGGTTTGATTGGAATAAGTCTTAAAAAACCCAATGGGGTTACAATCAGTATGACCCAGATTGCATTCAGCAAAACAAGCAAAAAAGTTATACACCCTCTAATAGTTCTTATCATTTTACTTCCTGCCAAAGTTGTTCCATCTCTTCTAAACTCATATCATCCAAGTTTTTTCCACGTTCTTTTGATAAATTTTCCATATCTTTGAATCTTTTTTCAAATTTTAGGTTTGTTTTTCTAATGACATCCTCGGGTTCAATATCATAGTAACGAGAAAGGTTAACTAATGTAAAAAATATATCACCCATTTCCTCCGAGATGCCTGCTTTAGATTTTTTCTCATGCTCAAATTTCAATTCTGATATTTCTTCATCAAGTTTTTTCATTACTTCATTAGCATCATTCCAATCAAAACCAACACGTTTTGCTCTTTTTTGTAATTTCTTTGCTCTTGTAAGGCTTGGAAGGTTGCTAGGAACGTCATCTAAAATTGAATCGAGGTTTTTATCTTTTCTCTCTTGCGCTTTAACATCTTCCCATATCTCTAAGCTTCCTTCTGCAGTATCTGTCGAGCTATCTGCAAAGACATGTGGATGTCGTCTTATAAGTTTTGAGTTCAGCTCGTCAACAACCTCATTAAGGTTAAAAATGTTTTGCTCTTTTGCCATTTCGGCATGAAATACGATCTGAAATAATAAATCTCCTAATTCGGCTTTTAAGCTTTCAAAATCTTCTCTTTCGATCGCATCAGCAACTTCATAAGCTTCTTCTATTGCGCAGGATGCAATTGATTTAAAGTCTTGCTCTCTATCCCAAGGGCAGCCAGTATCAGGATTCCTTAATTTTTTGAAAGTGGAAAGCAGCTCTTCAAGACTATTTGCTAATTTGCTCATAGATATTTTCTAGTTTTTCATTAATTACAAACTCTGCAGCAGAATCAAATGGTGTTGAGTCATAATTAAGAATGATTAGTTTAGCATTATTATTTAAAGCTATTCTTGGAAAATGATTTGCTGGTGAAACCTTTAAAGAGCTCCCCATAACAATGAAATATCTGCATTGACTAGATTTTTCTTTAGCCAGTGATAGTTTTGCTGAGTCTAATTGCTGACCAAAAGAAATGGTTGCAACCTTTACATAGCCATTTTGACATTTAGGACACAGTGGAAAGTTATCTGCTTTGCTATATTCTTCATAAAAGTCTTTGACATCATATTCCTCATTGCAATTAAGGCATGCTGCTTTTCGAGTTGTGCCATGAATTTCAATTATTTGGTCTGGCAAGCACTCCTCTGACGTATGTAACCCATCAATATTCTGAGTTATATGAGAGTTAAGATGATTTCTTTTCAATGCTTTTTCAATTAGAGCATGCATTTTCGTTGGTTTTGCATTAGTTAGCTCATGATGAATGGCTATATTGTTCTGCCAAGATTTTTTTCTCGATTCTGTCGAGGTTAAATAGTCAGAAAAATGCACTGGTTTATTTTTAGTCCAAAAACCCTTAGCATCAGACCTAAAATCAGGCAGCCCTGCGGCGGTACTTAATCCTGCACCTGAAAGGAACGTAATGGCATCATCCCCTTCAATGATTTGTTTTAAAGTTTTAAAATAGTCTTCCAATGTTTAAATATAAAAAATTATTAGTTGTAGCATACGACCAAGAAAAGACCCAAAGTGCTCTTGCGCATGTTAGTCAAATTCTATCAGAGAATAATGTTTCTTTCGTAACATATACGCCTAAAACAGACCTGCCTTCCACGGATGGCATAGATTTAATCACTGTAATTGGGGGTGATGGATCCATGCTCTCTGCTGCAAAAGATTTTCAACATCTTGATGTGCCTTTTGTGGGGATTAATCTTGGTAAAGTTGGCTTTATGGCTGATCTTGATTATGGAAGTGTTGATCAAAATTTAATAGAGGTATTAAAGGGTAACTGTTTGCCTGAAACCAAAGAAACAATTGACTGTATCTATAATGGCAAGATTTATACAGCCTATAACGAAATTGTTTTGCACACACAAAAAAGCTACAAGCTTATGCAATTCGAAGTGAAGGTAAATGATAATTTTGTCTATCGCAAAAGGGCAGATGGTCTAATCATATCTACCTCAAATGGCTCAACCGCTTACTCCTTGTCTGCCGGGGGACCAATTGTTTCTCCTGATGTTAGTGCTTTGGTCATTACTTCTCTAAATCCTTTGTCTTTATCAGCTAGACCTTTGCTTATTCCTACAGATTCTAAGGTTGAGGTGTCTTTAACAAAAACACCACCTAACACCGATAGCTATATCATTATTGATGGCAATGAGGAAATCAAAGTTGAGGAAGGCTTGAGTACATTTAAAATCCAAAAAAGCGCAAAAGGTTTTAAATTATTACATCCTTTGGATCATGACTTCTATACAGCTTGTAGGGATAAGCTTAATTGGAGTCTCTCTAAGGACGAAAAATAGAAGAAATTCACCACTTTCTGTATAATCCAACACAATGAAAATTAAAAAAGCAGTTTTTCCTGTAGCAGGGTTTGGAACAAGATTCTTACCAGCAACAAAAGCAACTCCAAAAGAGATGCTCCCTGTTGTTGATAAGCCAATTATTCAATATGCAGTTGAAGAAGCTGCTGCAGCTGGCATAGAAGAATTTATTTTCATTACTCATCATGCAAAAAGAGCTATTGATGATCATTTTGATGAAAATCATGAGCTTGTTGATGCTCTATCAAAGAATAATAAAACTGAATTTTTAAAAAAGATTCAAAATATAGGCGGTAAGCAGGCAAAATTTACCTTCATAAGACAAGGTGAGCCTAAAGGCCTTGGTCACGCTATAGGATGTGCCAAGCATGTCATTGAAAACAATGAGAGTTTTGCAGTGATATTGGCAGATGATCTGATGATGACAGAGGGCAAAAATGTTTTGGAGCAGATGATCGAGGTAGCTAGAGAAAAGGATGCCCAAGTATTAGGTTTAGAACGGATTGAAGGTGAAGACATATCAAAGTTTGGAGTCGTCGACCCAATAGAAACTGGCAAAATTTGCACATTGAAAGGCATTGTTGAGAAACCTAGTTTTTCAGAAGCACCTTCTGAGCTAGCTGTAGTGGGCAGATATATTTTTAATGGCTCAATTTTTGATCATATAAATAATGATGCGCCGGGCATAAATGGTGAGATACAAATCACCGATGCAATCCTGAGTGATATTGCCAACTTTGTTGGTTATGAGTTTGATGGTAGGCGTTTTGATTGCGGGAGCAAAATAGGGTATCTAAAAGCTAATATTGAGTTTGGTCTAGCAGATGGTGAATTAGGGTCTGAATTAGCTGAATATTTAAAAGGAAAGAAAGATTTATAAATTTCTAAGAACATTAATATTTTTAATACCTCCTGAAACAGCGCATTACCTATCAAGCATTTTCTTAAAAATTTTCTCTCGGTTTTATCGTTTTAAACAAACAGTAACTGAGGTTAAGGGTCTTAAAGTCAAAAATAAATTAGGTTTAGCTGCTGGCATGGATAAAAATGGTGAGATCATTGATCAAATGGATCACATTGGTTTCGGTTTCATTGAAATTGGTACTGTTACTCCAAAACCACAATATGGAAATCCTAAACCCAGACTTAAAAGATTGGTTAAAGAAGAGTCTTTAATTAACAGTTTGGGGTTCAACAATAGAGGAGCTGACAATCTCCTGAAAAGATTAGTTAATCGAAATAAAAATATTACTCTTGGTATCAACATTGGTCCAAACAAAACCACACCTTTCGATCAAGTCCATGAGGATTATATTTTCTGCATGCAAAAACTTGCTAGGTTTGCAGATTACATCACCATCAATATATCCTCGCCCAATACAGCAAACCTCAGAGAGTTTCATAAAAGAGAAAACCTTGAAAGACTTTTAAACTTAGTTATTGATGAGAGAAATGCAACGCCAAACAAACCTAAATTATTTGTTAAATTCTCCCCAGATGAAGACTTAAAAATTTATGCAGACATGATTGAGCTAATTAATTCAATCGAAATAGACGGGGTGATAGTATCCAATACGACCAATGATTCTGACTTAAAAAACAGTGTTGGCGTATCAAAGATTCCAGGCGGTTTATCAGGAAAAATTCTTTCAAATAAATCAAACAGACTTCTAAATTTTGTAAATGAGAATTTGAATGATAAAAAAATTCTTGTTGCAGTTGGTGGTGTTTTTGATGTAGATTCTTATAACGAAAAACTTGATCTTGGTGCTGATCTGGTCCAAATGTATACTGGTTTGATCTATGAGGGCCCTAATCAAGTGAGAGAAATTATAAGAAATGGCAAGTAAATCTTTAGTAATTGTTGAGTCACCATCAAAAGCAAAAACAATAAGCAAATATCTCGGGAACGAATATATCGTTAAATCCAGTGTTGGTCATGTAAGAAGGCTGCCTAAGGGAAGCAAAGCAATTGATTTAACAAACTGGGATGTTAACTATGAGATAGATCCAAAAAAAGAAAAAGTTGTAAAAGATCTTAAATCATCCGCTAAAAAAGTAGAAAATGTTTTTCTTGCTACTGACTTAGATAGAGAAGGTGAAGCTATTGCATGGCATCTAAAAGAAATATTAGGAAAGAAACTAAATTATTCACGTGTAAGATTTAATGAGATCACTAAAGCAGCAATACAAGAAGCCTTTGAAGCACCAGGTGACCTTGATGATGGTTTAATTGATGCTCAAAAAACACGCAGGATTCTAGATCGAATAGTTGGTTATGACCTTTCAAGCCTTCTATGGCAAAAAATAGGTAGTTACGGAAAACTTTCAGCAGGTCGTGTTCAGTCTGTTGCTGTCAGGTTGGTAGTTGATAGAGAAAAAGAAATTAAATCATTCTCTCCAAAAGAATACTGGGAGCTTGAAGTTGCAATTAAGCATGAGGAAAGAGAGGTAATCTTTAAACTCAATACCAAAAAATCAAACCTTGATTTAAACAATGAGGAAGAAGCAACAAAACTTGAGGAATTGCTCTTAAGTTCAGAGCTTGAAATAACTGCAAATGAGAAATCTAAGAGAAAAATACCTGTTAAGCCTCCTTTTATAACATCTACATTGCAACAAACAGCAAGTTCTATGCTGGGCTATAGCTTGTCTAAAACAATGAAGCTTGCACAAGATTTATATACTGGTGGTTATATCTCATACATGAGAACTGATTCACCAAACCTTAGTGTCTTAGCTCAAAATAATTGCAAACAATACCTTCTTGATAAATATGGAGAAACTTATTCAACTCCAAGAAATTTTTCCTCAAAAGCATCAAATTCACAAGAAGCACACGAAGCTATCAGGCCAACAGATGTTACTTTTACACACAATGAGCTTTCGCTTAGTGCAGATCATAAAAAGTTATACAAATTAATATGGGATAGATTCGTTGCATCACAAATGCCACAGCCTGAGATAAATGTGAATAGCATCAAAGCCAAAGTTGGTGACAATATTTTAGAAACTTCACTCAGCAGCATAAGTTTTGATGGTTTTTATAAAGTCATGCCTCCTGGAAAGAACAGTGGCTATGTTGATTACGATTTAGAATCATTAAAAATTGGCTTAAACAAAGAGATTTCAAAAGTTACTAAATCGCAACATTTCACAAAACCACCATCAAGGTATTCTGAAGCAAGTCTAGTAAAAGAACTAGAAAAGAGAGGTATTGGCAGACCATCAACATACCAGGAAATAATTACCAATATCCAAGAAAGAGGTTATGTCAGAAGTGAAAGCAAAAGGCTCTATGCAACAAAGATTGCTAACCTTATTTCTGATCGATTGTTTAAATCATTCAATAGAGTCATGGACTATGGCTTTACTGCAGAGATGGAAAAAAGTCTTGATGAAGTAGCAGAGGGCAAAGAAGATTGGAAAAAATTATTGGAAAGTTTTTATAAAGATTTTACTGAGGCAAAAGAAAATGCTTCCCAAACTATGGAAAGAAATGCTCCAATCAATACTGATGTTGACTGTTATGCATGCGGTAAAAGAAAAATGCATTTGAGAACAAATCAAAATGGTCAATTTTTAGGGTGCGAGGGATACTTAGAAGAAGGTGATGAGCAATGCAAAAATACATACTCGTTAATTTCTGTTGATCTGTTTGATGATAATGATGATAAGGAAGCAGAGAGTATATTCAATAAAACAAAATGTGATATTTGTGGTTCAGTTATGGATGGATACATAATAGATGAAAAAAGAAAACTTCATATATGTGCAAACTCTCCTATTTGTTCAGGAACCAAACTTGAAGAAGGAGAATTCATTAAACCTAAGAACGATGAAGAAGATTTAATTGATTGTCATAAGTGCTCAGGAAAAATGGAATTGAAGCTTGGCAGGTTTGGAAAATATTACGCATGCCAAGAATGCGATGCCACAAGACAATTAATGAAAAACGGTGAGTTGAAACCTATTTTCATGGATCCTATCAGAATGGAAGATCTAAAATGTCAAAAATGTGATGATATCTATTTACTAAGAGACAGCCTTAAAGGACTATTTTTAGCAGCCTCCCAGTTCCCGAAAAATAGAGAAACAAGAGCTCCTTTAATTACAGAAATAAAACCTATTGCGAATGATCTGCCAGAAAAATACCATCATTTTTCTTCAGCACCAGATAACGATCCTGATGGTGAACCATTGGTCGTTCGCTTTAATAGAAAAGATGGAACCCATAATCTTTCTGCAGAGAGCGGGGGCAAGAAAAAGAAGATTTTTTATGCTTACAAAGATGGTTCCTGGAAAGAAATGTCCAGAGATTAGTAAAAACACTTTAATAATTCATAAAAGCACCTAATATAAAAGTATGTCCAAATATTTAGAACTTGTTGAGATTTCTGAAGGCGTTATCGTCTTAAGAAGATCAGATGCAAAAGACTCTCCATTGGTAAAAATCGAATTTTCAGGTGATGTTAAGTCTCTTTTGAATGGTATGGAGTTTGATGTTGCAAAAGAGATGATCAAAGCTGGAATCGAAACCCTAAATAGTGATATTGATCTTGATTCTTTAGATGATGATATGTTGGATACAATAATGAAGAAAGATCTAGAAGATCGAGTAATTCATTAAACTGATTCTCTAATTACGCCTACTGCTTTACCTTCAATAGCAAAATATGTTTGTTCAGATACATGAATGTCCTCGTAAGCTGAGTTTTCAGCAATTAATTTTATTGAGGTTTTATTCTTGCTAAATCTTTTTAAGGTGACATCTTCATCTATGCGCGCGACAACAATTTCACCATTTTCTGCATTGTTAGTTTTTTTAATACCAACTAAATCATTGTCTAAAATGCCAGCCTCTACCATGCTATCGCCTTGAACTCTCAGAAAGAAATCAACTCCTTTAGTTAATGGATTTAAAGGGATGGTTTTTTCGATGTTCTCTACTGCTAAGATCGGTGAACCAGCTGCTACAGAACCAACAAGAGGTATCCCAGATGCTTCTTCAACAAGTTTAATGCCTCTTGAAGAGCCTGGAACTTTTTCTATGACTCCTTTTTTTACAAGAGCTTTAATGTGTGACTCTGCTGCATTTACTGATTTAAAATCCAATATTCTTGCAATTTCAGCTCGAGTTGGTGGGTAACCATTGTTCTGCATTGATTCTTTGATAACATCAAAGACTTTGATCTGTTGAGCTGTAAGGTTTAACATATACTGTAATTATATACAGTTAATTTATGAATGTACAAATAAAATGTCAATTTTAAAAATAGGTATAAGCTCAAGAGCACTTTTTGACTTAAATGAAAGTCATAAGATTTTTAAAGAAAAAGGGATAGAAGAATATGCCAAATACCAAAGACATAATGAAAATAGTCCTTTGGAGAAAGGTGTAGCCTTTGCCTTGGTTGAGAAGCTTCTACGCATGAATAAGCCAAAGGATAAAATTGTTGAAGTTATTCTATTATCAAGAAACAGTTCTGATACTGGCCTTAGAATTTTTAACTCTATTGAGAAAAACAAACTAGACATCACAAGAGCAGTATTTTCTGGAGGTGAAAGCCCATTCCCTTATGTTGATGCTTTAGATATAGATTTATTTTTATCTGCTGACGTAAACGATGTGAAAATGGCAATTGAAAAAAATATCGCAGCAGCACATATTCTTACAGATAATTATCAACCATCTGAAAGCGATGAATTAAGAATAGGCTTTGATGCTGATGCGGTTATATTCTCGGATGAATCCGAGGTCACCTTTAAGAAAAAAGGTCTAAAAAAATATCTGAAAGAGGAGGGCGCATCAAAAAAACCAATGAACCCAGGACCATTTAATGGGTTTTTAAAGAAACTAAATATTATTCAATCTAAGTTTTCAGTAAGTAAGTGCCCCATAAGAATTGCTCTTGTAACAGCTAGAGCCGCACCAGCACATAAAAGAGTTATTAATACACTTAGAAAACAAAATATTAGAATCGATGAAACATTCTTTTTGGGAGGTTTGCCAAAAGGTAAGTTCCTGAAAGGCTTTTCTGCTGATATTTTTTTCGATGATCTTACAGAAAATTGCCTGGAAGCAACTAGCCATGTATCCACTGGTCATGTACCATACGGGATAAATAATCCCAAATGAAAATACTTTGCACAGATCTTGAAGGTACCCTTGCCCCTGAAATATGGCAAGAAATTGGCCGTCATTATAATATTCCTGAACTCAACGCTACAACAAGAGAAATACCTGAGTTTGAAGATTTAATGAATATGCGAATGGAAGCGCTTAAACATAACACCATCAAATACTCAGATCTCAAAGAATTTCTTAAAACTATTGAACCATATGAAGGTGCTAAAGAATTCTTAAGCTCATTGACTGATAAGTATCAGGTTGTGATTGTTTCAGACACTTTTTATGAATTGGCTTTGCCATTGATCAAAAAACTTGGAGATTTTCCAATTCTTTGTCATCACCTTCATATTGAAGATGACTACATCAAGTCATACAGCAAGAGACAAGATGAACCTAAAAGAAATGTTGTTAAAGGTTTTAGGTCAATGAATTTTGAGTGTTTCTGTATGGGTGATTCTTATAATGATATTCAAATGATTGATGAATCTGATGGCGCCTTTATATTTGCGCCTGAAGAAATCAAGAACTCTAGGCCTGATATAATGAGCTTTGATAATTACTTAGATTTAAAAAATTACTTAATGAAATGAACTCTTACAATTTAGAAAATTTTAAAAGACCTAAGTTAACAATGCCAAATAATGGCAAAAAGCTACTGATGCATAGCTGTTGTGCACCATGTGCTGGTGAAATTATGGAGGCTGTTGCAGCATCTGGCATTGATACAACAATATATTTCTATAACCCTAATATTCACCCACGAGAGGAGTACGAAATAAGAAAAGAAGAAAACATTAGATTTGCAGAGAAGCTTGGTTTTGATTTTATCGATGCCGATTATGATAAAGATAATTGGTTTGAGAGAGTTAAAGGGCTAGAAGATGAGCCCGAAAGAGGTAAGAGATGTACTGTGTGCTTTGATATGAGATTTGAGAGAAGCGCATTATATGCAAAAGAAAATGGATTTGACGTGTTTGCTACAACACTAGGCATTTCAAGATGGAAAGACCTTAACCAGATTAATAATTCTGGCTTAAGGGCCGCAAATAGGTATAATAACCTCACATTTTGGGATTTTAATTGGAGAAAACAGGGGGGTTCATCCCGAATGCTAGAAATCTCCAAACAAGAAAAGTTCTATAAGCAAGAATATTGCGGTTGTGTGTATAGCTTGAGAGATACCAATAGGTGGAGAAAATCTAACGGCCGTGAAATTATAAAAAGAGGAATTAACTTCTACGAGATAAAATAATGAAAAAATTAGAAGGCGCAGGATTAAGGGGTCAGTCTGCAGGACAAACATCACTATCAACCGTTGAACAAGAAGGCAGTCTAAGATATTTGGGCTACAGTATTGAAGACCTTGCAGAAAATGCTTCTTTTGAAGAAGTAGCGTACTTATTGCTTTTAGGTAAATTGCCAACATCATCAGAACTTGCAGAGTTTGAAGACGAGCTAATGAATCAAAGAACGATGCCTGATTCGCTTGTTAGTGTTGTTGAATCAATCCCAGCTTCAGCTCACCCAATGGAAGTTGTGAGAACAATTATTTCTTATATGGGAGTTATTGAGCCAGAAAAATCATTTGATGATCAGCTTGCGATTGCTAAGCGTTTGATAGGCGTAACAACTACTGCCATTGTTTACTGGTATAACTTTTCCCATAATGGAGTAAAGGTAAGCCAAGATTCTGGCGAAAGATCAGTAGCAGGTCACTTCCTAAAATTACTCAGACAAGAAGACATTCCAGAATTAGACAAAAAAACTCTGGATGTGTCATTAACTTTATATGCTGAACACGAATTTAATGCTTCAACTTTTACAGGTAGAGTTTGTGCATCAACCCTTTCAGACCTTCACTCTTGTTTAACTGCAGCAGTTGGTAGTTTACGAGGTCCTTTGCACGGTGGAGCCAATGAAGAAGCAATGAAAATGTTGCAACAAATTAATTCCGTTGAGGAAGTTAAGAGTTTTGTTGATCAAAAGTTTGAGAACAAAGAAAAAATTATGGGATTCGGCCACGCAGTTTATTCAATCAAAGATCCAAGAAGCAACATCATTAAGAAATTTTCTGAGCAGCTTTCTGTTGGTCACGAACACAAATTGTTGCACGATGCAGCTGCAGAAATGGAAGCTTACATGTGGGAAAGAAAGAAATTATTCCCAAATACTGATTTCTTTATGGCTCCTGCATATCACTATATTGGTATACCAACTGATTTATTTACACCACTTTTCGCAATAGCTCGAATTGTAGGTTGGTCAGCACATGCCTTTGAACAAAGAAGCAACAATAGAATAATTAGACCAAGTGCAGAATATATTGGCCCTGAAGATAGAAACTGGGTTGATATTGAATCAAGGTAATGTCTAAATTCGATCCAGTAATACATAAACTCACAAATTTCACACAGACATTTGTTGCGGATGAATCATCATTGCAAGAGGCTAAAACATGCTTTTTTGATAGCTTGGCATGCTCATTTTTAGCACTTGAGCACGACAAAGTTCGAAACTTTTGTTCACTCGCATACATCAAGGATTCCTCAGGCAGCGTTGGGGTGATAGGAACGGATACAAAAACCAATGTTGTTGATGCAACATTTTTAAATGGAGCATTAATAAGATGGTTGGATTTTAATGATACATGGCTTGCAAAGGAGTGGGGCCATCCGTCTGATAATTTAGCGGCTATCTTGGCCTTAACTGATTATCTGAAAACAGAGAGAGACATAACATTCAACCTAAGAGATATTTTAAATTTCATGGTCATAGCTCACGAAATACAGGGAGCATTAGCTATTGAAAATAGCTTTAATAAAGAAGGTTTAGATCATGTGGTTCTTGTAAAGATTGCTTCGGCTGCAGTAGCTTCAAAGATGTTAGGGCATGATCATGAGCAAATGAGTGCTGTAATTAGTAATGCATTTGTGGATGGACAGAGTTTAAGAACATACCGCCATTTTCCAAATACAGGGGCAAGAAAAAGCTGGGCTGCTGGAGATGCTGGTGCAAGAGGCGTCAAACTTGCATTTATTTCAGAAGTTAGTGACGAGCATTATCCATCTGTCATTTCTGCTGAGGTATGGGGATTCAATGATGTCTTAATGGGAGACAATCCAGTTAAGCTTGAGCGAGAGCTAAATTCTTATGTTATGGATAACATACTTTATAAGGTTAATTTTCCTGCTGAGTTTCATGCACAAACAGCTGCTGAAGCTGCAATAAAGCTCCACCCACAAATTGCCTTTGATGAAATTGCGCACATTAATATTCATACACAGGAACCTGGTGTGAGAATTATTTCAAAACAAGGGCCTCTAACAAATTATGCTGATCGAGATCATTGTATTGAATACATAGTGGCTTGGTGCTTGTTAAATGGAAATTTAGATGCTAATTCCTACACAGATGAAGCTGCATCGGATTTAAGAATTGATAGCTTAAGAGAAATTACTTCCACATCAGAAAACACCGAATATACAAATAGGTATTACAATCTTGATGAGCGAGCTATTCCAAATAAAGTTACTGTGACATTAAAAAATGGCGATGTAATGGAAGAAGAAGTAATTTATCCATTGGGTCACAGAGAGAGAAGAGAGGAGTCAAAACCATATCTGAAGCAAAAATTTAATAATAGTCTTGAAAATACTGGGTTAGATCAGACCTTTTTATCTGATGCTTACAACTCTTTAGATTTAGATAAAGTTGAAATTTACGATATTCTGAAGAAAATATACAAATAATATGTCTGGAAATACATTTGGAACAATTTTTAAATTAACTACCTTTGGGGAGAGTCATGGTGTTGCTTTAGGAGCAATAGTTGATGGGTGCCCCCCAAATATCCCGCTTACTATTGAGGATATTCAGGAAGAATTAGATAGACGAAAACCTGGACAGTCACGATATGTAACACAAAGGAAGGAAGATGATGCTGTCGAGATTTTATCAGGAGTTTTTGAAGGAAAAACAACTGGAACTCCAATAGGGTTAATAATTAAAAATAAAGACCAAAAATCAAAAGACTATGAGAATGTCAAAGATAAATTTCGACCTGGACATGCTGATTTTACGTATCAACAAAAGTATGGGATAAGGGATTACCGTGGTGGAGGAAGAGCAAGCGCTCGAGAAACTGCTATGCGTGTTGCTGGTGGAGCTATTGCAAAAAAAATCTTAGCTACACTTGGTGTAAATATTTCAGCAGGTGTTGTGCAGATAGGAGATATTCAAGCTGATAAAGTTTCTCTAGCAGATACAGCTAATAATGATTTCAATTTTGTAGATACGGACAAAATTAGTGAGCTTGAAACTTTTTTTCAAGCTTTAATTAAGGATCAAGATTCTGTTGGCGCAAAGATATTGGTAAGAATCAATGGTTTAATGCCAGGAGTAGGATCGCCAGTATTCTCAAAATTAGATGCCGAACTTGCAAAAGCAATGATGGGTGTAAATGCTGTTAAAGCTGTTGAGATTGGCGCTGGCGCTAATGTTGTAAACATGAGAGGTTCAGGGAATAGAGATTTAATGGTCAAAGCTGGTTTCCTTTCAAACAATTCTGGAGGAATACTTGGCGGCATTTCAAATGGCGAAGATATAGATATCTATATATCACTAAAACCAACATCAAGCATCTCTCAAAAAACAACAACTGTTAACAAAGACAATGAAGAGGTTGATCTACAAGTTAAAGGAAGACATGATCCCTGTGTTGGTTTGCGTGCTGCTCCAATTCTTGAAGCAATGGCAGCTTTATGCATATTAGATCAAGTGCTTCTTGATAAAGGACAATGCTTTAATGTCGATAGAGACTCTTAAAACTTTTCTTCAAAATCTTGATCTTGCACTGCTTTTAAAAGACCCTTCAGCTTTTTTTCTAGATTATGGTATGGAAATTAGTAATCTACAGGTCGCAGTAATTGTTGGAATAATCTCGTTATTTATTATTGAGCTCAAAATAAAACATGACACAAAAAAATATCAAAAAAAGAGTGAAAATCTTATTGATTTTGAAGAAACATCTTATGAAAGTAATGAAATAAGCTCTAATCCAGTTACACAAAAAATTGACTTGGCTATTGCTCTAATGAATATGGGGAGTGTAAGCAAAGCAAAAAAAATACTAACTAAACTTAAACAAAATAAATTAACAAACAAAGAATCTAAACAAATTAAAAAACTTATTAAAGAGATAGATTAATGCCAAGATATTTTGTCCAGCTTGAGTATAAAGGTTCAAATTACTTAGGGTTTCAAAAACAATCGAATACAAAAAGAACTATCCAAGGCCACCTAGAGAAAGCTCTTTCCAAAATTGCCAATGAGTCTGTTAAAACTACCTGTTCAGGACGTACTGATTCTGGTGTTCATGCGACAAATCAAATTGTTCACTTCGATACAAACTCAAGAAGAACTATAGATTCATGGGTAAAAGGAACAAATAGATACTTACCAGATGATATATCGGTAATAAACCTTTATAAAGTGAACAAGGACCACCATGCCAGGTTTGATGCAGTTAAAAGAACGTACAAATACCTTCTTAAAAAAAGTAATAACAATACTGGTCTTGAAAATGAACAATGTTTGCTAATTAGAGAGAATATAGATGCTGCTGCAATGCACAAAGCAGCCCAACATCTTGTTGGCGAAAAAGATTTTTCATCTTTTCGAGCTTCAGGCTGTCAGTCTAACTCGGCAATGCGTGAAATTTTTGAGGTGTCGGTTAAAACCAAAGGACCATACATTATTTTTTCCATAGTGGGGAACGCTTTTTTGCTAAATATGATAAGAATTATTGTTGGCACTTTATTAGAAGTAGGCAAAAAGAAAATAACTGTTAAACAATTCAAAGATATTATTGCTGCGAAAAAGAGATCAGAAGCCGGTAAAACAGTATCACCAAATGGGTTATATTTTATAGGACCAGAGTATAATGATTTTCAATATATAAAAAATACGGTATTGATAGATGAATTGGATTAAAGATTTTATACCCACAATGAAGAGAAACATTTCTCAAACATTTGGGAATGATAAAGATAGCAAAATACCAGAAGGGCTGTGGAAGTCGTGTGACAAATGTGGGTCCATCCTCTATATCCCTGAACTCAAGAAAAATTCTTATGTCTGTTCAAAGTGCTCTCATCATTTTAAGGTTAACGTAACTGAAAGAATCGATATCACCTTTGATAAGGATACTTACGTCAATCTCAATGATGCCGAGCAATTTAATGATTATTTACAATTCAAAGATACTAAAAAATATAAAGATCGATACCAAGATGCACTTGCCAAATCAGATGCAGATGAAGCAATTTCAATTGGCACAGGCAAAGTGCTTGGCAAAGATATTGTTGTAGCAATTTTTGAGTTTGATTTTCTGGGAGGTTCAATGGGAGCTGTTGTTGGGAAAAGGTTTACAAAAGCAGTTGACTATGCAGTTGAGCACAATTTTCCATTAGTTGCTTTTTCAACAAGTGGAGGGGCACGCATGCAAGAATCGATGATTTCATTATTCCAAATGGGCAAAACGGCCGCTGCTGTTAAAAAATTAAAGAAGAAAAAATTACCATTCATTTCTGTATTAGTTGATCCATGCTATGGGGGAGTCACTGCTAGTTTAGCGATGCTAGGGGATTTAATAATTGCCGAACCAAAAGCTAGAATAGGGTTTTCTGGAAAGAGAGTCATTCAAGATACTGTAAAAGAAGAATTACCTAAAGATTTTCAAACTTCAGAAAAACAATTAGAGAAAGGTTTTGTCGACAAGATAGTAAATAGAAAGGATCTCAGAGAATTTCTCGACAAAATGCTTACTATCCTTCAATAATGAGAGAGCTCGTAAAATATTTCCTCGGCATAGTCATAATCGTGACTATTATTTATACGGTCTATATCAGTTATAACGTTTTTAAATTTGTAAGTTCTGAAGAATCAACAGCTAACATAGCTGACTACGAGCTTAAAATTTCTTTAATTGATGAGGAGATTATTGAGCTTGAGAATAAATTTAATGAACAACAGCTAAGAGATAATTCAAATAGCATAGTTATGAATTACGATGGCACACCAGTAGCTTGGGTGGTAATGCTTGAGCTTGAAGAAAATTTAAACTTTGAAGAGATTGAGAACTCACTTTTGGAGAGTGGCTTTATTTCTTTTCAAAAAGATAACGCTTTATACATTGGGCCTTATATTGATAAGCTTCAACTTGAAGAAGCAAAAAAATATATTTTGGATAACTTCTCAGTTGAAACAAATGAGATACAACAGTGGAAGATTTAAACTTTAGCATTCTTGATATTCTGCTGTTCACTGGATTGTTCCTTCTGTTTGTACGGGTGAGGGGGAATGGCATTATTAAAGAATTGGTATTTCTATCTATCCTGCTTGTCTATGCATACATCACATTAAATAATCTTGAAACTGTATATGGCTACTTTGATAAGCAAGGTTTGAGCTATGCTGATGAGATTTACAATGGATTTTTAATTTTATTTGCAACTGCAGGTTTACCATTTGTTAATTTCTTTTCAGGGCTTTATATTCCAAAAATTAAAGGGGTAGCAAGTATGATCTTGGGATGTGCTCTAGCAATTATTCGCTTCCTATTATTAATTTTCTTTATTTTGCAGCTGTTTCCATCTATATCTGAGTCAGCTTTGGTGTACAATTCATTTGTAATTAATTTTTTACTCTCATACTTCGAGAATATTTTTATTTACCTACTTATTTAATGTGCGGGATAGTTGGCTTAGTTCAGAAGGACGATTGTTTTACTGAACTTTATGATTCTTTAATAATGCTTCAACACAGGGGGCAGGATGCAGCTGGAATGACAGTCTGTAAAAAAGGCAACCTCCACTCACGTAAATCTAAAGGCCTGGTAAGTGAAGTTTTTAATCAGCAGCATTTTGAAAGATTACGAGGAACATATGGTATTGGTCATGTGCGATATCCAACTGCTGGTGGAAATACTAAAGAATATGCCCAACCAATGTATGTAAATTCTCCCTATGGTATCTCACTAGCTCACAACGGCAATTTATCGAATACTAAAGAGCTAGCAGAAGAACTATTTCATAGTGATTTGAGACATATATCAACAAACAGTGATTCAGAGGTTTTATTAAATATTCTTGCTCATGAAATTTCAAAGAGTAAGGAGACTGAGCCTGGACCAGACACTTTTTTTAATGCCGTAAGAAATACCTATCGAAGGTGTGAAGGTAGTATCAATGTAGTTTCAATTATTACTGATTATGGCTTACTTGCCTTTAGAGATAGGTATGGCATCCGACCTCTATCACTTGGTTCGAGAGTAAATGAAGATGGTAGTAAAGATTATATGGTATCTTCAGAAAGCGCCGCTTTTGCATGTTCAAATTATGAGTTAGAAAGAGACCTGCAACCAGGAGAAGCAATTTTTATTACATTCAACGGAGATCTATTTTCTGAAATTTGCTGTGAAGAGACAGCATTAACGCCATGTTTATTTGAGTTTGTCTATTTTGCCAGACCAGACTCTGTTATCGATGGTATTAGTGTTTATCAAGCACGACAAGCAATGGGCACGAAACTTGCAGAGAAGATTAAAAAACACATTGCAGATGACGATATTGATGTTGTCATACCAATACCAGAAAGTTCCATCACAAGTGGCGTCAAGGTGGCAGAAGTTCTTAACAAAGAGATAGCTTTTGGATTTGTTAAGAATAGATATGTTGGAAGGACATTTATTATGCCAGAACAAGGACTGAGAAGAGCATCTGTTAGGCGAAAGCTTAACCCAATATTTGATGAATTTAAGGGCAAGAATGTTTTATTAGTCGACGATTCAATTGTGCGCGGCACCACAATGAAAGAAATTGTCGAGATGTGTTACAAAGCAGGAGCTCAAAAAGTTTCTGTTGCATCAGCAGCTCCAGAAGTTATGTACCCAAATGTTTATGGCATAGATATGGCAGCAAAACAGGATTTAGTCGCCAGTGGCAGGTCACTTGAGGAAATTAAAGACTTTCTAGGTTGCGATAATCTGGTATATCAAGATTTAGAAGATCTTGTCAGTTCTGTTATGGAGTTAAATCCAGAATTAGATGGGGTTGAAAAATCTATTTTTGACGGCGAATATCCTACGAATATTTCAGATGAGTATTTAGATACTTTAGAGAAAGCAAGAAGTATGGCTAATCTTTAACTTCTTCCACATTCAGTAATGAAATATCCATATCTCTGACCTTTTTTTGGTAGTCTTCAATTTCATTAAAGTTCATGTATCTAAATATTTCCTGACTCATAGAATTTAAATCAGTCATGTATTCACGATACTCCTCAGCAGTTGGAATTTTTCCTAAAAGTGATGAAATTGCGGTGACTTCTGAGGAAGCCAAATAGACATTGCAACCATCACCCATTCTGTTTGGAAAGTTTCTGGTTGAAGTAGAAATCATTGTAGAGTTGTCCGCAGCTCTTGCCTGATTACCCATGCAAAGAGAGCAGCCTGGTATTTCTACCCTAGCTTCAGATTTCTCAAAGATATCATAATAGCCTTCAACAGTAAGTTGGTGTTCATCCATTCTTGTAGGAGGCACCACCCAGAATCTTGTTTTAGTTTTGCCATATTTTTCAAGCAGTTTCCCAGCAGCCCTGAAATGACCAATATTAGTCATGCAGGAACCAAGAAAAGTCTCATGCACTTTATCACCAGCAACTTCACTAAGTTTTTTTACATCATCTGGATCATTAGGGCAGCATAAAAGCGGCTCATCAATTTCATCAAGAGGTATTTCGATAACTGCTGCATACTCAGCATCTTTATCAGCTTCCATTAGTTCAGGATTTTCTATCCATTTCTCCATTTCACGTGCGCGTCTCTCTAAGGTTTTTGGATCATGGTATCCTTCTGAAATCATCCACCTCAGTAGGGTAATATTTGATTGCAAATATTCTATGACTGGCTCTTTGTCGAGTTTAACAGTGCAGCCTGATGCAGATCTTTCAGCTGAAGCATCTGACAGTTCAAATGCTTGTTCGATTTTCAAGTTTGGCAAACCCTCTATTTCTAGACATCTTCCAGAAAAGATGTTTTTCTTGTTCTTTTTATCCAGGGTAAGAAGATCTTGTTTCATTGCATAGTATGGAATGGCATGCACTAAGTCTCTGATTGTAATTCCAGGTTTCAGCTCACCTGAGAATCTTACTAAAACACTTTCTGGCATTTCTAAAGGCATGACCCCAAGTGTTGCAGCAAATGCAACCATTCCTGATCCAGCAGGAAAACTTATGCCTATCGGAAATCTTGTATGACTGTCACCCCCAGTACCAACTGTATCTGGTAACAACATTCTATTAAGCCATGAGTGAATAATTCCATCTCCTGGTCTTAAAGATACACCACCACGATTGATAAAAAAGTCAGGAAGAGTCCTATGAGTGACCTCATCAACGGGTTTAGGATAAGCTGCTGTATGGCAAAAGGACTGCATAACAAGATCAGATGAAAATCCTAGACATGCAAGTTCCTTTAACTCATCTCTTGTCATTGGGCCTGTAGTATCTTGCGAACCTACTGTTGTCATTCTTGGTTCACAATACTGCCCAGCTCTTACTCCACTCATTCCACAGGCTTTTCCTACCATCTTTTGTGCAAGAGTGAATCCTTTTTGTGATGTTTCACCGTCACCATATCTTCGAAATACATCTGAAGGTGGTAAATCAAGTTTCTCTCTCGTTTTGTCAGTGAGCTGTCTGCCTATAATCAGGTTTATTCGCCCACCAGCTTGAACTTCATCAAAGATCACATCGCTTTTAAATTCAAAGGTACTTATAACCTCTAAAGTTTCAGCATCTAATACTTGCCCATCATAAGGTTTTAAAATAATTTTTTTACCGTGATCTAAGTTATCAACATCAAGCTCAATTGGTAACGCTCCTGAATCTTGTAATGTATTGTAAAAAATTGGAGCAATTTTGTTCCCAAAACAAAAACCACCAGTTCTTTTAGCAGGAACGCATGGAATGTCTTCGCCCATGTGCCAAAGCATAGAGTTTGCAGCAGATTTTCTGGATGAACCTGTTCCAACAACATCGCCAACAAAAACTAACTGTGAACCATCTTGCTTGAGTTCTTCAAGTTTTTCCAAAGGACTTTCCATATTTTCTGAAAATTTCAAAAATGCTTGGGCGTGAAGAGGTATATCAGGTCTTGACCATGCTTCTTTAGCAGGAGAAAAATCATCAGTGTTTGTTTCGCCACTAACCTTGTATACGGTCAGTTGAATTTCCTTTGCAAGAGAGGGTTTATTTTTAAACCATTCAGCTTCTGCCCATGAATGTATTATGTCTTTTGCATGCTCATTATTCTTGCTTAGATCAAAGATTTCATTAAATGCATCATACACAAGGATTGTGCTCTTAAGCGCTTCTGCAGCAGCAGATCCGAATTTCCCAATCTTGAGTATCTCTACAAGCGCCTCAACTGAATAACCGCCCAGCATTGTGCCTAACATTGAAATTGCTTTTTCTGGTGAAATTAAATCAGTGGTTAGCTTTTCAGTGGCTATATCTTTTAAAAAAGCTGCTTTTACATAAGCTGCTTCATCCACTCCTGGTGGAACTTCATTCTCTAGAAGATCTAAAAGGTCATTGCTACCTTTTCCTTGTTCAAAAACATTTGCAATTTCCTGCACTTGTTCAGCATTCAGAGGTAAAGGAGGTAGTCCTTGCTCTTCTCGAGCAATCTTTTCTTTGTAATAGCCCTCTAACATATTGAAAAATTTGATCACAATTCTACATCTAAGTTATCTTAATAGAAAGAATAACAAATAATAATGAGTGATAAGTTGATCAAAAGAACCCCCTGTATAGGAGTATGCTCCACTACTTATGGTGATGATATTTGTCGAGGCTGTAAAAGATTCCGTCATGAGGTTACAGGCTGGATTAATTATAGCGATAATGAAAAAGATATCGTCAACAGGCGTCTAGAGAAATTTAAGATTCTTGTCCTTAAGGATAAATTTAAGGTTACCGATCAAAAATTATTATTATCAAAGCTTCTCGAAGCACGCATATCCTTCAATCAAGATTTAGATCCCTTGTGTTGGGTTTTTGATTTGCTTCGTTCTACTTCACTTGATGGTCTAAACATTAAAGAGCTTGGGTTAGCGGTTATGCCTGATTTTGATCAAGTTTCTCTTTCAGATCTAAGGGATGAAATTAACAAAGAGTTTTTTGAGCTCTCTGAGGCACATTACACAAGATATATTCAGCCCAAATCATTTAACTAACTTCTGGCAGTTCCTCAACCTTTGTTGTGTACCTCTTTGATTTTATTTGTCTCTTCATCCTCCATGTATTAATAAACCCTTGATTACCAAAACCAATTCTTGCTATTTCCATCATATTTATATGATCTACTGTTCTCATTAGTTCTCTTGAAGATTTGCTATCAATATTTTTATCAAACAATGACATTTGATATCCATAACTTTTAGTAAAATCGCTCAGCAAGACTCCAGCTTTTGAATATTGGTATCCATCCATAAATACTGAGTTAAGAATTTGATTTGCATTCTTGATTATTATGCGAGAATCGTCTGTTGGATAGGCAAGCTCTATATGCCTCGATGCATAAATTTGTTTGATGTTGTTATTAAACCTATTCGACCTGATAAAAGCTGTAATAATTCTACATTTTTGGGATTCATGCCTAAGTTTTTCTGCAGCTCTGCTAGCATGAAAGCTGATTGCTTCAGATAAAATCTTCTTTGAAGTTATGCTTCTACCGAAACTCCTGCTAACCATGATTTGTTTTTTGGGTTCCATAAAATTGTTGGTTGTAATACATGGCTGCCCTCGAAGCTCTCTTACTGTTCTTTCTAAAATGACATTAAAATTACTTCCCACCAGCCTTGGGTCCAATTGACTTAGATCATATGCATTGCTGATTCCAATTTCCTTTAATCTAATTGTCAGCCGTCTACCGACACCCCATATTTTGTCGATGGAAGTGGACTTTAGAAAATGGCGAGTGATATCCTTATTTGCCAAAATTACAACTCCTCCATACCTTGGGTCATCTTTTGCTACCTTGTTTGCTAATTTTGATAGAGTTCTTGTTGGAGCTATGCCTATGCTGACTGGTATGCCTACCCACTTCTTTATTTTATCCCTACAGTCATGAGCAAAATTTATGAGATCTATGTTGGTTTTAAATGAGCTAAGGTCCAAGAAAGCTTCGTCTATGCTGTAGATATCAATTTCAGGACAAAATTCAGTTAATACATTCATCACCCTGTTCGAGATGTCAGCATAAAGTTCATAGTTGGAAGAGAAAACTATCCCGTTGCTATTGAGATACTTATCCTTTACCTGGTACCAAGGCTGACCCATGCCTATTCCCATTAGTTTTGCTTCAGATGATCTGGCTATGACACAACCATCATTATTGCTCAGGACAACAATTGGCTTGTTTCTTAGATCAGGTCTAAATATTTTTTCGCATGAAGCATAGAAGCTATTGCAATCAACAAGAGCAAACATTAGTAAGTATTAATGGAAGAGGTCACAACCCCCAATAGTTCAAAATCTATAATTGTATCTATATCTATTCTGGTATTGTTTTGACAATCGGTGATTAGGTATTTTTTGTTACCAATAATAAGCTTGCGACATAAAAAACTATCATTAATAGTTGCGACAATGATATCGCCATTGCCAGGCTGAATGCTTCTGTCAATCACCAGAATACAGTTATTTTTAATGCCAGAAAATATCATCTCATGACCTCTGAATCGCATTAAAAATGTAGCACTAGGTCTTTTTACTAGCAGTTCATTTAAATTAATTGGATTCTCTATATAGTCATTTGCTGGGCTGGGGAAACCAGAGTGTTTTAGGTTTTTATGAGGCAAGTAATCCCCATTCTTCTCTTTAGAAAACATATATAAAGTACTGTATATTTATACAGTATTTTATACTAATTTATTATAGGGTGAAAGACTTAAGTTCCAGATGTTCTTGATTATATTCAATGACCCATCCTTCTTCTTCCCAGCTTCCAAGGACAGCTCTTAATGCGTTACCAGCCTGGTGAATTTTAGGCCTATGTGTGTGGCCATGGATAAGGTAATCGATATTATGATCACTGATAATTTGAGAAACATAGTCGCAATTAACATCCATGATGTTCTCAGGTTTATTGCTACTTCTTTTAGCACTTTCTGCACGCATATTATTAGCAAAAGCAATTCTTTCATCAATTGGTTTAGCAAGGAAGGTATTTTTCCATGAGTCTGATCTAATTTCTTTTTTCATTTCTTGGTATTCAACATCATCAGTGCAAAAAGAATCTCCATGAGCAACCATCACACTTTTATTTCCAATTTCGATCAGAGTCATATCTTCAATAATCTTAACCCCAGTATTTTTTTCAAATTCAGAGCCAATCAAGAAGTCTCTATTACCATGAACAAAGAAAATATCTAAACCAGAGTCGGTTGCTGCTTTAAGCTTTTGTTGAATGCTTAGGTTTACAGGTTCGTTATCATCATCACCAATCCAGTATTCAAAAAAATCACCAAGAATATAAAGTTGTTGATATTTGTTCTGAGCAGAATTCAGAAAATTGAAGAATCCTGCAGTCTTATCATTCTCAACTGGTTCAAGATGGAGATCTGAGATAAATGCAATAGTCATATATTGATGATAAATCTTTTTCACTTATTATGGAAAAACCTAAAATACCCTTAAAATTGCAGGATGAAAAATATTATTGTTATTTGTATAGCGTTTTTAATTATGAGTTGTAGTGAGGAAAAAGAGATAGTTGTTGATACCACAGATCCTTATCTATGGCTTGAAGAAGTTGAGGGTGATGACGCACTTGCATGGGTCAAAAGTCAAAATGAAATAACAGAAGCTAGGTACTCTGAATCAGAAAGTTTCACCAGTACCTACGAGGAACTTCTAGAAGAGTACCAATCAAATGATCGTATTCCTTATGCTTACGTTCAGGGTGGCATGATGTATAACTTCTGGCGTGATGAAACCAATGTTAGAGGACTATGGCGCAGAACATCGATTGACTCATACAAAACCGATCAACCAGAATGGGAAATTTTATTAGATATTGACGAGCTCGCAAAAAAAGAAGGTCAAAACTGGGTCTACAAAGGTTCAGATTGTCTAGCACCCAATTATGAAAAATGTTTGATGAGGTTATCTATCGGCGGGAAAGATGCTGTAGTTACAAGAGAGTTTAATTTAGTTAGTAAAACTTTCGTAGAAAATGGTTTTAACACAAGTGAATCAAAACAATCATCAGGCTGGATCAATGAAAATCAAATTATGATTGCCACAGATTTTGGCGAAGGCAGCATGAATGAATCAGGCTATGCGCGTCAAGTAAAGATCTGGACAAGGGGAGAGAATCTAGAAGATGTTGAAGTTGTCTTTGATGGTGATTACAAAAAGATCTTTAGTTTTCCATTTTCTTCAATCAGACCGGATGGAAATTACTATGGCATTTTAGAAGGCCCAACATTTTTTACTAAAGTTTTGTATTTATTTAAAGACAATGAGTTAGTTAAGTTAGATCTTCCATTGAGAATGGATGTTAATGGCACATTTAAAGGCTCACTTATAGTTAGTCTTGATGAGGACTGGAGAGGCTACAGCTCTGGTTCATTGGTTGCAGTCAACATTGCAGATGCCCTGGAAAATCAGATATCTGATGAATCAATAGAATTGATCTTTGCACCATCTGATAAAAGATTTTTAAGAGGCGTAAGTTTGGGGCGTGATGAAATCTATGTCTCAGTTATGGATAACATTAACGGAAAAATTCTTCACTATGAGAAAGTTGGACCAAATTGGAGCGAGAGTGAAATCAGAAGTTTTGGCAACGCTGAGCTATCAGTATCTAGTCTCGATGAATGGGCAGATCACTTGTTTATAAGTTCAGAAAGCTTTACCGAACCAACCTCTCTTTATTACGCTAATTCTGAAAAGGATTTTGAAAAAATAAAATCTTTTCCTGAAAAATTTGATCCAGAAAAATATAAAGTTGAGCAGCTCTATGCTACTTCTGCTGACGGTACAGAAATTCCATATTTCCAAGTTTCGAATGTTGGTATGGAGGCAAATTCAAACAACCCAACTTTACTTTATGGTTATGGCGGTTTTCAAATTTCTTTAACGCCTTCCTATCTTGGCTCATTTGCTCGCCAGTGGTTAGATGCAGGTGGAGTTTACGTAATTGCTAATATTAGAGGTGGTGGTGAATTTGGACCTGAGTGGCATCAGTCAGCATTAAAAGAAAATAGACAAAGAGTATATGATGACTTTATTTCTGTTGGTGAAACTCTTATAAGTACAGGAGTAACCTCAAGTGAGCACTTAGGTATCAGGGGCGGATCTAATGGCGGTTTACTCGTTGGAGCGGTCGTTGCTCAACGTCCAGATTTGTTCAACGCTGTTATTTGTGCTGTCCCACTTCTAGATATGTATCGATATGACAAGCTCTTAGCTGGTGCTTCATGGGTAGATGAATATGGTGACCCAGATAATCCTGAGGAATGGAGTTTTATCAGTAAGTACTCACCATATCAGAATGTTTTTGCAGACAAAAATTACCCAGAGATTTATTTTTACACATCTACAAAAGACGATCGTGTGCATCCTGGGCATGCCAGAAAAATGGCTAAGAAGATGTTAGATCAGGGTCATGAAGTCATCTACTATGAGAACATAGAAGGAGGGCACTCAGCTGCTGCCAACTTAAAACAATCTGCTTATATGACTACGTTGCAACTCGAATATCTTAAAGATAAGTTGCTTTAAGCTTAATGACAGATATTACTCTTTTGACTTGTCGGGCCTACTATAAGCCCGACAATGTTACGCCTTACATTCAAAACATTCTTCTTGAGCAAGAACTTTTGAAATCTGCATTTGAATCGCAAGGTTTAAAAGTTGATATTACTTATTGGGACAATCCATCTTATGAATGGCAACAGACTAAATCTGTTCTTTTTCGCACGGTATGGGATTATTTTGAAAGATTTGATGAATTTTGGGATTGGCTGGAACAAGTCAAAACCAAAACAAAATTAATTAATTCCTATGAACTTATCAAATGGAATATTGATAAACATTATTTAAGAGATTTAAAAAATAATGGCATTCAAGTAGTGCCAACTTATTTTGCTGATAGGGGAAATAACATTAGCCTTCAAGAAATAGCCAACTTAAATGATTGGAAACATATAGTCATTAAACCAGCCATTTCTGCATCAGCATTTAACACCTACAAAATAACCAACGATGAGATAGAACAGAAGGAACAGCTATTTGATGAATTGCTGCAAACACATGATATGTTGGTCCAACCATTCTTTCCAACTATCTCTGAGCTTGGCGAAGCATCATTAATGGTATTTGGAGGCAAGTTCACTCATGCCATATTAAAAAAAGCCAAGGCAGGAGATTTTCGCGTTCAGGACGACTTTGGTGGTACTGTTCATAACTACAATCCAACTCAAGAAGAGATCAAATTTGCAGAAAAGGTTTTTCAGTCTTGCACTTCATTGCCAATTTATGGAAGGGTCGATATTGTCTGGGACTCAAATAAACATATATATCTTTCAGAGCTTGAAATTATTGAACCCGAGCTCTGGATTAGAAATAGGCCAGAAAGTGCAAATAAAATCGCAGAGGCTGTAAATAAGATTTTATAATTAAGTTTTAGGAGAATTATGAGTTGTTCAGAAAGTGTAACTAAAGTCGTTGAAAAATATGTCGAATCAATGAAAGAATCGAGTGCAGATAAAGTGCGGGAAGCATTTCACCCTAATGCAAAAGTAGTGGGCCATCTTCATGGTGATTTTTTAGAGATGAGCACTGAGGATTTTGCTGGATTTGTTGCAGCGCAAGAGCCAGCAGAAGTGGAGTATGAAATTCTTTCCACTGATGTCGAGGGCACAACTGCAGCAGTGAAGATTAGGGATAAATATTTAGGCATTACTTTTTTAGATACCTTGTCACTAATTAAGATTGATGGTGAGTGGAGCATATACAACAAGCTGTTTAATGTTGAAGATGAATAAGGTTCTTGCACCCCTTCTTTTTCTATTAATGCATGAAGGTGCATATTCAGAGTGCAGAAAGGTTCCTATATACGAAGCTAAATATGACTTTACCTGGTATCAAACCCATGGTTCTTATGACTGTGTTTTAGCAGAACAAATGGAATCTGATGATATGCTTGCGGGTTATTGGTTCGAGGAAAAAACAGGAACTCTTTTTATTGTGATAAATAATATAAGAGTCGGCAAAGACATTGATCTTGATTATTATGGTTTCAACGAAAACTATATTAATTCTTTGTTGAAAAGAATTGATAATGCTAAAGCAATAAAGTTACGAAGAAGATTTAGCTATGACGGTTCTATACAACCGCAAATTGAGCTACGTCTAGAAGAGGCAGGGTTTAAAAGATAATTTTTTGAATCCTAATAATTCTAGAAGTAGTGGTAGAAGCAAAAAGTGGCTCCCCGAACTGGGCTCGAACCAGTGACCCACTGATTAACAGTCAGTTGCTCTACCAACTGAGCTATCGGGGAACGAATAGGAATTATATACAACTATTTAGAAATTAAAAACAATGTCAGGCTTTAAAGTAATCTCTGATTTCTCTCCGAAGGGAGATCAACCTGCTGCAATCACAAAAATTGTTGAAAATCTAAACAATGGTCTGCTTAATCAGACGCTATTAGGTGTAACTGGGTCAGGAAAAACTTACACAATTGCAAAAGTTATTGAGGAAACTCAAAGGCCTGCCATTATTATGGCCCCAAATAAAACATTAGCCGCTCAACTTTATGGTGAATTCAAAGATTTCTTTCCAGAGAATAGGGTCGAGTACTTTATTTCTTACTACGATTATTATCAACCAGAAGCCTACGTGCCATCCTCTGATACTTACATTGCCAAAGATGCCAATATCAATGAACACATCGAGCAAATGCGATTGTCAGCAACAAAAGCTTTGATTGAATCAGAAAACACCATTGTCGTAGCATCAGTTTCTGCCATTTATGGTTTAGGAGATCCAAAATCTTATCTAAAAATGGTTCTCAATTTAAGCCGTGGGGAAGAAGTAAATCAAAGAGATATTTTGAGGCAGCTAGCTACCATGCAGTATTCAAGAAATGATTTAGATTTTCAAAGATCTAACTTTAGGGTAAGGGGTAATGTGATTGATATTTTCCCTGCTGAAGCAGAAAAAGAAGCTATTCGTATTGAATTAGAATTTGATAAGATCGTTAACATTTCTTATTTTGATCCATTAACTGGTTCAATTTATAGAGATGTTCCAAGAGTAACTATTTTTCCAAAAACACATTACGTTACTCCTCAAGAAACTATTGATAGTGCTATTGAGCAAATTAAAACAGAATTAGATGAGCGATTGGTTGAATTGAAAGCTAACAATAAGTTACTAGAAGCACAAAGGCTTGAGGAACGAACAAATTATGATTTAGAAATGATGGCTGAGCTGGGCTATTGCAACGGAGTAGAAAACTATTCCAGATATTTATCAGGACGAAAACCAGGTGAAGCTCCACCATGTTTATTTGACTATGTGCCTAAGAACGCAATTGTCTTTATGGATGAATCCCATGTTTCAGTTCCACAGATAGGAGGAATGTTCAAAGGAGACCGATCAAGGAAAGAAACTTTAGTGGAATATGGTTTTCGACTACCAAGTGCTCTTGATAACAGGCCGTTAAAATTTGAAGAATGGAATAAACTTGCCCCACAAAGAGTATTTGTTTCAGCAACACCTGGAAAATGGGAAAAAGAAAACTCAGACAATCAAGTTGAACTGCTTGTTAGGCCAACAGGACTCGTTGATCCTCAAGTTGAGATCAAACCCGCCACACACCAAGTTGAAGATGTTTTAGAGGAGGCTGCAGCAACGACAGCAAAAGGGTTCAGAACACTGATTACAACACTCACAAAAAAAATGGCAGAGGATTTAACAGACTATTTATACGAAAAAGGTTTAGGTGTTCGATATATGCACTCTGATGTCGATTCAGTTGAAAGAGTAGAGATATTAAGAGATTTAAGGCTTGGTGAATTTGATATCTTAGTCGGAATAAATCTGCTCAGAGAGGGTCTCGACTTACCAGAAGTTGGTCTAGTTGCAATTTTAGATGCTGATAAAGAAGGTTTCTTAAGATCAGAGGGTTCGCTTATCCAAACTATTGGACGAGCCGCACGAAACCTTGAGGGTAAGGCAATTCTATATACGGATAAAATAACTGGCTCAATAGACAGGGCTCTTGCTGAGACAAATAGAAGACGAGATATTCAAGAAAAATATAATATTGAAAATAACATCACGCCAAAAACAGCAACATCAAGAATTAAAGACGTAATGGAGGGTGCCAGATCACTTAAAAAACAAAAAAGTGAAACTAATGAGCCTGCCGATCTATATGATGTATCAAAAGTTAATTACCATAACATTGGTAAAGAGATAAAGAAGCTTGAAAAATTAATGAAAAGTTCAGCAAAGAACTTAGATTTTGAAGAGGCAGCTCGTTACAGAGATTTAATCAAAGAACTTAAAGATAAGGTACTCATAAATAAAGCATAATGGCTCACCAAACAATTTTCTTACAAGGTGATGAAGTTATTTCAGCGCTCGACGAAAAGAGAATATTTGGCAAAGCGCTAAATCTTAATAATTCTTATCTATATGCAGTCCAACTTAAGGATGGCTCTGAAGACCTACCAAAGATAAAAAAAATATTAGCTGCAAAAGAAATTGCTTTTTCTCCAAATTTAATTTTGACACCTAGGCTTGGCACACAAAGCTCTTGGTCAAGCAAGGCGCAAGATATTTTTAAAAATATTGGCGTAGATTCGCTCATTAGAGTTGAGCGATTTAAAGGGTTTGAGGGTAATGCCGAACAACATGAAGAAATTATAAATAATTACTTCGATAGAATGACTGAGTCGAGCTTTTCTGATTTAGATTCAACTAAAGAAATTTTTAAAACTCGAGAGCGAAGGCTTACAAATAAATTCAACATCCATGAAGAGGAATCTTTGTTAGAGGAGCTTAATGATGAGCTTGGTCTTGCTTTAAATGATCATGAGAAAAAATACCTTCAAGATTTATTTACTAAGTTAAATAGGCCTGTAACAGATGCTGAGCTTATGATGTTCGCTCAGATTAACTCTGAACACTGTCGACATAAAATTTTTAGATCAAAATGGAAAACTGACATTCCTTTTAGCCATGACTCTCTTTTTGATGCTATTAAATCTACAACCAAACCTGATATGTCACATGTTTTGTCTGCCTACCATGACAATTCAGCAGTGATGTCATCTTTCTCAGAGGGTATGTTGGAAATTTCAGGTGATGATGTATTCAAAAAAACACCAGAAAAAGTTCACACAACTATTAAGGTTGAAACACACAACCACCCTACAGGCATCTCACCATATGAAGGGGCTGCAACAGGTTCTGGTGGTGAAATCAGAGATTGTTCTGCAACTGGACGAGTAGCACGTCCCAAAGCTGGCTTTATGGGACTTTGTTTATCTCATCTTAGACTGACTGAAGATTTAGAATCTTGGGAAACCAATCCCAATAAGCCTGATTTTCTTAGCAGCCCAATGGAGATAATAAGAGATGCTCCTTTAGGCTCAGCAGCCTATAACAACGAGTTTGGCCGGCCAGCAATCTATGGTTATTTTAGAACACTTGAATACAAGGAATATGGTTTTCATAAGCCTGTTATGTTGGCAGGTGGTATTGGATCAATTAAAGAGGACCAAATTAAAAAAGGTGAACCTCAGCCTGGTGATTTAGTTATTGTTCTGGGTGGGCCTGCCATGCTGATAGGTTTAGGGGGAGGCTCAGCAAGTTCAACCAAAAAAACAAACTCAAATTCAGATTTAGATTACGCATCAGTACAAAGATCTAACCCTGAGATGCAAAGAAGAGCGCAACAAGTCTTGGATAAATTCAATGAAAGAGGTTCCAAAAATCCTATTACCTTTATTCATGACGTTGGAGCAGGGGGCATCTCTAATGCAATTCCCGAGCTAGCAAAAGATACTAAACTTGGAGTGGATATCGATCTAAATGCAATCTATTCAACAGATATGACTATGTCACCTATGGAACTGTGGTGTAATGAGTCACAAGAAAGGTATGTTTTCTCAATCCCAGAAGAAAAACTACCTGCTTTAGAATACATATGCCAAAGAGAGAGATGTCCATTTTCAGTAGCAGGTAATCTTACCCAAGAAAAAATAGTTAAAGTCAATTTCAAAGATGAAGTAATTGTTAACTTAGCCCTTGATGACTTGTTTGGTGATATACCACTACCTGAACTCATTGCCCAAGATTTTTTACGAACCACACCTAAAGAAGAGCTGCCTGAAGAAGATATAAGCATATTGTTAAATAATGTTCTAAAGTTTCCAGCCGTTGGCTCAAAGAAATTCTTAGTCACTATCGGTGACAGGACTGTAAACGGGCTTGTGTACCGTGATCAACTTATTGGCAACAAACAAATGCCAGTCAGCGATTATGCAGCAACGCTTGATAATTATGACTCATACTCAGGCCAGGTTATTTCAGTTGGAGAAAAACCTAATTTAGCAATTGAAAATCCAGAAGCATCATCACGCATGGCACTAGCAGAAGCTATTACTAATATATGTGGTGTTAAGCACCAAGATTTGGATTCAATCTGCTTTTCTGCAAACTGGATGAGTTCAACTAAAACTGCTGATGAGCGAGGCGATTTGTTAAGAGGGGTGCAAAGCTTGGCAAATCTTGCTGATGCATTAAATGTTTCCATACCAGTTGGGAAAGATTCACTTTCAATGAATGTAACTTGGAATGAGGATGGTGAAACAAAATCTGTTACATCTCCAATGACTTTAAATATATCTTCCTTTTCAAATGTTAAGGATCTTAGAAAATCAGTTACACCAGAGTTACAGCACAAGGATTCAACACTAGTACATATTTGGATGCATGATGATGAGCCTCGAATGGGCGGAAGCGCTCTCTATCAAACGCTGAAACTTTATGGCGGGGTAACACCAGATATTGATGATCCAGAAAAGTTAAAAAGCTTGTTTAACACTGCCCAAGATCTTTTGGATTCATCATTAATTAGCGCGATGCATGATATTTCAGATGGTGGTTTGGTAATTTCGTTAATAGAAATGTCATTGTGTTCAAGCATCGGTTTGGATATGAGGATGGATATTTCATCAAAAGAAAAACTTATTCCATCTTTGTTTGCTGAAGAGGCTGGAATTGTAGTTGAGGTGCAAAATGAAAACTTAGCTAAAGTTAAAGAAATGCTAAAGAATAGCAATCTTTCTTATGCAGATGTAGCAAAGACAACAGACGAACAAGCTGTAAATATTTTTCATTTTAATGAAACAGTTTTTTCAGATACATTGCAAAACTTATTTAATGCATGGAGCGATGTAAGTTATAAGGTTCAGAGATTAAGGGACAATATTGAAACTGCAGAAAGCGAAAGAAAAACTAATCAAGAATTTCAAAAATTCTTAACCCCAGATATTAAATTTGATATACCTCCCGCACAAAAAAAACTATTTGGGAAAAAGCCAAAGATAGCATTATTACGAGAACAAGGCATAAACGGCCATTATGATATGGCAGCAGCTTTAATGGCTGCAGGTTTTGAAGTTCATGATGTTCATATGAGTCAAATAGCCACAAAGATAAAGAATTTTGACGAATATAGTGGTCTTGTGATTCCAGGTGGCTTTTCCTACGGCGATGTTCTCGGTGCAGGCTCAGGCATGTCAAATACAATCCTCTTTAATCAAGAAATTAACTCAATTTTTTCTGAATTTTTAAACAACGATAGGAAATTTGCTTTAGGAATTTGTAACGGGTGTCAGTTTATGTCTGGCTTAAAAACATTGATCCCTGGTGGAGATTCAATGCCAAAATTTGTTAAGAACTTTTCTAATCAATACGAATGTAGATTGGTTCAGCTACAGCTTCAAGACAGCGAATCTATCTTATTCAAGGGCATGGAAGGTAGCACAATACCCGTAATGGTCTCTCATGGAGAAGGTCGAGCAGTATTTGAGCAAAATGAAAAAAATGTAGTGGCACGTTATGTGGATCCAAACCATAAATCAACAGAAACCTACCCATTCAATCCAAATGGATCTCTGAATGGTGTTGCTGGTGTTTGTAATGATGATGGAAGGATAACAATCATGATGCCTCATCCAGAGAGAACATTTTTAACTAAACAATTCTCATGGGCTCCCAAGGATTGGGGAGAATTATCCCCATGGTTTAAGATGTTTGACAATGCTTACCTGTTTTCTAAGAAAAACTAGCGCTTGTACTCCAAGACCTCATTAAAAACTTTCTCATCACCATGCTCAAGATAAATTTTTAAGGTTTTGATTACTGTTGGGAATGCAAGTTCCTCCCAAGGAATCTCATCAACTTTAAATAATTTCACTTCACTACTTTCAGGAGTCGGCCCAAAATCATCATTTACAATTTTGCCAGAGAAAAAAGTATAGATTTGGTTTATGTGAGGAACACTCAAAATAGTAAATAATTTCACATCACTTACATTAAGTTTTGCTTCCTCAAGCGTCTCTCGTTCTGCACCTTCTTGGATACTTTCGCCATTTTCCAAAAAGCCGGCTGGTAGAGTCCAAAAGCCGTCTCTTGGCTCAATAGATCTTTTGCATAAGAGAATTTCACCTTGATCATTGTAGGGTAATACACCAGTAACAATATTTGGATTCACATAAAAAATTTCCCCGCAACTTTGACAAACATCTCTTTCACGATTGTCACCATCAGGAATAGTTTTTATTATTTCAGCAGAAGAACATATTGGACAAAAATTCATAAAAAAATCTTTACCAATTATAATAGACATATGATTTATAGCCTAGGAGAAAAAAAACCTAAATTTAGTAATGAGGATGTATGGATTGCTGACTCAGCTGATTTAATTGGAAATGTTGTGCTGGATGCTGATGTTTCGGTTTGGTTTAACGTAACTATCCGCGCGGATAATGATCTCATTCACATCAAACAGGGCTCAAATGTTCAAGATAACTCAGTAATTCACACTGATGAAGGAATCCCTGTGGTAATTGGCCAGGATGTAACTGTTGGGCATAAAGTAATAGTGCACGGTGCTCAGATTGGAGATAATACAATTATTGGTATGGGTACTGTTATCATGAACCATGCAGTAGTTGGAGAAAATTGTATTATTGGAGCCAACTCACTAATTACAGAAAGAAAGGAATTTCCAGCAAATAGCTTGATTATGGGTAGTCCTGCAAAAGTTGTACGTGAGCTATCTGAGGATGAGGTAAAATTTTTAAAACTGAGTGCTGAGTTTTACACACAGAAATCAAAAAAATACAGAGATGAATTGAAACATGAAGTTAAGTGAATTAAGAAAAAGGTTTTTAAAATATTTTGAATCTAAGGGGCATAAAAAAATTGCTTCAAGCGACCTTGTGCCCCATGGTGACGACAGTATTATGTTCACCAATGCAGGGATGGTTCAATTTAAAGATACCTTTCTGGGACTAGAAACTAGAGATTATAGTGCTACGACTTCTCAAAAATGTTTGCGGGCAGGTGGAAAGCATAATGATCTAGAAAATGTTGGATTTACGACAAGACACCAAACTTTTTTTGAAATGTTGGGCAACTTCAGCTTTGGTGAATACTTCAAAGAAGGTGCAATCGAATATGCCTGGGAATTTTTAACAGTTGATCTACAGATTCCAGCTGACAAGCTATGGATCACTGTGCATGAGACAGACTCAGAATCAGAAAGCATCTGGATTGATAAAATAGGAGTTCCAAAAGATCGAGTCGCAAGGTTAGGTGATGAAGATAATTTTTGGTCCATGGGCGATACAGGTCCATGCGGGCCGTGCTCTGAAATATTTTACGACTATGGAGAAGAGTATGAAGGAGAAAAACCAAGTGATGGAGATACCGGGGACAGATATGTAGAGGTATGGAACTTAGTTTTCATGGAATTTAACAGGGACAGTAAAGGCAAGCTTACTCCGCTCCCAAACAAATGTGTTGATACTGGTATGGGCTTGGAGCGTATATGTTCAGTTATGCAAAATACTGGTTCAAACTTTGAAATAGACGCAATCAAGAGATTTAAAGATGAAATATCTAGTGAATTTCCAGAACCGAATGACCAATCTTTGAATGTTATTGCTGATCATATCAGAGCTGCATTTTTTCTCATGTTTGAAGATATTTATCCTTCAAATGAAGGTAGAGGTTATGTTTTACGAAGAATTGTAAGAAGAGCAATTAGACATGGGTACAAGATGGGCTTAAAAGAACCATTTATGCATAACCAGCTTAATGCTCTGCAAGATATTTATGCAGAAGACTTCCCAGATGAATTCACCAAATTTTCAAAGATAAAAGATATCTTAAAAGAGGAAGAAACAGCATTTTTTAAGACCCTGTCTGCTGGAATTAAAATTTTTGAGCAAAATATTCCTACAAAAGATTCAGAAAAAATGTCAGGAGAAATCGCATTTAAACTACATGACACATATGGTTTTCCTATTGACCTAACAATGACCATGGCATCTGAAAAAGGCTTTGAAATTGATCAAGACCTATTTAACTCACTTATGCAGGTCCAAAAAGAAGGTTCAAAAAAGAACTCAAAGTTTGATGTAAAAGATATTGTTATTAATCCAAAGCTCAAATCAAAATTTGTGGGTTACAGTGATGCAAGATGTGAGGGCCAGTGCATAGCTTTATTTGATGAAGACGGGAATGAGGCAAAATCTATTGATAAAAAAGGCTTTGCTCTTTTTTCAGAAACACCTTTCTATGCTGAATCAGGTGGCCAGGTTGGAGATCAAGGCTCAGTTGTTGGCAAGGAATTTGATATTAGGGTAGTGGATTGCAAAAAAATTGGTGATTTTCATCTCCATCATATAGTTGTTGAGAAAGGGAATATTAAGCTCGAAGATCAAGCAACATTATTTATTGATGAAGAAAGAAGAAAAAACATTGTCAACAACCACTCTGCAACACACTTACTGCATTCTGCTCTTAGAAAAGTTTTAGGTGATTCTGTTTTTCAAAAAGGATCATTAGTTACAGATGAAAAGCTCAGATTTGATTTTTCTTACAATAAAAAGCTTTCTGAAACTGAGATTAGCGATGTTGAGAATCTAGTTAACGAACAAATCCAAAAAAGTTCTGAAACTGTTGTTGAGTCAATGTCCTTTGATCAAGCTATTGAGAATGGTGCGTTGGCATTCTTTGGTGACAAGTATGGCGATGAGGTTAGAGTACTAAAAATTGGAGGAGATTTTTCAACAGAATTATGTGGCGGGACACATGTTACTAACACATCTGAAATAGAAGGGTTTATTATATCTAATGAAACATCGGTTTCTTCAGGAGTAAGAAGGATTGAAGCTATGACAGGATCAAACTTAATTGAAAAATCAAAAGATGCACTAAACAAGCTTAAAAAACTATCTGAGATGTTAAATGTTCCGAATGAGGAACTGGAAACACGAGTATCAGACCTGCTAAAAGAAAATAAGAAGCTAAAGTCATCAAAAAAAACAGAAAAAAGTTTAAGTTCTGAAACCCTCCTTAGTGAATCGCATTTGGTTGATGGAAAAAAAGGGGAGGTTGTAGTGCATAGGAATGCATCCATTGAGATGTTGCGTCGGTATGCTGATAAATCAGTAAAGGATGCTGCAGTAAGCTTCTCTATTTTAATTTCAACAGATGATGAAAAGGTATCCTACATAGTCACGGCTAAACAAAATGAAAAATTCTCTGCAAAAGATCTTATTCAGATCGTCAATACTGCTTTCAATGGTAGCGGTGGAGGAAGAGATGATTTCGCGCAAGGCGGAAGTCAAGAAGCAGGTGACATTGAAAATAAATTTAATGCCCTTAATATAAACCTTCAATCTTCAATTTAATGATCAGATATTCAATTGCAATTTTTATATTGCTTGTAACAGCTTCTTGCTCAACAATTTCAAATTTTAATGAAACAGATAAAGATATAGTAGTTAAATCCCAATCAGGTAACTATTTGGGGATTGAAGCTACAGATCTCTATGTATTTAAAGGCATACCTTACGCTGAACCACCAGTTGATGATTTGCGATGGAGAGCTCCAAGAGATGTTGAGTACCTTGATGCAATTATTGATGCAACTGAATTTAAGAACGAATGTGTTCAGCCAAAAGATAATTCTTCAATATTTAATAGAAATTTATCCACTGGAGACGAAGACTGCCTTTATCTCAACATTTATGTCCCCAAAAACCAAAATTCACTGAACAAAAATAAATTCCCTGTCATGTACTGGATACATGGTGGATCAAATATTTGGGGAGCTGGCAGCGATTATGATTTTTCAAATTTGGCCATAAGTCAGCAAGTAATTGTAGTAACAATTAATTATCGCCTTGGCTTGTTTGGTTGGTTTGCATCGCCATTCTTTGCTGAAACAGGTAAAGGTCTCGACAAATCATATAACTTTGGACATCTGGATATTATCAAAGGCCTTGAGTGGGTTAATCAAAACATATCATCATTTGGTGGCGACAAGAATAATGTCACTATTTTTGGTGAGTCTGCAGGAGGGTCAAATACATTAACAATGATTGCTTCTCCATTGGCTGAAGGTTTGTTTCACAAAGCTATCTCTCAATCAGGGTATGTTTCATCTTATTCGACTGAGTATGCAGAAAGCATTTCCGAGCTTTCTTCTAAAAATATCTTCGCAGAAGATATTAAATACCTAACTGATTCCAATGAAATAGTTAATTATCTCCAAGGGTTAACTCAAACAGAGGTCTATGAGAAATATATTGCGACAGCAGAAAAATATGTTTACCCAATCACACCAATAACTATGCGAGACGGGATAGTAGTTCCTAAAGAAGGTATCTATAAAGCCTTAGAGAAAGCTGATCCTGACTTAATTGTTGTTGCTGGCACAAACAAAGATGAAATGAATTATTGGTTTGTAAATTCAGAATATTTTTATGACACATCTTTTGAAATCAGACGAACACTTAAACGCAGTGAAGCTAATCTACGCAGCTGGAATAAATACCGAAGTGCTATATGGCGCTACAAAGGTGCTGAAGAACCACTTCGCAGAATGAGCAAATCCAATGACAACCTATACTCATACAGGCTAGATTGGGATGAAGAGGATGATGGTATTTTTGGTGACTATTCATTATTTGTTGGTGCTGCTCATGGAATAGATGTGCCGCTTATCTCAAATTCTTTTGATATGGAGCAGATACCTTGGTACATAAAAAATATCTTATTTCCAGAGTCTTCAGCAGAGGGTCGAGATGCATTGAGCAGCTTGATGATGCGTTATTGGGGCAATATTGCAAAATATGGGGATCCAAATGTATTTGTTTCACAAAAATGGGAGAAATTTACCGCTAATGATAATCAAATGATTATTTTAGATAATCCAGAGGACCCAAATTTTGGGATGGTTACAAACCCAGTGGTGCCAAAGACTTTATTAAAAGAAATTGAATCGGACTCAGCTTTAGAGATAGAAGAAAGATGTCTTATTGGTTGGATAGCTGTACGTGATTTTAACGAAGATAAAAAACCAAAACCTCCTTTTGATTTTTGTTCAAACTTCTCAGATGAAGACCTACTAAAGCTTAGAAATAAAGTTGAGGGTCGAGGTTAATTCTTGCATCGACGGCCTAAAAGTTAATCATCTTATTTTTTCAACACCAAATTATGGTTAAATAATAATTAGGAGTTAGATAATCATGAAAAATATTTTCTTTTTAATTTTATATGTATCAATGTTTTCATTTTCACATTCAGCAAAAGAAGGTGATTTAGATGGCGCATGGAGGGCAATAGAAGCCTTTATTAATGGCGAAAGGCAAGAAGTTGTTGATGGTTTAATGGTTGCCACAGAAGGCTATATGTCGATAAATTGGACCGCAGCTGATGGCAATAAATACTTTAACTATTCTTCTTATGAGTTTGATGGAGGTATGGTTAATGTTGAGATTCTCAATCATTCACTTGACCAATACATTGGAGCAAAGTTTTCTCATAAACCAGACTTCATGGGAGATAAAAAATCTTACATCACTACTTTTGTATGGGATGAAGTTGAATACACCCACAGATGGGAGAAAATGAGTTGCGCCACAGAAAGATGTGCACGAAGTTCAAATTTCGGTAAATAAACTGAGAAATTTTAACTAGTTAAAATACTTAAAAAGCATGAGATAGTAAATTCTGTATGGTTTTTGCTATCTCATCATTCTCATCATAAAATACGCATTCTAATAAGTTTTTATTAACCGGAGAGGTGGCTGAGTGGTCGAAAGCGGCACCCTGCTAAGGTGTTACACGGGCAACTGTGTCGAGGGTTCGAATCCCTCTCTCTCCGCCACATTGAAGATATTAAAATGAGACTCTTTTTCCTTCTTTTAATTCTAAGCTCATGCAGCACAATAATGGAGCAAAATACGATTTTTCCTACAGAAGGAAAATCAGGAGGAATAATTTATTTCCCCATTAATATAGATACACAAACATACAAAGTAATAAAAGATAATCAAACTTTTCATATTGTGGGCTTACCATACGTCACAGAAGATCAATTCGTTAATATTGGTGGTAGTGAGATTCTTGTTAAAGCGGTAGATTATGGCGAATCAAGAATCACCATAGATAATCCAACCTTTGTATCGCCAAGCCTGGAGGAAAGAGAACGTGCTTCAGCAGAATATTTACTAGTCCAAAAACTAATTGCTCAACAAACTGAGCAGCTCGCCTTTGATCTTGAGTTTATTTCTCCGGTTGATACCTTGATAACAAGCCCATATGGAAAGAAAAGATTTATTAATGATGCTCCACGTTCCCCGCACTTAGCAACTGATATTAGAGGCAAGGAGGGCACTCCAATAGTCGCCCCTAAAGATGGAAGAGCTGTTTTAGTTGATAACCATTTCTATGGCGGCAATATAGTTTTACTTGATCACGGTGGAGGGCTTTTCTCGTCATATAGCCATATGCAAAAACATAATATTCTGGAAGGAGAGCTGGTTAAAAAAGGGACAGTGATTGGTTTTGTTGGATCAACTGGAAGAGTAACAGGGCCACATTTGCATTGGACCATCTATCTTAATGAAAATAGAATCAACCCAGAATTGTTTATAGAGCTTGATTACCTTCAAGACTGAAGGAAAAATTTTTCCCATTGATCGCCATTTCTCTTGTAGCATTCTCGGTAGTTCAGCCTATCTTTGTTGGCCTCCCAAAATTCAAAGAAAGTGACCTTTACTTGGTAGCCACCCCAATTTTCTGGTCTAACTTCCTCAAGCTCCCCAGATTCAATTGAAGACTTTATGTGTTCATACCTATCTTCAAGCATTTCATAAGAATCAATGAGCTTTGATTGGTCAGATGCAATCGCAGCAATATTTTTGCCCTGTTCTCGACCATAGAAATGCTCATCAGAGAATTTTTCAGGGCATTTTGATATGATGCCTTCAGCTCTTATTTGCACATCAATTGATGGCCACCAAAAATTTATGGCAACCTTTTGATTTTTATCAAAATCCAATGCCTTATTGCTAGTGTAGCTTGAGAAAAAAATTAGATTATCCTCAAAAAAATATTTGAAATTAACATATCGTGCGTGTGGTGCTCCGTCTTGATCGACTGAAGAGATGCAGCCCGCTTCTGTAAAAGGTTGACCAGCATCTTCAGCTTGCAGGTAAAAATCTTGAAACTTTAAAAATGGTATAGATTCTGGAAGGCTTTTAAAAAGCATCAGTCCATGAACCTTATTTGTATTGCATCAGCATAAATGTCTGAAAAAATTCCTGAAATGACAACAAACTTCTTTCTGCCCTTGAGCTTAAATTTACCTTTTAATACATTGAATGCAGAATTGATAGTTTTTTCATGATTGGCACCAAATTTCATGAATAAGTTTTCTACGGATGAAGCAAGTGAAAGCTTTCCTTGTGTCTCTTTATTATTAGTGAATGCGTAAACTGGTACTTTTGGCCTGGCTCTCGAAATTAAGTTTGCTGTAAATCCACTTCTTGTTAAAACAACAATGGCATCAGCATCAATTTTCTCAACCAGTTCAACTGATGTAGCAGCTAAAGTATGCCAATCTGTTTCTTGCTTAAATCCATCCTGAAATTTTAAAGTCTCAGATCTTTCGGCATTTAAGGCTATATCTCTCATGTACTCAACACATTTAAATGGATACTTTCCAACACTAGTTTCGCCAGACAGCATTAATGCATCTGCACCTTCATAGACTGCATTTGCAACATCGGATACTTCAGCTCTCGTTGGGTGAGGATTCTGAATCATTGATTCAAGAAGCTGGGTTGCAACAATAGATTTTTTACCATACTTGGCAGCAACCTTAATCATTTTTCTTTGAATATATGGCAAGTTGGTAATATCAGTCTCGATACCCAAATCACCCCTCGCAACCATCACTCCATCCGAGTTGCTCACTATCTCATCTAAGTTTGAAAGGCCTTCTTGATCTTCAACCTTAACAAAAATTTCAATGCCTTCCCCTCTTTTCTTTAAGAAAGTTCTAAGTGTCTTAAGATCATTCTTTGTTCTGCAAAACGATAAGGCAATGAAGTTAATGCCTTTTTTAAGAGCATGATTGAGGTCTTTTTTATCCTTATCGGTCAGAGTGGGAAGTTTGATTTTTGCTCCAGGAAAATTGACATGTTTTTTTCCTGCAATTGCCCCATTATCAAGAACCTCACAAGTAATATTATTTCCAAGACCAATATTGAGAATTTTTAACTCTATAGCACCATTGTCTAAAGATATCTTCCCGCCTTTTTTAATACCTTTAACATACTTAAGGTTATCTATTTGTAATGACTTCTTTCCCTTGATATTTTTATTTGGTGTTAGAACAAGCTCTTCACCTTTCTTTAGCTCAAGAATATCTGAACTTTTGGCTGTTCTTATTTCAGGACCTTGTGTATCAACCATGATACCTATCGATTTATCTGCTGATTTATTGATTTTAGTTACGTAATCAATAACCTCATCTAAATCAGCATGACTAGCGTGAGACATATTGACTCTCACCACATTCATACCTTTTTTATAGAGATTTAGTATCCCTTCTTTAGATCTGGTACTAGGCCCAACTGTCGTAATAATTTTTGTTCGTTTATGCATACACAGTTTTTTTAATTTTTTTATTATAATCTCATTGTGAGCAAAAGTTTTTATTCCTCAATAGATAAAGAGGTAGAAAATATAAGAAATGAGGGCCTTTTTAAAGAAGAACGGCACATTTCTTCCCCACAACAAACAGAAATTAACCTAATTGATGGTCAAAAGGTTCTTAACTTTTGTGCAAATGACTATCTTGGTTTAGCTAACAATGATGAGATAAAGAAGGCTGCCAGAGATACTCTTGAGACAGATGGTTTTGGCATGGCATCAGTAAGATTCATATGCGGTACTAATGATTTACACCAAAAGCTTGAGAAGCGATTAAGCAGATTCCTAGGATATGAAGATTGCATCTTATATGTTGCATGTTTTGATGCAAATGGAGGCTTATTTGAGCCACTCTTTCATGCAGAGGATGCGATTATTAGTGATGAATTAAATCATGCTTCCATAATTGATGGCATTCGGCTAACAAAAGCTATGCGGTTCAGATATAAGCATAGCAACATGCAGAGTCTTGAAGAATGTTTATTGAGAGCTGTGGATCAGGGAGCAAGACATAAAGTAATTGTTACTGATGGAGTTTTTTCTATGGATGGCTCTTTTGCAAAACTAGATTCTATTGTGGGTCTTGCAAAGAAATATGATGCATTAATCATGGTGGATGACTGCCATGCAACAGGATTTATTGGCAAGCAAGGCAAGGGAACTGCGGAATATTATGGGCTTGAAGGCGAGGTTGATTTCTTAACCGGAACCTTAGGAAAAGCTCTGGGAGGGGCCTCTGGGGGTTTTACCTGTGCTAACAAAAATGTCATAGACTTATTAAAGCAAAGATCAAGACCTTACCTTTTCTCCAATGCATTATCGCCCTCAATTGTGTCAGCTAGTTTAAAAGCTCTCGATATTGTTGAGACTGATCACGAACGTCGAGAGCGTATCAATGAAAATACAAAATATTTCAGATCAAAAATGAAAAATCTTGGCTATACCATTCTTGGGGATGAGCATCCGATCACACCTGTCATGTTAGGTGATGCAAAAATAGCACAAGAAATGTCAAAAAGACTTCTTGAGAAAGGCTTATATGCTATTGGATTCTTTTTCCCAGTTGTTCCTGAGGGCAAGGCAAGAATAAGGTTGCAAGTAAATAGTGAACACAAAAAAGAGGAATTGGATAAAGCTGTTACAATATTTGAGGAAGTTGGAAAAGAACTAGGCATTTTATGAAAGCATTGGTCAAAGATATTGATGGTATAGGTTTAACTCTAAGAGAAGTTAAAAAACCAACGATTCAGGCTAATGAAGTCTTAATAAAAATTAAATCAACTGCAATATGTGGTACCGATCTACATATCTGGAATTGGGATGCTTGGGCAAGTAGCACAATTAAAATTCCAATGACCGTAGGCCATGAGTTTATGGGTGAGATAGAAGAGATTGGTGAAAACGTCGAAAGCCTTAGTGTTGGCATGAGGGTATCTGCTGAAGGGCATATCGCAGGATCTAATAGCAGAAATGCCAAAGCAGGTAAGTTGCACTTAGACCCTGACACTGTAAATTTAGGCGTTGATAGGGAAGGGGCATTTGCAGAATATCTTATGATGCCAGCTTCTAATGTTGTTGCATTACCTGAGTCAGTAAGCAATGAAGTTGGCAGTATTTTAGATCCATTTGGAAATGCTGTGCATGCAACATTGTCTTTTGACTTAGTTGGTGAAGATGTATTAATTACTGGGGCTGGACCAATAGGCATAATGTCAGCAGCAATTGCAGAACATGTTGGTGCACGAAATGTACTAATAAGCGATATAAATGATGAAAGGCTCAAGCTGGCTCAAAAAGTATGCAATGCAGAAACATTTAACCCAACCAAAGAAAATCTCAAAGAAAAAATGCAATCTATGGGTTTAAAAGAAGGTTTTGATATAGGTTTGGAGATGTCAGGTTCCGAAGCTGCACTTGATCAAATGGTTGATGCAATGATTATGGGTGGCAAAGTTGCTTTACTTGGAATACCACCAGAAAAAATCAATTTTGATCTGTCAAAAGTTATTTTTAAAGCCTTAACATTAAAAGCTATTTATGGACGTGAGGTTTTTGAAACTTGGTACAAAGGTTTAGCCTTGCTCGATTCAGGTTTGGATATAAAAAATGTAATTACACACACGTTCCATTACACAGAATTTGAAGAAGCATTCAATCTATTAAATTCTGGAAAAGCTGGAAAGGTTGTTCTTAATTGGCACTAGATTCACTAAGTCCAAAAATAAGATTCTGAATTTTTGTCACACCTTCGCACTCGTCAGGCGAAGTGAATGGGCAATGATAGATAGAAATTCCTTTCGCCTGCGTATTTGGAATATTTAAATTAGGATCATCCACAAACTCATCATTTCCATCTGATGGGGCAGGGGCGAGCAACTCAGTTATTGCTCTAACCCATGAATAAGGCATCCAAAGTAAATAAGCCAGGGGACCAAAATTTACTTTGTAACCTTTAGATGAATCGTGAATATATTTTGTTAGCCGAACGAAGACCAAATTTTCTTGGGGAATAATATAGAGCATTTCCCCATCAGTTACTTCAAGACCAACAAGAGATTTATTTTGATCAAACTTTCTCACCGACCAATGTAAGCCAAACCATTCACCTTTACCTTCTGAAAGAGGCTTGATAGATTCTGCTAAGAAACTCTGATCAATTATCTGCTTCCCATCCCAAACACCACCATTATCAATGAGCTGCCCAAACTTCATGAGATCTCGCGGCGTTATATCAATTCCATAATAAGTCATGTCGTTGCCCTCTGTATCTTGCCAAAGCCCATAATGACTGATCCCCAAAGGTGCAAAAATCTCATTTGCTAAAACTTCGTGTGCCCCTTTCATAAAAATGCTTTTAATAATTGGATTGAGCAGCATTGTGTTCACATTATTGTATTCATACTTCTCACCAGCAGGAGCTACTTTTTTTACATTGAGGGCAAACTCAAGATTATTCAGCGAGAAGAACATTTCTTGGTTTTCGTACTGAGTTATTTCAAAACCAGATTTCATCGCCAGGAGGTTTCGAAGGCTAACGTCACCTCTGTCATCACTGGAGAATTCAGGGATATATTTTTTAATTGGATCATCAAGAGAGACATCAAATCCTTGTTCAATTGCTACACCTATGAGTGCTGCATAAAAAGTTTTTGCTAGTGACCAAGTGGTACCTAAGTCATTTTGATCATAACCATCTGCATATTCTTCAAATATGATTTGGTTATTTTTTGAAATTAGAACTCCCTGTGTTGCTGGATCGTCTAAAATATAGTCTTTAAGCTGATCAAATACCTCTGTATTTATTTCATCAGCTGCCTTAATTGTGCAACTAAATGCAATTAGAAGTACTAGACTAAGTCTCATCAGATTCGAGTGTTGCCATTGTATCTACAATTTCAACATACTTTTCATAAAACTCTTTTGATTCACCCTCTGCAAGAGTATATGGAGTTTGCACACTCCCTTTTTCAAAATCAATTAAACCTATGTCATAAAGAAACCTTGATACACCCAAAGCAGCATTTACACTACCAAGGAACTTCAAGAACCTTAATGGACCAAAGTTCTGCACCTCACCACCACTTGGGTAATATTTAGTAATGCGGGTAAAGATAATATCCCTATCTTTATCAACAAATACAAATTGTCCAAATTTGCCACTTGTATTATAGATTTTAGCCTGATCATCGTACTTGGATATCCACCATTGCAAGCTATAGCCTCTGGTATCACTATGGCTCCAGCCCATACTAGGTGTGCTGCCCCAATAAAGTTTTAAAGATTCATCAACATATTCTTTTGAAATTACCTGTTCACCGTTCCAATTACCATCACGAGAAAATAACAAACCAAACTTAGAGTAATCTCTTGCTGACATGTCTAAACAACAGTAGGTTAGGGTGTTCCCAGCACTATCTTCCCAAGCAGTATAGTTGGTCAAATTAATTTTGCTAAAAATTCTCTCATCGATGAGAGTTTTAGCAGTTTTTCCAGTAGCGTTCTTGAGGATTTCCCCAATCATCATTGAATTGACATTGTTGTATTGAAATTTTTCTCCCGGCTCACTTTCCATGCCAACTTTAAATGCATATTCCATATGATCATCCTCGAAAAACATCATTTCATGCTCATGGCTTGGAAATTCAAGACCGCTAGTCATATTTAGAATTTGTCTGATGGTAATATCTTTTTTACCAGCTGTGCCGTACTCCTTTACGTACTTGCTTACTGGATCATCTAAGCTGTCAATTTCACCTTTATCAAGTGAAATACCTATCAAAGCTGCATAGAAACTTTTTGCTGTTGACCAGGATGTGCCATATGAGTCTTGATTGAAACCATCAGCATACTGTTCTTTCACAATGTACCCGTCTTTTATTAAAACAGCACCCATTGTTGCTTGATCACTAAAAGTTAAGTCAAAAAGTTTATCAATTTGCTCTTCATTTAAATTTGATTCTTGTGCTGTTCGTGTCTCCCATGTGTTACCTGGAAAATAAGCTTCAGCTATTGTGAAGCTTGATATTAAGAGTGTTATAAGTAGACGCATTTTCCCCCTTCTTTGGTTTCTGTTGGTAGAATAATAACATATTACAGCTCAATAATTATGCCCCTAATTCAGTTTGAAAACCTTTCTCACAAAGTAGATGAAAAAATCATTTTTAATAAATTAAGTTCAACATTAGATATTAATGAGATTGTAGAAATTAGGGGTCCAAACGGATCAGGCAAATCTACGCTTCTAAAATATATTTGTGGGTTACATACGTCTAAAAACATAATTTTATCTGAAAGTTCTGAAAATAATATTGCATATCTTGGCCACAAAAATGCATTTGTCGAAGAAATAAGCTTGAGACAAAACTTCAAATTAAATGGCACTAATTTAAAAGATGAATTGCTCAAAATATTTGGATTAAGCAAACTTAAAAATCAAAAATATTTCTCTTTGTCTTATGGAGAAAAAAGGAAAGCTGCTTTAGTTAATCTTTTTCAATCGCAAAAGAAGATCTGGGTAATTGATGAGCCTTTCTCAGGACTAGATGGCGCATCAATTGATGCAATAAAAAAAATCATTAAAAAACATGCAGATGATGGCGGTTTAATAGTTCTTGCAAACCATCAAGAAGAGATAGATGGTAGCAAAAAGATTCATCTAGGGGGTATCAATGCTAGCTAGCCTGAAAAGAGAGATAGCCTTAATGTTTTTGATGCCAAAAAACATATACCTGCCATTGGCTGTGTATGGGATTATTTACACAATATTTATCATTTCTAATGAAGCACAAAATAGTAGCTATTTTGCTAGTTTTATCGCCTCTTTTATAACTATCTTTATTATTTCAGAGAATACATTCAAGCAAGATTTTGACAATGGATACTTAGAAAAGATGATTTGCGAACAAAAAAACATCATGCACTACCTTTTCGGCAAATATTTAGCTATTACCATATTTGTTTTCCTGCCAATGGCTATAATTTCTGGAATTTTTAGCGGAACGCTTAATGGGTCAAATTCAGCGACTTATTTATGTGCACTACTCTTGATGTATTTAACCTTATCTTGCTTTTTTAACCTTGGAAATTCGATTTCATTGAGAAGAAATAATAGTCTAAATGCATTATTGATAATTCCGCTTTTGATCCCATTTATAATACTAGTTAAAGAGATTTTCATTGATGGAATCTTTGAAGCAAATATTAATTTTTTAGTGGCTTACTTTTTATTTGCAGCATCATTTATAAATTTCATAATCATTAAAGTTTTACACATTCAATCAAAGTAAAAAATGTATAAATACATAGCAAAATACTTACTTCTTCCAAAAGTTTTTAGATTTTTTGGGGTGGTGGTGTTGCCTTCTTTATTTACCGGCTTGGTGGGGTTTTTTATTTGTTCTTATTTGGCCTTGTTCGTTCTGCCAGCTGATGCTACCCAACAAGAAATATACAGAATTTTATTTGTGCATGTTCCAGCGGCAATTTTTTCTGAGCTGATATATATATTTATGGCATGCTGCGGTTTTATTTACCTTGTTTGGAAGACAAAAATCTCTGCAATTATGCTTAGGTCAGCGATTAGTTTAGGTCTGGTATTCACACTAATAGTCCTTATTTCAGGGGCAATTTGGGGCAAACCAACTTGGGGCACATATTGGGTTTGGGATGCAAGGATAACGTCTACCTTCATATTGCTCATACAATACATTGGCTTGCTTGCTCTACGAACATCATTCAATACGATGCAGACCACTGATCAGATTTTGAGCATCGTCGCAATTGTAGGCGCAATAAATATTCCAATAATAAAATTTTCTGTGAATTGGTGGAACACGCTCCATCAAAATGCCAGCATTACATTCTCTGGAAGTTCAATTGATGCTGAGATGCTATATGTCTTGCCATTAATGCTTATCTCTTTTGGTTTTATTGCTTTTTCAATTTTTGGAAGAAATATTCAATCTGAAATAATCATTAGACAGGGCTCTTCAAAAAAAATAGGAGAATTAATTAATGGATAGCATCGAAACTGTATTCTATGTCTACTTTGGAGTGTTTCTAACACTCTCCATTTTATTTATTCTTGCAAATAGACAACTTCAAAATCTTATTAACGAGGCCAAAGAGGACCTAGATGATTAGAAAAAATCGTTTAAATAAAATTTATCTTTTAGGCTTCTTTCTCATAGCAACTATATCAATCGTATATTTTGTGTTGAAAGCTTTAGATAAAAATATTGATCTATATCTAACCCCTACAGACGTCATTGAATCTAATTATGAGATGAATAACCAATTTAAGCTTGGTGGCATGGTAAAAGAAGGAAGTGTCAAAAAAACTGATCTTGAAGTTGAATTTATCGTCACTGACTTCAATGAGGAGATTTTGATTAGTTACCAAGGTATATTGCCAAACCTTTTCAAAGAAAATTCAGGTGTTGTAGCTTCAGGAAGTCTTGATGGAAATATTTTTAAAGCAAAAGAAATACTGGCAAAACATGATGAAAATTACATGCCAGTCAAACTAGAGGAGAAATAATAGAATTGCAATTTGATTTCTTTGGTAATGCGCTTTTGGCGCTTTCAACGCTTTTATACGGAGTTGTTTTTTCTTCAGTTGTTTTGAATAAGAATAGAAGTGCATCAGTAAAATTGATGCATGCTACTACTGGAATTCTAGCGATATGCATTATCTACCTTTCATACCAATTTCTTACTGACAATTTTCAGTTTCTGTATGTATTTGAAAATTCAAATACTTTACTCCCTGTTTTCTATAAGTTTTCAGCTCTTTGGTCCGCCCATGAGGGCTCATTTCTATTAATGATTTTTATGCTTGCTTTGTGCGGATCCATAAATAGTGTGATTATTAAAAATGATAGAGATCTACAATTTTCAAATGCAGTTTTGTCATTCATTGCATTTTTTTATCTAGTATTTCTTAGTCTAACGTCAAACCCTTTTCAGGTGTTCCCTTATTTGCCTGCAAATGGAGTCGACCTTAATCCTTTATTACAAGACCCTCTCTTAATCATTCATCCTCCAATGTTGTTTTTTGGTTATGTTTTCTATGCCGTGGTATTTAGTTTTGTCATTTCAGGGATTTTCAATAAATTCAATGAGGGCTTAATACAGATACTAAAAGTTTGGTCAGGGATAGCTTGGGCAACCTTATCAGTAGGAATTTTACTTGGGTCGATGTGGGCATACTATGAGCTAGGTTGGGGAGGATATTGGTTTTGGGATCCTGTGGAGAATGTAGCATTACTACCATGGTTGGCTGGGACGGCATTCACACACTCTCTGATATTTCACAAAAACAAAGTATTAATGTCGTGGATGGTATTTCTAGGAATTTTGGCATTTCTTTTGTCAGTAATGGGTTCTTTTATTGTCAGATCAGGAATTATTAACAGTGTTCATGCTTTTGCGTCCGATCCTTCAAGGGGTGTTTTTTTACTTAGCCTATTTGGTTTATTTTCTTTAGCGTCTTTTGCTATATTTTTTTGGAAAAGCGAAAAACTTAGTAGCGCTTGGCCTAAAATTAACTCAAAAAGTTATTTGATATTGCTAAACAATATAATCCTAATGACTATATTGGTCGTAGTATTCATTGGAACGCTATATCCTATCTTCAATGAGATTTGGTATGGCCAGAAAATAAGTATTGGCCCTAATTACTATTCTGATTTAATTACTCCTTTAGTCTTTTTATTGATTTTAGTTTTTACTTATGAACAATTCTTCAAACAAAAATTTAACTATAAATACTTTTTGATAATAATCTTATTGTTCGCTGCCTATTTGGTTCTACACCTTTTTTATGAAATTTCGTTTGGGCTTTTTGCAGGGTATTTGTTCTTAGGCATTCTATTAATGAGATTAGGCTTTTTCGTCTATGCAAAAAAACCTATTGCTGCCCATAAAATAGCTGGCCATTTATCAGTGGTAGCCTTAACAACAGCGATTTTATTTAATTACGAATATTCTCAAAAAGTAGATTTAGTATTAAAGCCAAACGATTCCATCCAGTTCATGGATACAGAAATTGAATTCTTGGGAATAGAGATAGTTGCCGATCAAAATTTTGACAGTGTCGTTGGTAATTTCCAAATTACATCTAATGACAATGTTTATCAATTAGCCTCTGAGAAGAGAGTCTACAAAATAGGGGGTGTAATCACTTCAGAAACAGGCATAAAAAGTCTTATCAATAGAGACTTTTTAATTGTTCTCGGAGATAGGTTCAATGATGGGTCTTGGTCTCTAAGGTATTCAATCAAATATGGGATAATGTTAATTTGGTTATCATCGATATCTCTTATTTTGTCGATGTTGTATGGAGTGGTACGTCGGTATGAGCAGTAGGTTTGCAATAGTTGGTTTTAGCTTTTTTCTTCTTTTTCTTGTCTCAAGCTTCTATTTCTTTCTTACAACAGATAGAGAGGTGGCAGCTATTCAAAATCAGGAAGGCAAAAAACTTGAATTAATAGATGATTTGTATGATCTTGATGGAAAAAAAATTGATATTAATACAATCACTGAAGGGAAAGTCTTGCTTAATGTTTGGGCTAGTTGGTGCATAACTTGTTTAGTTGAACACCCATTTTTAAAAGAAATAACACAAGATAAAGATGTGAGGCTGATCGGAATAAGCTACAAAGATCTACCGGAAAATGCAGAGAGATACTTAGAAAAAAATGGTAATCCTTATGTGTTTTCAATAAGTGATTTTAATGGAAGTTTTTCTTTAAAACTTGGTGTTACTGGTGCACCAGAAACATTTTTAATTATTGATGGTGAAATAGTTAAACACCGAATTGGTGAGGTTAATTTAGAGGTTTGGAATGAAAAGTTTAAAGATTATTTTTAGTATTATTTTAATTAGCCATTTTATTTCAGCAGAGCAGTTATATTCAGACCTCTCCATACAAGAGCAGCAGAGGCTTGAGTATTTATCTGACAACATCAGATGTCCAAAGTGTTCCTATGGAAACATTTCAAGCTCTAACGCACCAATTTCAAAGGATTTGAAGAAAGAAATTGCTCAAATGATTAAAGATGGATACACGGATGACGAAATATTTAATTTATTAGCAAATCGTTATGGTGATTACATTATTTTAAAAACAACTCCATCTAACAATAAGCTTATTTTTATACTGCCTTTAATGATTTTTCTTATATCTATATTTCTTGTAACCACATATACTATAAAAAAATCTAAATGAGACTTAAAAGCTTAAAATTAGCAGGGTTTAAAAGTTTTGTTGACCCAATAGAAATTGATTTCCCAGGAATCATGTGCGGCATTGTTGGCCCAAATGGATGTGGTAAATCAAACATAATCGATGCCATTAAATGGGTGAAAGGGGAGCTATCAGCAAAGAGCCTAAGAAGTGAAAGCCTGCAAGATGTAATTTTTAATGGATCTGACAATAGAAAACCTGTCAGCCACTGTTCCGTAGAGCTATGCTTTGATAATTCTGAAAATTTTCTAGGTGGAGAATATCTAAAATTTGATGAAGTTAGTGTAAAAAGGGAGATGGGTCGTGATGGGCAGTCCACTTATTTTATTAATAATGCAGTTGCACGAAGAAGGGATGTGCAAGATCTTTTTCTAGGAACAGGTTTAGGGGGAAATAGCTATGCAATCATAGAGCAAGGCATTATTTCAAGCTTGGTCGGCGCAAAGCCTGAAGAGCTAAGAAGTTATGTAGAAGAAGCAGCAGGCATATCCAAATACAAGGAAAGAAAAAGAGAAACAGAATCAAGAATCAGAAGAACCTCGGAAAATATTTCAAGACTCAAAGATCTCGAGGATGAAGTCAAAAGGTCAATCAGAAGGTTAAATGCAGAAGCAAACCTTACTACTAGGTACAAGAAATTAAGAACTAAAGAACAAGAGTTCCAAAAATATATTGTGAATGATGATTTGAAGAGTCTTTTAAGTCACATGAACAAATCAGAAAAAGAAAATAAGTCAATTGACCAGGATATAGAGAAGATTGATGGTGAAAGATTGGCAGTAATCGCTAAAAGGGACGTATGTAAAACAAACCTTATGGAAGGTTTAAAAACTTTGGAGGAAGCCCAAAGATCATTTTATGAATCAGGAGCAAAAATTTCTTTAATTGAAGAGAAAGAGCGATCTGTATCAAGCAGAATAGAGGAGCTTACAAGTGAAGAGAAAAAAAATCTTATGAACCTCGATGAACTTGCAAAAGAACAGTCTTCCTCAAAGACAAATCTCGATGAAATTAACCCAAAGATAAAATCAGATATAAAAAACAAGACCAAAAAATTAATTGAAAAACTTGAAGCAGAGCTTTCATCTAAGGACCAAACATCAATTGAGTCTGAGTTTATGGATACATGGAAAAAGGGCTATGAATATGGAATGGGGGAAAATGATGACGCATCTGAAAAGATTAATTCTCTCAAAGAGCAATTTATATCAAGGAATGCACAAATAACAAAAGACATAAAAGAACTTAAGGCAAATTTATCAAAAGAGAAAGTAGACCTAACAGAGTTAATTGAAAATAGAAAAAATAACGAACTTCATGTCATTGAGCTAAGGTCTGCGCAAGACAAAGCAAACGAAGAGTTGAGAGGCTATGAAAATGCAATTTCACGCTTTGAGGCTGAAAAAGAACAAATTGTTCACCAAAAAAATGAACAAGAGGTAAATCGCAGAAGTCTTGAAATTGAAGTTAAAGAAAAACAAGAAAAACTTAATTCATTTGATGATGTAAAAGACATTGAGGGTGAACGAGATCAAGTGATTATTGATTTAGAGAAGTTACAAAAAAGAATTATGAATCTTGGGCCAATTAATTTTGCTGCACCAGAAACCTTGGAAGCAGAAAAACAAAGAAAAGAAATTCTATCAGGACAAATAGAAGAGCTTGAAACCTCTTTAACTAAATTAGATGAAGCAATTAAAAAAATAGATAGAGAGTCTAATAAGTCTTTTCATGGGTGTCTTACTTCGGTAAATAAATATCTAGAAGAGATGTTCCCAAAACTTTTTGGTGGCGGTTTTTGTAAATTAGATCTTATTGATAAAACGGAAGACTCAGGGCTTCAATTAATGGCAAGGCTTCCAGGCAAAAAGAATACAAAATTATCTCAACTATCTGGAGGAGAAAAAGCACTAACCGCATTAGCTCTCGTATTTTCACTATTCTCAATTAATCCAGCACCATTTTGTCTGTTAGATGAGGTGGATGCTCCTCTTGATGATGAAAATACCTCAAGATTCATCAATCTTGTAAATGAGATGTCTGAGAAGGTTCAGTTTATATTTGTGACCCACAATAAGATTTCAATGGAAAAAAGCACACACCTTCTCGGGGTTACAATGCGTGACCTTGGAGTTTCAAAAGTTGTATCTGTAGATGTAGAACAAGCAATGGAGTTAGCTCAGTCTTGAACCCTTTATATGAGTATTTAATTTATTTAGTCCTCGGTTTAACTATTGGGGGCATTATAGTTCTTAAGCTAATTGATATTTATAAAAAGAGAGATGATATTCAAATATCAAAAGATCTAAGAGAGAAGAAGAAAGCAAAATTAAAACAATCACTAGAATCTGAAACTGGCAAGGCAGAAGAAATCAATGAGGTGAGGGTGCCAAGGCAAGGAGAGCTTGATCTGCCTGATGCTAACGAGGGAAAATTCATAGTCCTTCATTTAAAAGCTAAGCTCGATAACAAACCTTCATTTGAATTGTTAAAACAAAAAATTACAGCTAATGGGCTAGATTATAAGAATGGATACTTTGAAAACCCTGGCAAAAATTCAACACCAAGCTTTTTAGTTCTAAATGGAGAAGAACCAGCTACCTTTTCAGATAATGCGGAGGTAAAAGTAATTACTATTGCTCTTCACTTAAAAGGGCAAAGAAATGTTGAAAAAACATTTAATAAAATGTTGGAATTGGGAAGGTCAATTGCAGATGCTTGGGATATGAAGTTGTGTGATGAGAGCTTCAACACTATTTCAGAACAAAGAATTAGTGAATATAAAAATGAAGCACATGAAGTTGATCTAAAGAATGGCTCCTATGGCGGATAAGACAGAATTGTTGCAATTAAAAAAAGAAATTGAGCGACACAATAAGCTCTATCATGAGCAAGATAATCCTGAAATATCTGATGCTGAATACGATGCTTTATATCAACGGCTAAAAGAGCTTGAAAATATACTAGGTGCAGACCAAGACTCACCAACTCAACAAGTAGGAGCACCATCTTCAAGAAAATTTGAGAAGCATAATCATTTAAAGCCAATGCTTTCTTTGAGCAATGTTTTTTCAGATGACGATTTTTATAAATTTGAGGAAAGAGTTCTAAAAAGACTCAATACTGATAAAACAACTTTTTCTGTTGAGCCAAAATTTGATGGAATTGGAATCTCGCTAACATATGAAAATGGTAAGTTAACGAAAGCTGTTACCCGAGGAGATGGGGAAACTGGTGAAGTTGTAACTGATAACATTAAAACTATTGTAAAAGTTCCTCATGTGATCGAGCATTCAAGTCCTAAAACAATTGAAATAAGGGGAGAAGTTTTTTTTAGACTTGATGACTTTAGCAATATCAACTCAAAGCTTGAGGCTGATAATTTAAAAACATTTGTTAGTCCAAGAAATGCTGCTGCAGGCACTCTTAGAAACCTAGATATTGAAATAGTCAAACAAAGACCACTGGATATATTTTTTTATGGAATTGGTGGACATTCAGACGATGCCAATTATAAATCATACGAAGAATTTGTAAATTTTTTGAAAAAAAATAATTTTCCTGTGTGCGATTTAATCTCATTTGGCAATGCAGAGCATGTGGTTGGAAGTGTAGCTAAGATTTTATCATCACGGGAAGATCTAGATTATGAAATCGATGGTGCGGTAGTAAAAGTCAATGACTTCCTACACCAACAAAAGCTTGGATTTGTTTCTAAAGCACCAAGATGGGCAGTCGCATGGAAGTTTCCAGCATCAGAGAAGTATTCCAAGGTAACTGATATTTTATTTTCAGTTGGCAGGACAGGTATTGTGACACCTTATGCAACTATTGAGCCAGTTCTAATTTCTGGAGCAAATATTTCAAATGTTACTTTGCATAATATGGATGAACTAAGCAGGCTTGATATCAAAGTAAATGATACTGTTTTAGTAAAAAGAGCTGGAGATGTAATTCCTCAAATTACAAAAGTTAATGCCGATGTTAGGGATGGGTCAGAAACTGAAGTAAATATTCCTAACCAGTGTCCTTCATGTGGTAATACCTTAAAAACAGAAGGGCCTTTCATGAAATGTGATGCTGGTATGAGTTGCCCAGCACAATTATTAGGATATTTTGAACATTTTGTTTCTAGAAAAGCAATGAATATTGATGGACTTGGGTACAAGATAAATGAAAGTCTCATCAACCTTGGATTTGTTAGCCAGGTAGCAGATTTATTTAAACTTAGACAACATGAATCCAAGCTTAAAAGCCTTGAAGGTTTTGGTGAAAAATCAATTGATAACCTATTTACTAGCATTGAGGCTGCAACCAATCCAACCTTAGAGGTTTTTATTAACTCATTAGGTATTCCTGAAGTGGGTGAATCAACTGCAGCAGCTTTAGCAAGACACTTTAAAAGTTTTGATGTTTTACGTAGTGCTAGCTTTGATGAACTTATGGGCATAGATAGCATTGGTGATGTAGTTGCCAACAAAATCTTAAATTTCTTTAAATCTGACCCTATTGGCATCGATGCATTGCTAGAGGTTTTAGAGGTTCAAAATTTTCAATTAGGCGATTTGGATCATCTTGATGGGTTAAAGATAGTCATTACTGGATCGTTTGATGAGTATAGTAGAGAGGAACTTAAGGATCTAATTAAAGAAAGGGGTGGGATTCCGTCAAGTGGTGTAAGTTCAAATACAAATTATGTTATTTTAGGAGAGAATCCTGGTTCAAAACATAAAAAAGCGTTGGATTTGGGGATTGAAATAATAACTGAAGAAAATATCAAACCATTTTTAAAAATATGAGGAATCACTTAATTACCATAATTGCTATTTTTTTATTGGGATGCTCTACAAAAATCCCAATGAACCAAGATGATATTTGTATCATCATCGATGAAAATCCAAGGTGGAGCAATTCACTTTTAGATGCAAAGAAAAAATGGAATGCAGAGCCTAGTACTGTAATGGCAATAATTAGACAAGAATCGTCTTTTGACCCTAACGCAGCTCCTGATAGAGAGAAAGTTCTTGGATTCATACCTTGGAAAAGACCCTCTTCCGCGAGAGGTTATTCTCAAGCTGTCGAAGCAACATGGGAGCAGTATCAAAAAGAAACTGGTAACAGAGGGGCTCGAAGATCAAACTTTGATAGTTCTGTAGATTTTATCGGTTGGTATCTTTCTAAAGCTCCATCGGCACGTATAAGAAGCTATGAAGTGGATAAACTATATATTGCATACCACGAAGGGTATGGTGGTTATAAGCGCAAATCCTATAAAGATAAAGCTTGGCTCCAGGATGTTGCTAAGAAAGTCAAATACAATTCAATACGCTATCAGAGACAGCTTAAAAGCTGCCCATTAAAGAAAAAGAAAAGTTTTTTTAATATTTTTTAGATTCTTTTAATCAAGAAGTTTTCGTTTGCTGCAGTTTTTTCAAGATTTGGATTGATAATTGAGAAAACACTATACCTTTGTGATTTTAGTTTTTCAGCAGCCTCAACGATATCTTCTTTTGTTACTTCCATAATATTTTTTCTGTATTCTTGACGTGCTTTTTGTGTTTTGTCTTCAGAATTTAATCGATAATCTTTAAATGCTTCTCCAGCAGGTGAGGATGGTTTATCGATGTCAGATAGTACAGATAGTTTGCTTTCCAAAATATTGTCGTCATCAAAGCTTCCTAAGGCGGCCCAGCTTAGAGATGACTCAAAGTCTTCTATGGTTTCAATAAACCTTGGGTCTCTGTAAGAAAACATTTTAAATGTTCCTGAAAATGGATCATAGGCTGCACCTCCACCATAAGCCCCACCTTGCTCTCTAACTTTTTTATGCAAGAATTCATTTCTTAAAAGGCTTGAGAGAATTACATATTTTGGTGATTCCTTGGCATCATATATTGGAGCATCAAGCGATAATGCAGAGAAATTTACTTGTGTATTAAGAGGCAATGCTACTTTTGAAAAGCTAGGATTGAAGTCCAGAGATACATTTGAATCACCAGTTTTATTAAAATTAATTTTTCTTATGTCATCAAGTTGTTCACTTGAAAGCTTATGATTAGAAATAAATAGCATTTCATCCTTGCCTTTATTTAAGTTGCTGTAGAAATCTTTAACTTTTGTTAATTGGTTGGTGATCATTTCATCTTGTTGGGTGATATATGGAGCAAAACTTGCAATAGCGCTAAGCCCACCCATATTTTCTTGAACGTAAGAAAGTTTATTGTGTAACGATGCCGCTCCAAGCATCGCAAATCTGTGACCATTCTCTACTATTGACTGTTGAAAGCCCATAAAATTTTGGAACATTAGTTCCGTAATCCTTTTCTTATCTTCAAGATCTGTGTTTTGCAGAATATCAAACATTAAATTTGTTGTTTCGACCGTATTGTCAGGTAAAAATTTTGAAGAAAGAGAAATTCTACCTTTGACCTCACCACTTTTATCAACATAAAAATGGTTTGAGGCATTAATGCCCCCAGATATTTTAGAAATATCTTCTTGAAGCTGCATGTAGTCTTTGTCTTTAGTACCAACTTTTCCAAACAAAGCTGACAAAACCATTAATGAATTTACATCTTCAAGTGATGAAAGGTTTAGATCTTTGGATACAGAATTATATGTGAGGCCATTTGTAGGTTGCTCATAAAACGTTGGGCTGTATCCAAATGTTGCAAGTTTTTTTGTTTTTGGAAAAGAAATAGATTTAGGAACATCATTAAGCTCTAATTTTGGAAGAACTTCTTTGTCTGGCTCAGCATTTTGTCTATCAGCCAATCTCTTAGCATCATTGACTAAGTCCAATTTTTCTTTGCTGCTCATGCTTGATTTGATCCCATCTAAAATCTTGCGCAGCTCATCTTCCTTCTTATTGATAAGCTCTAAGTCAGGCACCATTTCCAGGTTCACTCTGTTTTTATTTGAAATAAAGAACCTACCAATTAAGTTTTGTAGATAGCCTTCTTTATGGGCATTTTCTTTTAACTGTTTTAATGCTTCATCTATATTGGATAGCGCTAAAGGATCTGATTTATAGAGTGCTCCTGGCGCCATTGAAAGCAATATCTGTAATCCATAAGGGAGAGAACTAGAAGAGATTTCACGTCTGTTTAGTTCAAGCTGATAAAGTGCTGATTCAATTTGTGATTCTGAAAAACCATCTTTTTTAATTTCAGCGAATGTCTTATCAATGAGCTTATTAAACTTATCCTGTGATTTTTCCGGGGTGCCCTCAATTCCACAAATAAAAATTAGATGTCGCATGCTATCTTCAAGACCAAGTATTTGAGCAGGAGATTTGCCAATATCATTAGTTTCCAAGACTTTATACAAAGGTGAAGACGAGTTATCTAAAAGCAGAAGCGATATGAGGTGTGCCTCTAAAAGCTGATTGATATCAAAACTTTCTCCAAGTGTCCACGCAGAGTAGTTTTGAAAGCCTACTTGTTCTTTTGAGACAGGATTAAATGCTTCAGTTGCAGCAACTGGTTCTTTGAAATCTTTTTGCTTTTCTACAAATTCCAGCTTACTTTCTGGAATTTTCTTGAAGCGTTTTGCCAATTTATCATCAATAAATTTTTGAATTTCTTTTGCGTCAACATCGCCCCATGTGAAGTAAGTCGCATTGGAAGGGTGATAAAACTTCTGATGAAACCCTTTAAGGTAGTCATGTGTCAGGTTAGTAATATCTTTAGGCTCACCACCGCTGTTATTTCTGTAAGTTAGATCAGGGAATAAATTTTTAGTTAAGGCCTGCCAAGTAGTATTTGAAATATTGCTCATAGACCCCTTCATTTCATTAAAGACCACACCCTTGTATTCAAGATCACTACTGCTCTTATCAAGCTTTGAAAATTCTAATCTGTGACCTTCTTGCTTAAAGTCATCTTCCTCAAGCAATGGGAAGTAAACCGCATCAAGATATACATCTAGCAAGTTAAAAAAGTCCTTTTTATTTTGTGTTGCAAATGGGTATGCGGTCCAATCGCTTGCTGTGAAGGCATTCATAAATGTGCTCATTGATCTTCGCAACATCATAAAAAACGGATCTCTAACCTTAAATTTTTCTGATCCGCATAGTGTGGTGTGTTCAAGGATGTGAGCTACACCAGTAGAATCTTCTGGGATTGTTCTAAACATCACCATAAAAACTAACTCTTTTGAATCATTTTTCAGATGAATATGTTCTGAATTATATTCTTCTAATAAATAACGCTCTGCCTCGAAGCCTAGAGAAGAGTTTTGCTTTTTGTCTAAAAGTTTATAGCTTTGCATCTTGAAAAAGGTTTAGGGAACTAATATATATATTTTAGGTCATAAATAAAGATATGTTTAAGAAATTTTTAAGTTTAATAACTCTACTGGCAGTCGTCAGTTGTAGTTCCAGCCCAGTGAACGTCGAAAAAATTAGTTTTTTTGATTTATCAAACTATCAAACATTTGGCGTTAAAGTTTTTGCTCCAAGTGATGATGTAAAGGTTAGCCCATTCACTGTTCAAGCTTTTGAGAAAGAGTTCAATGAACAAATGATGAATTTGGGCCTTAAGCAAAGTCCTGAATCACAAATTACTGTAAAAGTAAGCCTTTCTGTTGAAGAAGATTCAAAGAGAAGTAATTTCAGGTACAGAAACAGCTACTACTCTAACTATCTTTATGATGATTACGATGATGTTGATCGAATGTTCTTAAGAGTTTCAATCTTTGAAACAGCTACTGAAGAGCCTCTTTGGACAGGAGTAAGACAAGCTAAATATGTTAACGACAGTCTTGTGCTCTCATCGGAAGAAATCTCAAAGTACGTAAATAGTTTTCTGAATGAAATAATAAGTTCTTAAGGCACCAACCAAGAACTAGAAAGCTTTCCCTTCTTATCCCATAAGAACCTACACCTTCTATGACCCTGTCTTTGTAGATAAAGAAATTCAAGGGAATTGAATTGAAATTCAATGGTTGAAAAGTTCTCATAACCATCTTCTAGAACAATGTCTTTCATGTGGAAGTCATATTTCATTGGGCTTTTTATAATGGCACTAGAACCATCCATAACTGAATAACATTTCTTAGATATGGCTTGTGATTCACCCCATGCTTCTTTTGTTTTCTTATTCTTGTGGTTAACCTTGGATACCCCTTGAAACCTGATCTGTGTTTTTAGTTTTGGATCATAACCAATCACACTAGTAGATTTATTGTTTTTTAAATTTTTAACTTTTGATGAGCGTACATCAGAGTGAAACCTTAAAGTACGCGTTTTTTTACAAAAATCTCTAAGCACCATTACTCTTGATGAAATATTTTTTCCGTCAAAATTACTCATTGTAAGTGTATGAAACAGAGAGTCTCTGTTCTTTATGCCATCTTCAATAAGCTCAAAAGCTTTCAATAAAAGGTCAGATTTTTTATTTAAATTCATAAACACAGTCTAGTTTATCTTTCTGCACATCTAAAATTTTTGCATTAAAATAGTCTGATGAGATTTTTAATATTTATTACATGTTTTCTATTAATTAGTGCTTGCTCTGAGCAGTCTCAGATTGTCTCGGATCAAAATGAAATCAGGCAGCGAGAAAACAATGATGATTTAAAGTCTCTTTCTGAAGAATTCTCTGAAAATATTTATCAACCTCATGAGGATATAGTTGTAGCTGTAGGGTATGGTCTAGCAAACTCAATATTAATTATTGGTGAAGATGAAAACTTTGTAATTGATACTATGGGAGGGATGGAGACTGCAGAGAGAATACTCAATGATTTCGCTAGTTATTCAGATAATCCAGTTACAACAATAGCTTATACACACTTTCATGCTGATCATACATTGGGTGCCCAAGTTTTTTTAGATCGTTATCCAAATCTTGATGTTATTTCTCATGAAACAACAATTGAAGAATTCGAAAAATTCTTTGGAATAAAGAGAGACATTATTGGCGCACGGTCAGGGAAGATGTTTGGGCTAATTCTACAGAATAAAGACAAAGCAGAATCAAATGGAATTGGTATTAAGCTTGAAGCTGGTATAGATACACCTGGTTATGTCAGACCAAACATTACTTTCGATGAAACTCTTTCAATGCAAATAAGTGGAAAAAAAGTAGATTTTTATCATGCTCCTGGTGAAACAGATGATCAATTGTTTGTATGGATAGAGGAAATGAAGGCTCTATTTCCTGGAGACAATATATATAAAGCATTTCCAAATGTTTATACGATTAGAGGCACTTCATACCGTAGTTTTAGGTCTTGGTACAAAAGTATTGAAAAAATGATGAGCCTTGAACCAGAAATACTTGTTCCATCTCATGGAAAACCAATACTTGGCAAAGAAAAGATACAAAATATTCTGGGAACATACAGAGATGCAATTAAATACGTGCACGACCAAACAATGAGATATCTTAATATGGGTTTCTCTCCAACAGATGCATCGCAGATGGTCAGGCTTCCAGATAACTTAAGCACTGACCCTTATCTATTTGAGCTTTACGGCACTGTTGAATGGAGTTCACGAAATTTATTTAATGGGTATTTTGGTTGGTTCGATGGAAATCCAACAAATCTTTACCCTTTTAAAGAAAGTGAGCTAAATAGAAGAATTCTTGAACTGGTCAGTATAGATAAGATTGAAGAAGAGTTACAAAAAGCAATGAACGAAGAGGATTATCAGTGGGCATTGTATCTTTCTGATATAGCCGAAGCTAACAACCCTGATCAAAATGAATACATTGGAGTTAAGGCACAGGCATTAAAAATGCTTGGAAGCAAAGCATATAACCCTAATGCAATTAGTTTCTACAATAGTTCAGCTGCTGAAATGACAGGAGAATTGGCAGATGTGGCACTGATAGGTGATGATGATGCGAAGGAACATCAACTTCACCAACTAAATATTGATATGTTTCTAGATGTTATGGCCACAAGATTAGATCCTTCAAAGGTAGATGGCCAAAAATTAGATTCACTGGTTTATTTTAAAGATCTTGATCAAATGTGGAAACTAAGTATTAATAATAGTGTTTTTACTTACAAAGTAATAAATGATGTTCAGAAAACAGATGTTAATATGGATTCAATTGCCTTCAAGAAATTAGTTTCTGGTTCATTAAACCCGATTGCAGATATATTGTTAACAAATCAAAACGCTGATGGTGAAAGAAAGAGAGAGTTTCTTGAATTTATGGCACTATTTAGAGAGTAAAGTATGAGTCAGCCAACACGAATACCTAGAAGAAGAAAAACCAATGATAGTAGCCAATTTCTTTTTAGTGCATTAATCCTTGTTGGGGTAATAGCTTCATTAGTTGGTATGTACTTTTATATGGAAGAGCAAAAAAGTCTAAACGAAAAACAACTGGCGACCTTAGTTGAAAAAGTGGAAGTAATTGAAGATGCCTTATCAATTACGAATGAAGATTCTGTTCAAAATATGGAAACAATGACTGATCAAATATCCTTTCTTGATACTGAGGTAAGAAAGCTTTGGGGCCATAGAAAAGGTTATTTGGATAATTTTAAAAAACAAACAGCAAGCTCTGATAGTAATGCAAAGAAGTTAACTAATATTTCTGCTAAAACTAATAGTCTTGAAGATAGGCTTGAATCACTCAACCAGAAAATAGAGTTAGCTGAAGACTTGCAGTTGAAAATCACAATGCTCACTAATGAACTTAACAAACAAAAAAATATTGCTGAAGAAAACACTGAAGCACTAGAAGCAATTGACCAATATAGGCTTCAGAATAACCAAAAAATTTCTGATGTGCTCAACAGGCTCAATGCTCTTTCGAGAGAAGCCGATGAGATTGAAAGAGAACTAAGAAGAATTAATTCAGTACTTACAGAGGAAGAAACCAATGAATAACATCCTAAATGAGACCTTCTTTAAGATATTTCTTATTGTATGTTTAATACCGGCAGGTTTGCTTGTTGGCAAAGCCTTTTTAATGCTATCACCCATTATTTTTTGGGTCCTTTCATACATGGCATTCAAGAAGGGAAACCAAAAAGAAACAATAATGTGGGTTATTTTTGCAATTTTGGGTTTAATCCTTGCCTTTGTCATATAGAATAAGCAATCAGCTGGGGATGTGGTGGAACTGGCAGACACGCTGGATTTAGGTTCCAGTGCCGTAAGGCGTGGGGGTTCGACTCCCTCCATCCCTACCAATTAATTTTGGATTTTTCCATTCATATCAAATTGCTTCAAAAATTTCCAAATTTCATCAGCGGCAATAATGTCGTAAGAATTTAAATCAGTTGGCCAATCATGCCCCATATTATTTGTAAGAAATAATTTTGTTTCAACTTGATTAAGGCACGAATAATTTAAAAATACTTCACCACTTTCACCGTCATTGTTTTCGTCAGTTATTGCTGTAACACTGCTATCTTCGCAAGCATTGTATGTGTTCCAGTAATCCATCATTTCAGTGAGTGGAAGTGACCGCCAATTTCCATCAATAGGAACGACAGTATCATCCTCGCTGTGAATATGAATGATTGGCGTTGGATGACTGGGATTACAGCTTGCATATGTGTTTGGATTCATTGTTCCACCAACAGAGGCAACGCCAGCTATTCTGTATCTTAGATTGCATGCAAGATGATAGCTCATTTTCCCCCCATTAGATTTTCCAGTTGCATAAACTCTGTTAGGATTAATTTGATAATTCGTTAAACTCCAATCTATTAAACTAGATATAAAATCAACATCATCTGCTGGGCTTTCACTTGACCAGCCGGTGTCATTCCAATGCGGTTCTCCAGAACTTGGCAATATTGATCCTTGTGGGTATATAACAATGAACTTATCTTCGTCAGCTAATATTTGAAAACCTGAATATCCCAAGAAATCTATTGCTTGGCGTCTGTAGCCATGAAGATTAAAAAGAAGTGGTGGGTTTGCAGTTTTTGAGTAAATATCATCTGGGACATAAACATAAAATTCTCTGTCCAGACCTAATCTAGTGTAGGTGCAATAAATAGTTTTTTCATATCCTGATGGATTGCATTCTGGTAAATCATTTGGAGTCGGAGGTGTTATTGGATTAATGATCTCAGCATCACTAGAGCTGCTGCCACCACCGCATGCAAATAAAAATAAAAATGAAATGTAAGACATTGGTTTAAAGAAAAATTTCATTTTTTATGATTCTTATAAGTACAATTGTTACTCAGATACTATAACTTATATATCTTGATGGTAAGATTAATTATGGAAAACATATGAGTGATGAAGTCAAAAAATTCTTTTCTACTTATGGTGATTTTGTAAAAAAAGTTACAAGTGAACCTAGCTTAGATTTAGATGCATTGAAGCAAAGTTTAGAGGATGTTGAAAGTAAGTCTCCAATTGAATCTGCAAGGCTAATGACTGCAGCTTTGGGGCTTGGAAGTGAAACAGGTGAATTTGTAGAAATAGTGAAAAAAATGTTCTTACAAGGCAAGCCACCTTCAGAGGAAAACATATTTCATATGAAAAGAGAACTTGGTGACATCATGTGGTATTGGGTTACAGCATGCTCAGCCTTAGATCTTGATCCTTTTGAAGTCATCAAAGAAAACCAAGATAAATTAGAAGCACGATATGGTGAAAAATTTGAGGTTCAAAGAAGCGAAGTAAGAAAAGAAGGAGATCTTTAGCTTAAAACTCAATATCAATGAGTAAAAAATATTTAGTTGCAGGGGCCACAGGCCTGATGGGCACAACGCTGGTAAACCAAATTCCCTTAAACGAAGATGTCACAGTAATCGCTAGACGCAAAATCAATTATAAACGGCCTGTAAATTTTTTAAATTTAGATGAGTATATTAAGCTGCCACATGCTGACCACTTATTCATTTGTTTAGGTTATCCACTTGAGCTTAGAGATTTGCTTCTCATGCGTAAGTCTATCAAAGCAAAATTTAAAGCAGTTGATTACAATTTAGTTATTAAGATTGCTGAAGCGGCAAAACAATCAAATATTAAGTCAGTTTCTGTAATTTCTTCCATTGAAGCTCACCCAAAATCGCTTAACTATTATTTGAAAGTTAAAGGGGAAATGGAAAACAAGATTAAAGAACTAGGATTTGAAAGCGTTAATATATTTAGGCCAAGTCATTTGCTTGGTGAAAGAGAAAAAGAGATAACTCTAGATGTGAAGATCTTTGAGTTTTTCACGAACATTACTGGAAATTTTCTTTTTGGATGGTTTAAGAAATATAAGAATATTCAGGCACAAAAATTAGCCGCAGCAATGTATAAAAAATCAAATAAAATGAGCAACACGGTTGATATCTTTACCTTTAAAGATTTCAGCTAGCAATTCCAGAAATTTAGCCCAATAAAGTTTATAATTACACTACAAATTTATCTAATATGGGCTGTCAAAATGAATAAAGAAATCTCTCTTAGTGATAAATATACAGCTAGAGAAGGAAAGATATTTCTAACCGGGATACAAGCTTTAGTTAGGCTACCATTAATTCAAAAAGAAATTGACGAGCGCAATAATCTCAATACTGGTGGTTTTATATCTGGTTATAAGGGTTCTCCGCTTGGTGGGTATGATCTTGAACTTCAACGCGCAGCAAAATATCTAAATGAAAAATCAATAGTCCATCAACCCGGCTTAAATGAGGAGTTAGGTGCCACTGCTGTTTGGGGATCGCAGCAAGGAGAATTCAAAGGAAGAGGGGAAAAAGATGGTGTTTTTGGAATCTGGTATGGAAAAGGTCCTGGTATGGATAGAACTATGGATGTTTTTAAACATGCCAATGCAGCTGGTTCATCTAAACATGGAGGTGTTCTTGCTATAGCCGGTGATGACCATGGAGCTAAATCATCAACATTGCCACACCAATCTGACCACAATTTTATGAGCGCATTTATGCCTTATTTATATCCAGCAGGTGTTGAAGAAATTATTAGATACGGTCTTTTGGGCATTGAAATGAGCAGATTCAGTGGATGTTGGACAGGATTCAAAATTGTTTCTGATGTTGCTGATTCTGGCAAAACTTACGACACATCTATTGAGCAAGCAGAAATATTAATTCCTAGCCAAGATTTTATGAACGAGTATGCAGACTTAACTAGAAATATTATTTATACAGATACTCCAAGAGAACAAGATTTCAGGCTGCAAAGAGTAAAAGGTTTTGCAGCACAAGAGTTTGCAAGACTTAACAAAATAGACCGTGTTATTTGGAAAGAAGAAAATTCAAAGCTAGGCATAGTTACAACAGGAAAATCATACAACGACGTAAGAGAAGCTTTAAGATGGCTGAATATAGATGAGCAAAAAGCAAAAGAGCTTGGGCTTTGTCTTTACAAAGTTGGTATGCCATGGCCTCTCGAGCCACAAGGCATAAGAGAATTTTGTGAAGGTTTAGATACAGTGCTTGTTGTTGAAGAAAAAAGGGAGCTTATTGAACATCAAGTTAAATGGCAGCTATACAACTGGAAGGAAAATGTTAGGCCACTAGTTATTGGCAAACATGATGAAGATAATAATTGGTTACTTCCTGCAGAAAATGATCTTCCGTTACAAACAATTCTTGAAGCTATTGTTCAGCGCCTTTATAAGCTGACCAATGACTCTCGATTATTGGAGCGACTTGATTGGTTTAAAAGAAGACATGAATCACAAGAGAAAGTTACTGCTCCAATACAAAGAAAGCCTTTTTTCTGCTCGGGTTGTCCTCATAATACTTCTTTGCAACTTCCCGAGAATAAAAGAGCTCTTGGTGGAATTGGTTGTCATTACATGGCGGTCAATACGGTTAAAGGGACTGAATTTTTTACTCAAATGGGTGGTGAGGGTACACCTTGGATTGGAATATCTCCTTTTTCTAAAGAAAAACATATCTTTGCTAATCTTGGGGATGGTACATACAAACACTCAGGTATTCTTGCTGTGAGGGCATCATTGGATGCAGGTGTGAATATTACATATAAGATTCTTTACAACGATGCTGTAGCGATGACAGGAGGTCAAGCTATTGGGGGTAACTGGGATGTAACAGGCATAGTTAAACAGGTTTCAGCTGAAGGAGTTAAGAGAATATCAATTTTATCTGAGAACCCAAGTATATATAAACATTTAGAAACTAAAGGCATAAAGAGCATGCACCGGGACTCAATAATTACAGAACAACAAGCTCTTTCCGAATATGAGGGTGTTAGCGTATTGGTGTATGACCAAACATGTGCTGCTGAAAAAAGAAGAAGGCGTAAAAGAGGTTTGATGCATGATCCGGTAAAACGTGTAGTCATTAATCCAGAAGTGTGTGAAGGTTGTGGAGATTGTTCACTACAATCTAATTGTGTTTCAATAGAACCTCTTGAAACTGAACTAGGTAGAAAAAGACGAATCAATCAGTCAACATGCAATAAGGACTACTCATGCATAAAGGGATTCTGTCCATCATTTGTAACTGTTGATGCTGAAATAAAGACAAAAACCGTATTTGGTAACATTGAAGGAATACCAGAACCCGACATTCATGAATCGGATGGAGTTGCAAATATCATGTTAACAGGTATTGGTGGTACAGGAGTTCTGACAATTTCTGCTATTATCGGAATGGCTGCTCATTTGCAAAATAAAGACTCATCAATTCTTGATATGACTGGCTTAGCGCAAAAGGGTGGAGCTGTTTGGTCACACATAAAGGTTTATGAGAAAGGTGTTTTGCCGTTTAGTCACAAAATTTCTCCTGCTTCAGCTGATTTACTATTAGCATGTGATGCAGTTGTAGCTACTAAACCTGAAATACAAGAAGTTATATCCGATGAAAAGACCAAATCTGTAATTAATACAAACACTATCCCTGTAGCAGATTTTGTTACAGATAGAAATCTAGATTTTAGATCTGATCATGTAGTTAAAGTAATTGAAAAAACAACACAAAGCATTGAGTCAGAGTTGCCAGCAATTAAAATTGCTGAATATCTGACTGGAGATGCAATTGGAGCTAATATGGTGATGCTAGGAGCAGCATATCAGAAAGGACTGGTGCCTCTTTCATCTGAGTTCATAGTCAAAGCAATTGAATTAAATAAAGTGAGTGTTGATATGAATATTTATAGCTTCAATCTTGGCCGCTTATACATACATGATCCAGCAAATGAGTTATTTGGGTTCCTAGAAAAATCAAAAAATGAACTAAATGTGAAAGAACTCGAAGAGGATAGGCTTAATAGGTTAAACAAATATGATTCAAAGCTTTATGATGAATTTAAAAATAACCTTGAAAAGATAAATAAAATTCTTGAAACGGAAGTAGATGTAGATGAGCTTCACAGAGACTCAATTCGAGAGCTTTATAGAGTTTTTGCAATTAAAGATGAGTATGAGGTTGCAAAAATGCACTTGTCTACAACATTTAAAACTTTAGATGATCAATTCTCAAGCTGGAAAAATATTAGTTTTTACCTAGCACCTCCAATGCTATCTTTTTTAAGAGATAAAAAAACTGGAAGGCCGAGAAAAATAAGATTTCCAGGCTACATAGCTATTCCGCTATTCAAGTTACTCAATTCAATGTCTGGACTAAGAGGTACTTGGTTAGATCCCCTACAATTTTCGCCAGATAAGCGAAGAGATCTTGAGCATAAAAAGATATTTATCAATTCTCTAGATACAATATCAAGAATGGACGGTGGTGAGAAAAAGTTAAAATTATCAGTATTGGTTAATGCATCTTTTGATGTAAAAGGCTATGGCCCTGTAAGAGAAAAATCTTACCAAGAATTCAAAAAAATAATAATGGAAAAATAGATGAAGAAGGTTACAGGTTGCTTCTACGTATCATCACAAATTGATGTGGATTCAGTTAGGTTTGCTAAAGAACAAGGCTTCGATCAAATAATCTGCAATAGACCAAATAATGAAGAGAATGACCAAGTTGACTATGAGGTAATCGAGGCAGAAGCAATAGATCAGGGATTGGAATTTCATTTTGTTCCAATCTGTTCAGGAAATATTAATCTAGAGGCAATTCAAAAAACTAGACAGCTCCTATCTAAAAAAAAGAAAACACTTGCCTACTGTCGAACTGGAACTAGATGCATAACAGTGTGGGCTTGTGCAAAAGCATCTTGCAAATGTCCAGACAAAATCTTAAAAAACGTGCGAGATGCAGGGTATAACTTAGATTATCTCAGAGAATTTCTAATAGATTTAAAGCCTACTTCTTAAACAGAAGCACAAACCACACAACCGGAATAACTATTAGACACCCAAGGGTGATATTAATTGCTGTCATAAGCGGAAAATCTAAAACAGCTCCAAGAAAATCGGAAAGACTGTTTCCAATTAATGCCCCGTAAATTGCACCATGAACTCCGCTCCCTTTAAAATACTTATCAATATCAATGCCAAGGATTGTTGCAAAAGCAAGCACTCCATTATCGATTAAACCAAAAATGAATCCTTCAGGCATAATTAAAAAATATTTTTCTCCATCCTTTTAAGAGCTGTATAAAGGAAGATGAGGTAAACAATTTCGAATGCTGTGAATCCCCAAAGAAAGGCAGATGTAAATTCACCAAATAAGACAGTTACGAACCTGCCAAGAAGTATCCCAGAAATTATAAATAGCAATATTTTAAAAAATGATTTTTCATGTTTTGTTTTAAAGAAAGCTAATAGGGCATAAAGAGCTATTAGAAAATTTATTCCACCATATACAGCTCTTAATTCAGCAGAACCAAGGTCTGAATTAATTGATAGGCCAACTGCTGAAACATAATCTGAAGGGTTAAAAAGAGCCCAACCACCTAACCAGCCATATGTTATTGCTGTTAGAGCTAAAAAGATTTTATTTATCATTATTTATTATTTTTATTAAGTAGGTCTATATTACCACCTGTCGCCATGACATTGTCAGTAAATGTTTTTTCAGTCACAAAACTATGCAAGTAATTTGGTCCGCCTGCTTTTGGTCCAGTACCACTTAAACCTTGTCCACCAAATGGCTGCACGCCAACTACTGCTCCAACAATATCTCTGTTAAGGTAAAAATTTCCTATGTTTGCCTTCGAAAAAATTTTCTCTGCTTTATCAGTAATTCGAGAATGCAGTCCCATAGTCAAACCATATCCTACGTTATTTACTTTTTCTATAACCTCTTCAAGCTCCTGATGTTTATATGTTGCAAAATGAAGGATTGGGCCAAAATTTTCTTCATCAATTTCCGATATATCATTAATTTTGAAAGCTATTGGATTCAAAAAATAACCATTCTTTGAATTGGATTTTACTTCGATAAACTGATGTGTTTTCTTAAGATTATTAATGTGCATATTTAACTTATCGAGTGATGTCTGATTTATGATTGGACCAATATCTGTGCTCGCATTGTTTGGATCTCCAATTTCAAGTTCATCCATTGCTTCTTTTAGATAATTCCAATATTCTTGTGCAACTTCCTCCTGAACATAAACGACTCTTAATGCGCTGCACCTTTGTCCAGCACTATAGAAAGCAGATCTTACAACATCGTCAATCACCTGCTCTTTAAGTGAAGAAGAATCCACAAACATTACATTTTGACCACCTGTTTCTGCAATAAGCGTTTTAATTGGTCCATCTGATTCTGCAAGATTCATATTAATTTTTTTAGCTGCTGAAGTTGAGCCAGTAAATGCAACACCACTCAATGCATTTATCTTTGTTAATTCATTGCCTGCATCTTTTCCACCAACTACCAAATGCAATGCATCCTTTGGCACCCCACAATCATGGAAAACTTTCACAATTTCTGATGCAATTAAGGATGTATCCTCAGCCGGCTTAGCAATAACAGTATTTCCAGTAAGCAAAGCTGCTGATACTTGGCCAACAAAAATTGCCATTGGAAAATTCCATGGACTAATACATAAAAAAGTTCCTTTTGGTGCATGCCTAAGATAGTTTTTCTCTCCAGATGGACTTTCTAATTCAATATCATTAAAGATTTTTTTTGCTTGCGCTGAGTAATAATTAATAAAATCTATTGATTCTCTAACTTCAGCATCACAATCCTTTAGAGTTTTGCCAGCCTCATTAGCTAGAAGATAGAAAAACTTATATTTTTCATCCTCAAAACGATCGGAGATTCTTTTAAAAATTTTTGTTCTTTCATCAAGGCTTGAATGCCTCCAATCATCACTCTCTTTAAAAGAAATTTCTTTAATATCCTCGTCTGTTAAGAAACTCACATTCCCTATAATTTTATTAGGGTCAAAAGGAGCAGCCACTTTGTTGTCTTCTTTAGAAATTTCGCTTCCATTAATTACCGAACATGCGTGAAACATATTTGAATCAAACTTTTCCATCTCATTTTTAAGCATTTTTAAATCTTCCATATCACCAAAATCAAACCCAATAGAATTATCTCTGTCAGAAAAAATGTTTTTTGGTCGTGGAACATTCTGTAAGTATCTTTCTTTGTCCAAGCTATCTAATGCAACTTTAATTGGGTTTTCTGTGACTTCAGAAATTGGGACATTCTTATTTAAATATTTATTAACAAATGAGCTGTTAGCTCCGTTTTCAAGTAACCTTCTCACGAGGTAAGGCAGAAGCTCTTTCTTTGAGCCGACTGGTGCATAAACTCTTGTTAAAGGGAATGAATCATATTCTTTGATTGCATTCCTATAAGTGAGATCACCCATTCCAAAAATTCTTTGAAATTCAAATTTATTTTCCTTCCCTTTGTATAATTCCATTATTGCAGCAATCGTATGTGCATTATGTGTTGCAAAGTATGGTCTAAGATTTTTTGTTTTCGCAATCTTTGCAGCTGTAGCTAAATAGTTAAGGTCTGTGAATGATTTAGATGTGAAAACAGGGAGATCTTTAGAGCCCTTCATCTGATGAATTTTTATTTCTTGATCCCAATAAGCACCCTTAACCAACCTCATCATCAATCCATTTCTTTGAGATCCAAGTTCATCAATAAAATCAACAATCACTGGAGCACGTTTCCCATAAGCTTGTATAGCTAATCCTAATCCACCCCAGTCTTTTATTTCCTTTCTCTTTGACAGCTCTTCAATAATTTTTAAACTTATCTCAAGCCTATCTTGTTCTTCAGCATCAATTGTAAGTGCTATGTCTTGGGCTGCTGATTGAACACAAAGCTGGTAAGTTCTTTCGAGCAATTCAGACATTACTCGCTTCTCTTTCATAGCATCATATCTTGGGTGAATAGCCGAAAGCTTTATAGATATTTCATGGAATGAATTTGATAGCAAAGCATTTTTATCACCAACTTTCCGAATCGCATTCTCATAAGCATCATAGAAGAAATCTACATCTGATTGGGTTCTTGCTGCTTCTCCAAGCATATCGAAGGAGCATGGAGTTTTTGACCCAAAAGCATCCAAAGCTTTTTCAATATCAACACCTGAAACAAATTCTTCACTCAAGATTTCCATCCCTTTTTTTATGGCTTCGCGAAGGATTGGGTCTCCTATTCGAGATGTAACGCCTTGAATCCAACTTAAAGGATTTGATGTTATGGATTGATCTAGCTCAACCACTTGTTCAGCAACAAACAAACCAAAAGTCGTAGCGTTTACAAACAAAGATGGTGAGCTATTAAAATGTTCCAACCATTTCTTACCACCAATCTTTTCTTCAATGATGTCATCACATGTTTGATTATCAGGAATTCTTAGAAGAGATTCTGCCAAGCACATTAAAGCAATTCCTTCTTGGTTGCTTAATCCATACTCTAAGAAAAAACTGTCTAATCTAGTTTTGTTTCTATCTCTTCTGCAGTTTTCAACTATTTTGTGAGACTTTGATTTAATAGTTTCGGCATTGATCCAATCATTTGATTGAATCATATCTTTTACCAATGCCGACTCTTCAGCATATTTCAGTTCTTTTAGTTTTTTGTAATAGCCCTGTGAACTCATTTTTCTGAGCTATTTTAACTTTTATTAGCTGGAATTAGGAGGTTTTTATGATGCTGATTTTGCTTGTTTGAATGATTCTTTGATTAACTCTTTTAACCATATATGTCCTGGATCATTATCGTTAGATTCATGCCAAGATAGAAAGAATTGAGACGGTGAAACTTCAAAAGGAAGTGTTTTAAATGCCAGTTTATGTTTTTTAGCAAATGATTTAGTTGTTGTTATAACCATATCAGTGCTATTAAGTATTTCAGGGGTAATTAAGTAGTGTTGAGCTCTCAGAATAACTCTTCTATCAAGCTGAAGTTTTGCTAAGGCATTATCGACTAAAGCACCTCCACGCCTTCTACCTGAAATACAGATGTGGTCCAGGTCCAGATACTGCTCAATGCTTAAGTGTTTTTCGGCCGCTAGTTTATGGTCTTTTCTAAAGACGCATACGAATTCATCCTCAAATATGAGTTCCTTTTTTATTTCAGAATCTGATGGTGGGAATGGGTCTACTGAAAAACTGACTTCATTTGCAGCAAGATCATGTTGTAGGTTGTCTCTGCTTGTGTAGTAGCTTGTTAGTTTTACATTAGGAGCAATTTCGTGAACCTTTTTCATCAGGATTGGAAGAACTCTGCCTTCACTAACATCATTCAATGAAAGTCTAAATGTTCTGCTTGAAACAGCTGGATCAAATGCATCAGGTTTCTCTAAGCTTCTTTGAAGAATAGAAAGGGCATCTCTAACATGAATAATAATATTCTCAGTCTTAGCTGTTGGCTTAACGCCCTGACCAACTCTAATAAAAAGTTGATCATCAAAATAGTCTCTTAATTTTGAGAGAGCACTACTGACAGCAGGTTGTGTAATCCCTACTATTTCTCCGGCTTTTGTGAGACTGCCCTCTGTATAAATTGCATTAAAAACAACTAACAGGTTTAAATCCAAGTTATTTAACTTCATATTCTGGTAATCAATTATACCCCAGGTGTATAATATAAGTAGTATTTATATTACAAAAGTAGACATATAAATATTGCCTTTTCCGGGGGGAATAATGAATTTTGAAACAACAGAAAAAATAGATTTTTACTTGCCTAAGGTAAAAGCTTTTGTAGAAGATCACGTAATTCCAGTAGAAAAAGAAATACATGCACAAGACAGACCTCTGGAAGAAAGGTGGCAGCCACATCCGGAATTGGAACCTCTTAAAGAAGAGGCAAAAAAGCAGGGCTTATGGAATCTATTCTTACCAGATAGCGAGCTTGGTGCTGGGTTGTCGAATTTTGAATATGCTCACCTTGCTGAGCAAATGGGTAGAACAGCATTTGCTTCAGAAGCAATGAATTGCAGTGCTCCAGATACAGGTAATATGGAAGTGTTGGTTAGATATGGTTCTAATGAACAGCAAGATCAATGGTTGAAGCCTCTTCTTAATGGTGAAATTAGGTCTGCTTTTGGAATGACTGAACCTGGTGTCGCATCATCTGATGCAACAAATATGGAAGCTAAAGCTGAACTAGTTAATGGCGAATGGGTTATCAATGGAGAAAAGTGGTGGACTTCTGGAGCAGGCGACCCAAGATGTAAAATTATTATCTTTATGTGTGTTACCAACCCAGATAACGACAGACATAGAAGGCATTCAATGATCCTTGTACCAATGGATACACCTGGAGTTGAAGTCCAAAGAATGATGCATGTTTTTGGATACGATGATGCTCCTCATGGCCATGCTCATATCAAATTTAACAACGTAAAAGTTCCTTATGAAAATGTAATCTTAGGGGAAGGTAGAGGTTTTGAAATAGCTCAAGGTAGACTTGGGCCTGGTCGAATTCATCATTGTATGAGAGCCATTGGTGCTGCTGAAGTTGCTCTAGAAATGATGTGCGATCGAGGTATGAAAAGAACAGCCTTCGGTCAAGAGTTAGTAAGGCTAGGTGGCAATTATGATGTAATTGCTAACTCCAGAATAGAAATCAATCAAGCACGACTGCTAACTTTACAGGCTGCTTGGATGATGGATAAGTATGGTAATAAACATGCAGCAAGTGAAATTGCACAAATAAAAGTAGTTGCTCCAAATGTTGCATGCGATGTTATCGATAGAGCAATACAAATGCATGGCGGCGGTGGAGTATCACAAGACTTTCCGTTAGCTAAAATGTATTCCTTTATGCGTTGTTTGCGACTAGCTGATGGTCCAGATGAGGTCCATAGAAGGAGCGTTGCTAGAATTGAGTTGGCCAAACAATTTTCCAACGATAAATGAATAAGGTAGCTAGACTCACAGGATCTAGACACCCAATAATCCAAACGCCAATGGCAAAATTATGGAAGTTTTAAGAACCCCAGATTCGTGTTTTAAGGATTTAAAGGAATACCCATACAAGCCTGTTTATACCAATGTAAAGACATCAGATGGCACCTTGCTAAGAATTCATCACATAGATGAGGGGCCAAAGGATGGGCCCATATTGCTTGCGATGCATGGGCAACCAGTATGGAGTTATTTATACATACGAATGATACCTTTTCTGACAAACGCTGGTATTAGAGTCATCGCTCCTGATCTAGTTGGGTATGGTAAATCTGATAAACCAGCTGCTCGAGAAGATTACTCCTATCAAAATCAGGTTGATTGGATGGGAGCTTGGTTAAAACAAAATGATTTTAAAGATCTAACATTTTTTGGACAAGATTGGGGAGGTTTGATTGGTTTGCGCATGGTGGCAGCTGATCCAGACCGTTTTCTTAGAGTAGCAGTTGGAAATACAGGCTTACCTTACAATCCAGATGTTGATCAGGAAGTAATAGAAAAGGTTCACACATTTAGAGCAAGCAAAAAAAAGTATTCAATATTTAAAATGTGGGAAGAAGTGTCAAAGATGGATAAGAAAAGCCTAAGTCTTGAAAAGGGTGTGAAAACACATCCAGCTTTAAAGTTTATGTGGTGGCAGAAATGGACATGGGACACTAATGATCCAGCCTTTGGGTTGGTTAATTCAATGCAGATGGAGCGAGGTTCATATATCGGTAGATTAATTTATTATTTCTTTCAAAGAATGGGCCTTAGTAAAATAGCTCCCTTCAAAACAGATTTAATTAAGGCATATGAAGCGCCTTTCCCAAATCCAAGTTATAAAATGGGACCCAGAGCCATGCCAAGCCAAGTGCCAATAATTCCTGATAAGTCTTTAGAAGCACAAAGAGTAGCTCGAGAGTTCTTTAAGACATCTGACAAACCATTTTTATCGGTATTTGCAGGCAATGATCCAGTGACTAATGGTATTGAAAAGGATGTTTTAAGAATGGCACCCAATGCTATTAGTGCAGAAAAAATTGGTGGCGGCCATTTTTTTCAATGGACCAAAGCTGAAAAACTATCAAATATTCTTATACAATTTATTAAGGAAGGAAAATGATAGTAACAAACCTACAAAGACCAAGTGAAGATCAAATGAAAATGTTTTTGGAGTTTCCAGATAATGCTCCAATCAAGATGGTCAACCTTTTAAAATTTAAAATTAAGGCAGAATACGCAGATGGTAGGTCTACTGATCTTTCAGGTAAAGAAGCGTATGCAATTTATGCTCAAGAAGTACAGGAGCATCTTAAAAAAGTAGGCGCAAAGCTAACCTTCTCAGCAAAAGTCAAAGATCTACTCATTGGTGAGGTAGAGGATTTATGGGATAGTGTTGCCATTGCTGAGTACCCCAATAAAAGTGCAATGATCAATATGTTTATGAGTCCTGAATATCTGGAAAGCGAAAAACACAGAAGTGCTGGTCTTGAAGGCCAATTAAATATCATTACGCAAGATGAATAAATTATTTCCTGATGTTGCAGATAACAATTACATGGGCGCTAAGTCCGCTTACTACTTTTTCATCCTATGGATGTTATTAAATACTTGGCGTAGTTTTGTGCATTTCACTGCTGAAGATGCCGGGCTTAATTCCATTGCAAATTTAATAATTTTTGAAGGCACTCCAGATCCCAATCAAGTAATTTATCTATTTGGTTCACTCTGGGGAGAGGTCCAGGTTCTTTTATGTTTGGTAAGTTGGGTAATTTTAGTGAAATATAGAAGCTTACTATCTTTCATGTATCTTATCTGGCTGTTGGAGTGGGTCTTGCGCATCACACTCATATCATCATGGCATGGTCTTGATGATAGTTATAGAACAGCACCGACTCCTGGAGCAGTTTATGCGCCATACATTGCAGGATTGTTAGCAGTATTTTTTGCACTATCTTTAAAAAAAATTAAATGAAGTATTTAAAGCTATTATTTCTCAGTCTTGGTGTTGTGACCTTGCTGGTTTTTATTTCCTTACAATTTCCTTCTGTAAAAAAAGAAATATACAAAACTCTTTTTAAGGCAACTGTTAATAATTCCATGAGCGTATGGGAGGATAATAACTCTCTTAAAGCAACAGTATGTGGTTCTGGAACTCCATTGAGAACAAAAAACGTAGCTCAGTCATGCATTATGGTTGAAGCTGGGAATGATCTATACATAGTTGACGTTGGAGATGGTAGTGTTGCTAATATTCAACGTTGGGGCATTAATCTTAGCAATCTCAAAGCGGCTTTAATTACGCATTTGCATTCTGACCATATTGCAGATTTACCTGACTTAAACTTACTGAGCTGGGTAAATAGATCAAGAGAACAAAATTTAACTATATTTGGGCCAGAGGGCATCGAAACAACAATCAAAGGATTCAACCAAGCTTATGTCTTAGATCATAAATTCCGAAATGAACACCATGGTGATGAGCAAGCTCCTTTAGGTGTGGATGAAATGGTTGCAAATACGATTGATGGCGAAGGCGTTATACTTAGCGATAATGGTTTAACAGTCACAGCTTTTTTAGTTGAGCATGATCCAGTTACACCGGCATATGGATATAGGTTTGATTACAAAGGTCGATCAATTGTAATAAGCGGTGACACAGCATACAGCACTAACCTGATTAATTTTGCAAAGGATGTTGATCTTTTGTTTCACGATGCCATCTCATACGAGATGACAGATATTAACACTGAAGCAATGAACAGTTTTTATGAAACTACCAATAACGATTTTTATCGATTTGGTGCCGATTTATTTCAGCATATTGAAGATTACCATACTCCCTTTGAAGAGGTGGCTATTGTTGCGAAACAGAGCAATGCAAAGAAGCTCATTTTCTACCATGTCATTCCAACACCAACAAAACCTATTGATGGATTAATGAAAAATATCATGACTGAGAAGGTCGATCAGCATCACAAGGATTGGCTCTTTGCCGAAGAAGGATTAACTATAGAGCTACCTCTTAATAGTGATGAAATAGTTATGTCTAACTTCGATGCATAAATCTTGGTTTTATATCTATTTGTGCTAATCTAATCATCCACTAATTAAAGGAAGGGCAAATGAAAATTTCAAAATCAATTTTATTTTTTACAACATTATTTTTTATTAACCTTAATGCTCAAGATATTCCACCAGAAGTCTTAGAGAGAATGCCAGCCGAGATGAAAGAAAAAATTCTGGCTGAAAAAGAGGAGAAATCAAAAGATTACGAAACTGTACAAGAATTTCTCGATGACGGTGAGTACGAAACTAATGATGGGTTTATGACACTGCATAAAAACGTTGAAGACGATGAATATTTTTTACAGCTTGATAAAAATGACCTTGAAAAAGAATTTATCTATTTCGCTTATGTATTAAATGCACCACAAGCTGCTGGTGTGAGAGGTGGAGCCATAGGTCAAGGTGCTGTTTTAGAGTTCCGAAGATTCAAGGATGAAATAGCACTTTTCAAAAAGAATACCAATTTTTCAAACGAGACTGATAATAACATTGGAAAAGCCGACCTAACTAACATTATGGAAGCTTTCTTAGATTCATTTGAAGTTGTTGTTGAAGAGGGTGAAAGTATTGTTATCTCAGTAAGCGACCTCTTTTTATCAGAAACTTTAACTTCTGTATCACCTAACCTTCCAAGGGAATATAGAGATTTTGTTGATCTAGATCTAGGCAGGCTTGATGACGATAAAACGTTTATTAATCAAGTTAGAAACTATCCAAAAAATACTGCTGTTGAGGTTACTTTTGGTTTTTCTAACCCAAAACCAAACCAAAGGAACGCTGTTTACGCTGTTGCAGACGCAAGATTTACTTCTATAGTAGCTAGGCATTTATTTGTAGAAATGCCTGATGATCAGTTCAATACAAGAGTTGCTGATCAAAGGGTAGGGTATTTTTCACAAAGAGTTACTGACCTATCAACTTATGATAATTATCCACAAAGAGATTTAATTAATAAGTGGAGATTAATTAAAAAAGATCCAGAAGCAGAGCTATCTGAACCAGTAAATCCAATTGTTTTCTGGGTTGAAAAATCAACACCAGAGGAGATTAAGCCCATGGTAGTTAAAGGCATAGAGGCATGGAATTTGGCTTTTGAGCGAGCTGGGTTTAAAAATGCCATTGTGGCTAAGATACAACCGGATGATGCCGATTGGGATGCAGGCGATATTCAATACAATGTTGTTAGATGGTCATCATCGCCAAGACCAGCGTTTTCAGGCTATGGTCCAAGTATTGGAAATCCAAGAACTGGTGAATTAATAGCTGCAGACATAGTACAAGAATTTAACGCGATCAAAAGAGGCTATAACTACAGAAAGCTTTGGGGCTGGACCCCTGAAAATGATCCACTTGAGCAGTGGATAATAAGTCTGACAATACATGAAGTCGGCCACACTATAGGATTACGACATAACTTCAGTGCCAGTTATTTGTATGGTCCTAGAGAAGTGCATGATAAAAATATCACTGGCAATACAACGATTTCTTCAATTATGGATTATGACCCAATCAATATTGCACCACCAGGCTTGGAGCAAGGAAATTACTTTCCAACAGAACCTGGTGAATATGATAGATGGGCTGTTGAGTTTGCCTACAAACCAAACTTAACAGATGAAGAGAGAGCGGAGCTGCTAGCTTTATCGGTATTGCCTGCATACAGATATGGTACTGATGGTGATGCTATGGGTACGCCAGGCAGAAATATAGACCCAAGAACCAGAAGAGGTGATATGTCTAATGATGTTGTGACATACACAGCCGATAGATTCATTACATTGGATAATAAAATAGCTGAACTGCCTGAAATTTATAATGATGAGGGTGAAACAAAAAACGATTTCACTAATTCTTTCTATAGTCTTGTAAGTGATAAAGGCAGATTTATGGATATTGTTGCAGGCCAAGTTGGTGGCGTTTATGTAACAAGGCTTGTTAATGGGCAAGACGATGTCAACGCGTACGAACCAGTGCCGTATGAAAAACAAAAAGCCGCAATGGACCTAATTACTTCTAAGTTTCTCGCAAATGGAGTTTGGGATTTCGATCCAAAAATTATAAAGAACTTACAAAGAGAGAAAAGAGCAACAGGCTACGGTGGCGGTGGCAATGAAGATCCACAGTTACATGAGTATGTTTTAAGAATGCAAACAAGGGTGCTCGCTTCACTATTGCATCCTGCTGTTATGACAAGACTAGTAGACTCATCAGAATATGGAAATACTTATCTTCCAGATGAGGTGTTAAGTGACTTGTTTAACGGTATGTTTGTAGCTGGAGAAACTCCAGATACGTACAAAAGGAACCTTCAGTCATTTTATGTTGATGCTTTAATCAGTGTTTTTGATGATAAGAGTGAATATGATGATATTGCTAAAGCTGCAGTATTTGCCTCTTTACAAGAAATTAATAAGTTCACCAAAACTAATTCCAGAAAGCCTGATGTTAAAAATCACTATCTGTATTTAAATTGGAAAGTTGATAGTTTCTTTGAAGATTATTGATCTTTAACTTAGATATTAATTTTGTGAAATGGCGGTCTTTAAAAGGCCGCCATTTTAGTTTTGGAAACTGACAATTATTTTCTTAATTGCTCCATCTCTTTCAAATATCTTTTTACTGATATTTTGAGGAAGCAAAAGTCCAGTTATTTTCTCTGTTTCTCCAGATGAATATGTTATTTCAATCAATGATTTGCGTGATCTTTGGTAGACAACAGGTGTTTGACATATGGTAAAGGCAAAAGACCCTTTCTTTAATTCAATTATACTTCTATGGCCTTTGGAGTTGATGTGCTCAAAGTTTGCCCTTTTTGTTAGATATTCATTTTCATTGAAGATTCCATTGCTAAAACTTATCTGACCATTTGATGTTTCCACGCCCAGTTCTGCCATTCTCGCAATAATATCCTCTTTAACCTGACCAGTCATTCCAGGCTGTTGTGCACCTTTGCCAGCTGGTGTATGTGAATAAGGATCTGTTGGAATGGCTCCGTACTCTAGTGGCGTTTTGTCTGCACCTATACCCTTATTGATTTCAAAATAGTGTTTTTTCAGCTTATTAATTACTCTAACCCCGGCTTTTTCATCTATAGCTTTTTGAATAAGTTCTTGAACAGCTATAAGCAGTTTTGAAACCATATGCCAGTAGATCGAACCTAACCCTTCATAACCATAAAATGTGCCTGATCTTCCAGTAAATGACTTATGATCAAAAACCTTTTCATATATTGCGCAAACCTTAGCTTTATCATTTTTTAACAATGCCGAGTAAGTATCTGGCAGCTGATCAAGAGCCAATCCCAATGCAGCGGCATTATTAAAATTACCATTGAAGTGAAAAATACCTTTACTGTCTTTGACTATAATTGTTTTATTCTTGTCTTTAAGAAGCTTCACCAAAAGTTTCGAAGAGTGAACAAGTTTTTTTGGGACAATATTTTTCTCAAGGAAGCCTGGAAGTTTTTTTGCCGGGTATAAGATGTAACTTAGCTGATCTTTTCTGTAAAGCTCACTATTCTTAAGAGAATCAAGCAGTGCTACTGCTTGTTTTGGATTTATCTTGCCTGAGCTTAAGGCTGCTACCTGACCCTCTAACATTTCAGGCAAATGAGATATTTTTACCTTATCTTTATCAATAGTAAGAAGATTGTAAGCATGATATAGGTTGTCTGGTCTTTTGTTCATTTCTATAGCGTGATCTAAGTGTTCATTGAGTGAAGCAAGGAATGCAATCACGTCAGCTTTTGGTATTTCGACGTACTGACCAGTAAATTTATTCTTATAAATCTTATTTCTATAAAGCGAGCCTGCCTTCCCAAGCTTATTAACCACTTCAAATCTTGACTTATCAGTGGATCGTAATTTTGCTTCATTAAATATTTTTGAAACTGATGAGAAGTATGTTCTTAGTTCATGTGAGATAACTAGATCGGATCCATTAAAATCCGTTAGTAAATCCACAAGATATTTAGAAAACCTTCTCAAGTAAAACAAGGTAACCATTGAGACGCCATTGCCAACAAGTGCATTGTTTGCATCATTCCATTCAGGTCTTTGAGTATTAAGCCATATGCCCGCTTCAGGTATAAAATTCGATATCTTCGCAAGAAGAGTAACAAGCAATTTTTCTGCAAGCGTAGCCCTAACTAAAGCATCTTTACTGTTCGCTAAGAGAGCACCATCAGATCCAATTTTATTTTTTGCCTTGTCAATCTTATCGGCTTCAGCAAAATCATAATCAATAGTATTTTTTGGATCTTTCATGATTTGTGTATGGGATTTTATTTTGTAGGGAACATTTGCATAGACAAAACACGATCTATTCAAAAGTTCTGACATATGATCAGGGTTGTGTTTATTTGAGAACTCTAAAAGTTTTAATAGATAAATTATTTGATGATCTCCCCAATAACCTATATAAGCCCAAGGATTATCGGGTTCTATTCTTTCCCAATCAAAACCATCTTTAGTGACTCGATAAGGGTTGTAACCCTCAAAAGTCGACGCATTTAAGAATCTAAATATCATGCTATTAATAAATGATGGGTATGATTGCGCAAGGGCCTCCCAGTTTTGAAAAATATCTCTCCAATTTCCCTGATAATCAAGAACATCTTTGCCAGTTGTCTCATCAGTCATATTGATATCAAACTTGTTCCATGGTCTGCTTGGATCCCCATGCCTGCGACTAAATTTAAGTGGCAAATATTCATGAGCTAGTCTGTAAAAATCGTCGTTTGCATGATCAGAAAGCTTGAGTAATTTTTTTAAATGAAATGTATTTGGAAGTTGGTCTAGTTTGTCTTTGTATTTTGTGAGAATTTTTTTATTGGCCTTACCTAAATACTGAATAAAGTCATCTCGACGCACTTGATAGTTATTATCAAAAATGCCGCCACGCATAATATTAAATAGAACATTAGCAAAATGTCTGGCATTGCGATTGCTGTCTTCAGTAAGCTGCAACCCATCAGCAGCAGCTACGAGTTTGGTTAGCTCGTTGGAACCATCTTCAGCATCAGTTAATACTTCTTGATGTAATTTTTTATTTTTTCTTATTTGAGAAATTAGTTGTGTCACACCTGAAGCATCTTTATTAACGTCTGCTAATATTGTCCAGTTTTTATGACTTTTAGCTCCCAATGAAAAAGACGAATTAATGAAATAGGCACCTCGCTCACCTTTAACATCATCTTCATTGTCGAGCTTATGCCCAGTTCTAAATTTTTGTAACTGTGCCGATGAAAGTAATCTGTTTGTATTTTTAAAGTCTGGCGACCAGACCACATTAGATTTTAGTGCCTCGCTTGGTTCAGCTCTGTCGATGATGACAGCACTTAATGCAAAAATTCCAAGTTTAGAGTGACGATCAAGTTCTGATCTCTTGTAGGCATCGACTAAATTGCTTGTGCTGTTTTGTAATGCCTCTTCAACACCCCAAGGCATAATGTTTTGGATTCCATCAACAAATTCAACTTTTATTTTGCTGCCACTTAAGTTTTTAAATCGAGCTGTTCTAACAAATCCAAACTTTTTTGATGTTGTCCACTCATAGCTAAACGATATTTTAAGATCATGATTGACCTCCTCAAAGATAGCTTTGTTGCCTTTAAAATTTTTATATAGATTATTCGCACAATCATATATTCCATCGTGTCTAGGTGAAAAAGGCTCCCATAAAAACTTTTTACTGCCTTTGTGAACTATAAAAATTGATTTTGAACCTGTATTTTCAATGTTGTCAGTTATCTTGTCGTCGGTAACATATGGAAACAATGCATTATTTGAATTTGACCGACCAGCACTGATGCCGCCATTGCTTGATAAAAATAACCAATGATCATTTGAGCTAACAATGCTCATAAAAAATGGCCGCATGTTTGCTACATTTGAAATCTTATAGAATAGCTCTCCATTGTAATGGATTTGCTCCCCAACTGCATTTTGATGGTTGGTCTTATCTAACAGACCATTAATTAAAAGTGCATTATATTTTTTCATTTATGTGGCTCATGAAAGCTTAATAGTTTACATTCTTTAACTGATCTTATGAATATACTTAAAAAATTGCTTGCTTTAATAATATTTGGTCTAGCACTCACAGCACATTCAAACGAAAGAGACGTAATTACAATTAAAGGCAATCATCTTCATGTGAATAATGAAATGTATTTTATGAAGGGCCTTTGTTATCACCCAGTCCCTAAGGGCGAGACAGCTAGAAGTTTTTATAACCTGGATCAAGATCTGGCATTAATGGTCGAAGCAGGAGTGAATACAATTAGGGTGTATGAGCCTATCGATGATAAAGAAGTATTAGATAAGCTCGATGCAGCTGGCATTAAGGTAATTATTAGTTTTGGTTACAACAACCCCAATGCATTTGATATTGCTACAGGTGGTTTTATTGAATACATACAAAAATACAAAGATCATAATGCAATTCTCCTGTGGGAGTTAGGTAATGAATACAATTACCATCCAGAATGGTTTGGCGGCGATATAAATATTTGGTACAAGACCTTAGATATTGCAGCAGGTCTAATTCAAATGATTGATGAATCAAGACCTGTTTCAACGGCACATGGAGAGTTACCTCAAGACGATGTCTTAGCTTATGGCAAGAATATTGATATCTGGGGTGTGAATGTTTATCGATGGGATAAGCCAGCTTCAATTCTTCGCGAGTGGCGCATCAAAAATGTAAAAAAACCAATTTATTATGCCGAAGCTGGTGCTGACAGTTACATGGCAACAACACAACTTGGTTATTTTGAAGGGGAAAGCCAAGAAGCGCAGGCAGATGCGAATAGGAATATCCTTCAAGCAATAATTGAAAATAAAAAACACAATGCTGGTGTCATGTTATTCCAATTCACCGATGGATGGTGGAAAGCAGGCAATCCTGATCAGCATGATAAAGGTGGTTGGGCTCCTAATAGTGGAGGTGTGCCATATGATGGTGCTCCAAATGAAGAATGGTGGGGAATTGTTGATATTGATCGCAACAAAAAACTAACCTTTGATGTTGTCAAACAAGCCTATACCCAAAATTAATGAATTCTGTCACTGAAACACAGTATGCAAAAGTTCCATTAGGCCAAAAAATAGCTTTTGGACTTGGGATGTTGGCAAATCAGCTATTTCCGGCAGCGGTTTCTATCTTTATGGTTGTGTTGGTACAGGATCTTGGGTTTGATCCAATGTTGTGGGGTATCATTTTCTTTGTTCCCAGATTATTTGATGCAATCACAGACCCTATTATGGGGTTCATTTCAGACAATACTAAATCAAAGTGGGGTAAAAGAAGACAGTACGTCATGCTCGGTGGGCTTATCATGGGTGTTTCTTTTATTTTCATGTGGCAGCTTTATGCAGCTAATGGTCTAACTTATAACTTTTGGTATTTCTTAATCCTATCCATAGTTTTTTATTTAGGCTTAACAATTTTTAGCATTCCTTATGTGGCAATGGGCTATGAGATGAGCACAGATTTTCATGAAAGAACAAGATTGATGGCTATCGCACAATGGATTGGGCAATGGGCTTGGGTATTAGCTCCTTGGATCTGGGTAATAATCTATGACCAGACTTTATTCGCCAGTGCTGAGGCAGGCACCAGGGAACTCTCGATCTACATAGGCATAGTTTGCACAATATTAGCTCTTGTTCCAGCTGTTTTTGTGAAAAGTAAATCCACACTTGATGATACAAACTTAACACCAATCAATGCACAAAATATTGGTAACAGTGTGGTGAATATATTTGTCGCATTTAAGGACGCTTATCTCAACAAACCATTTAGAAAGCTTTGTATTGCTACGTTCTTAATTTTCAATTCTTTTCAAACAATTGCAGCCTTCTCCTTTTTTATCATTGTGCATTATTTATTTGCCGGTGATGCCGGAGCAGCCGGAGTTTGGCCTACTTTGCATGGAAGTGTCGGCGCACTTATTACTACATTTATCGTTATTCCAACTATCACTAGAATGTCTGAGCATTTCGGTAAAAAGAAAACATTTTTAATCTCACAGGCCATATCAATTTTTGGTTACATATTATTTTGGTTCTTGTTTGTTCCAGGTAAACCTTATCTATTTTTATATGCATTGCCATTTTTCTCATTTGGAATTGGCGGATTATTCACTTTGATGATGAGTATGACTGCCGATGTATGTGATTATGAAGAGTACCGTAATGGTCTGCCAAGAAAAGAGGGAATCTTTGGAGCTGTGTACTGGTGGATGGTTAAATTTGGTACTGCCATTGCAGGTTTATTTACTGGCTTCATTATGTCTTATGTTGGATTCAATCCAGATGCAGCAACCCAAACTGATGAAGCGCTTACAGGACTGAGATTGGCCTATACCTTAATACCTATCACTGGTACGTTATTAGCAATTTACGTCATGCGAAATTATGAGATTGATGAAGAGGAAGCTAATAGAATTAGATTAGAAATTTCAAAATCTAAGTAGTCATAGAATTCTTTTTAAGTTAAATTAATCAATCCTAGACCCGTAGCTCAGTTGGCTAGAGCGCTGCCTTGACATGGCAGAGGTCGTTGGTTCAAGTCCAATCGGGTCTACCATGATATATAATCAACCAATGGCCTTAGTTGATCCAAAAGAAACCATTCAATCAAAAGAAGTTCAAGAATTGGTAAAGTTTTTTAATGAAACTTTAGGATTCTGTCCCAATTCTGTTCTGACGATGCAAAGAAAACCTGGTTTGGCTGAAGCATTCGTTAATTTAAATAAAGCGGTGATGAAAAATGACTCAGAAATAACTTCTGAATTTAAACGGTTAATAGCTTTTGTTTCGAGCAATGCCACAGGATGTCGTTATTGCCAAGCTCACACCATCAGAGCCGCAGAAAGATATGGGTCATCAAAAGAGAGAATGTTAGAAATCTGGAATTTTGAAGAAAGTGCTCATTTTTCTGAAAGGGAAAAATCTGCTCTGGCATTCGCAATTGCTGCAAGTAAAGTCCCTCAAGCAGTCACTCCAAACCTTGAGCAAAATCTAAAAATACATTGGTCAGATGATGAGATTGTTGAAATTATGGGTGTTGTAGCATTGTTTGGCTATTTAAATAGGTGGAATGATGTAATGGCAACTCCATTGGAAAATGATGCAGCCTTATCTGCAAAAGAATTATTGGCTTCTTGGGATAGGGGAAGGCATTAATCAATCAATACTGCAGCAGCAGATGGTGCCATTTTGCGATTGCTGTGATCAACCCCTCTAATTTCTTTGTAACTCCAGTTAAAATTAAGATTATTCTGTTCGGTCATTTTGGATACCGATTGATAAAAATTAATTGCTCGTTTAAATCTGTTTGGTCCTTGTCTCATTGCTCCATCTGACTGATTTAAAGATGAAGTAACTTTCACATCATGAGATCCAATATGAATATGAAGATCCATCGACAGAAAATCTCTAATATTTTTAGATGTAAGACCAATAGGGGGTTCTTTCAGCCCATATGGAAAAGATCCACCATCTAAAAATGTATACCAGCCTGAATTAGCAGCAACAGCGGTTTTTACTTTTGGCGCATCCGACATCAGCAAATATCTATGCACAAATTGGGCACCACCAGAGTGACCATAAATCTTGTATAGGTCGGTCTTCACTCCGAATAAATTTTTATAGTGGTTGAACATAATGTCTATAGAGTTGTTTAGATACAAATCTCTATTCTTCAGTATCTTTCCAGTAGACGAAGACATTTGCAAGGTATTGTAGTTTGAGAATTTTGACCGAGAAAACTCTGGGGCAATTAGAATGATATTCTTATCTTTGGCATGATTAGCCCAAACTTCGATATAACCATCAGCATTTCTGCTATTTCCATGGATGATAAAAAGAATTTCTGTTTGATCATTAACTTCTTGGGGCAGAACATAAAAAACATTGATTGAAGGCTTGTCCCATTCGGCAAATACTGTTTTCTCATAAACGGCAGCTGCAGAATAAAGTGTCAGAGTGCTAAGTGCCAGCAAAAAAAGTTGCTTGATTTTATCCATACCTTATATTGTAACTCTAGCAAAGACGAAATATGTTTGAAATTAGCGTTATTATTCCAACCTACAATGAGTCTGAAAATATTATTGGGCTAATTGTTGAAGTTCAATCCCAGCTTGAAGGTTATGATTACGAAATTATTGTTGTAGATGACAATAGCCCTGATGGCACACATTTAAAAGTAAAGGATTATGCTAAAAATAATTCAAAAGTGTCCTGTATCAATAGAACTTGGAAAAAGGGCCTTTCATCAGCAGTCGTTGAAGGGGTTGCTCTATCTACAAAAAGATATATCAGCGTGATGGATGGTGATGGGCAGCACGATCCAGAAGATTTGAAAAGGATGATTGAGCTGGCCAAAGCAGAAGATTCTGACATTGTGATTGGTTCTAGGTTCCTCAATGAAGCAAACACTGCTTCTTTGTCGGCAAACAGAAATAAACTTAGTAAAGTTGGGATAAGTATTACAAATCTGTTCAGTAATGTTAGATCAACAGACCCATTGTCTGGTTTGTTTTTAATTAGAAAAGAGAAGTTCACAGATGTTCAAGAAAAATTATATAAAGACGGCTTCAAGATCCTTTTTGATATTTTGATGCTATCTAAGGGGTTGCAGCTTAATGAAGTGCAAATTAATTTTAGAGAAAGGCTAAGAGGAGAGAGTAAATTAAATATTTCTACTGTTTTTAATCTTGGGGGACAAATACTTGAGAACCTTTCGCGTGGTTTGATACCTGCAAATTTTTTAGTTTTTTCACTGGTTGGATCATTTGGAGTTTTGGTGCACCTAGCTGTCTTAAATATAGCCTTAGTTGCTAATCAAAGCTTTATTCCATCAAATATTTTGGCAACGCTTGTTGCTATGACTTCAAACTATTTTATGAATAACTATCTTACCTTTCACAACATGCATAAAACCTTTAATCAAAGACTTGCTGGGGCTTTAAAGTATTTCTTTGCCAATTCTTTTTCAATAATTGCCAACATAGGGGTTGCATCTCAACTCTATTTAAATGATTTTACAGCAATGTCTTCAGCTTTATTTGGTATTCTGGCAGGATTGATTCTTAATTACTTCTTGAGTGTAAATTTAGTTTTCAAAAAATGATGATTAGGGCGATTAATTGTATTTTTTTGATCTTTGCCCTGATTTTTATATTTCAAAAAACAGAAAAGGAGCACTACTACAACTGGGATGCAATTCCTTATTCAATGGGTCTACATATATATGAAGGCAGATCAGTTGATGAAGCTCATTATTTAACTTACTACAACTTAAGAGAAGAAGTAGGGCCAAGGCTGTTTCAAGACTTATGTTGCTCAGGCAAATACAGAAGCGACCAATTTTCCAGCTCAGAAAATCTTAATTCAATGTTGCCAATGTATGTGTCTAAACCTGGGTACATATCTTTAATAAGTGCGGTAAAGAATGTTTTTAATATTAGTGAATATCAAGCCATGAAATACATCTCTATATATGCAGTTCTGTTGTTAAGTCTTTTGTTCTTTGTGTCATTTTTTCAAGCCAGTGGTATTGCTCAATTTGCATGGATACCATTAGTCATAGCTGGCGATATTCTTTTTCTTGGGAAGTTGATGACCCCAGACGCTGTTACCACCTTAATCTTTGCGCTTGGCCTGGTGTTCCTGTTAAGTAAACGCCTAATAAGTGGCTATATTTTCCTAGCATTATCAATGTTGTTTAGACTAGATATGATTGTGGCGGTGGGTCTTTTAGGTTTATTGCCACTTTTAAATCAAAAATTTATTTTTGCTGCTGTAAATTCAATAGTTTTCTTATCAATTTATTTTATTGTTTCTTCTGGATCTGATCATATTGGATGGTGGGCACATTTCTACACAAGCGTAATAAGCCAACAAAGCAATCTAACTGATTTTAAGCCCGAATTTGATTTTGAAAGATATCTTTCAATTGTTTTCGGCAATCTGGAGTGGATTTTGAGAGACACAAATTACATTAAGTGGTTTGCTATGAATCTTATTTTATTTTTTACCGGTGCATACTTTTATCAAAAGAAAAAAAATGTTTTCTTAAATACGGTATTAATGATTCTGTGCGTATCGATAATAATTAAGTTCTTCTTATTCCCTAAAGTCGATGCAAGAATTTATCTTTCAATACTAACGCCTGCTTTATTCATTGCGTTTTTTAATTTGAGTTATAGAAAAAAGGTGGAGTCATAAAGGGGTTATTTAGTACACTAAGTAAATGCGCTTAATTTCAATTTTAACTACAGTATTTTTAGCTGCATGCGGAGGTGGAGGCAGTTCAGCCCCTGAAGAAACTCCTACTCCTACTCCTGCCCCAACCACACAAAACTGCAATGTGTTTGTTACTAAAGGCCCATATCCTCAAATTTGGCCCACATTGGAATGGAACACTGCTTCTCTAGAAAGTCAGGGTATGTGCCCAGATGAAGTTCAAAGTGTAATTGACTATGCATTTCTAGAAGGCAATGATACGGGCGCAATTATTGTAATTAGAAATGGTTACATTGTTATTGAAGAATACGATTCAGGAAAAACAGAAAATGATTTGGCAACAAGTTGGTCAGTGGGAAAAAGTTTTGCCAGCGCTTTGATGGGTGTGGCCTTAGAGGAAGGCTTAGTGAGTTCGCTTGATGAAACAACAGGACAATTCTTTCCTGAATGGGCTGGGACTGAACGAGAAAATATTACTATTAGAAATTTAATGACATTACGAACGGGTCTAGAGGCAGACTGCCTGGGGCCGCCTAATGACTTTGATAATGGAGGCAATAGTATTTATTTTTCTCTTGATCAGGTCGCATGTGCTTTGAATCGCGAATTACAAGGACCAATCGGCGAGAAGCTATATAGCTATTCAAATTCTGATGTCATGTTAGCAGGAGAGATCATGGAAATTACTTCTGGTATGAAGTTAGATGAGTATTTAGATCAAAAACTTGGGTCAATTATGAATGCTGATTACCAGTGGTGGGAGGATGCATTTGGGAATTCACTTGGATATTGCTGTATTGACGCAACACCACGAGATTTTGGTAGGTTTGGTCTACTGTTTGCAAGAAATGGTGAATGGGATGGACAGCAACTCATACCTCAATCCTGGATAGAGCTCAGTACAAGTTTAGCTTTGAATGGTGAATACGGATATTACTGGTGGCCAATAAATGGACATGATGGTTTTGTTGCTATAGGTTTGCACGGCCAAACCATTGCAGTGATACCAGAGGACAATCTAGTCATCATGAGATTTGGAAACTATTCCAGGCTTGGTGATGGCTCCACTGTTAGAGTTGGCACTAATGGACATTCGACTAGTCAGCCGCTTAGTTATGACATAACTTCTTTTATTAATAGGGTTACTGCTCTAATTAGATGATTTTTAATTTAAAATTAGTATAGTTTTTACATATGTTAAAAAAATACCTTTCAATTCTTTTTCTTTTCGTTTCAGTTCAAAACATGTTTGCCGACTATGGCTGGGTGCAAGATCTTGTTGGGATAGATGAAGAGTCTTTTAATTATGTGGAGGGAAGTGATCCGGATTTAGAGAATTACACAAAAGATGCTTTCTTTACTAATGTCACACTGTCTCCAAATGGCAAATACTTAGCTTTTCAAAGCAAAAGTTCAGAATTTACCGAAGGTATTTTAGTTGCAGATGCAGAAAAATACTTTGAGAAAGGATTAGCAGGATCAACAGTAGCAAAAATTGCAGTTGAAGGTGGTGAGGACCAAGATTTAGGTGTCAGGCAGTTGTTCTTGTGTAATGCAATTTGGGCTTCAAATAGATATATCTTAATTGAGTTATGTGGAAAGCGTTTTGACTTCATAGAAGGCGAAATTTTTGTTGCTTTAGGGGTGTTTAAAATTTTTGATATGGAAACGAAAGAGTTTAGGAACTTCTTGTATCCTGTGGAGGGCGGCAGTTCTAAAGGAAGTCAAAATTTTCAAGATAGAATTAAAGTAGCCACATTCATTTCTAGATACGATGATGATCATATCCTCATGTCTATTCCAGAGAATAGAAGAGGGTACCGCTTTGCAAATCTTAGAAAGATAAGATTAGACAAAAGAGGCACTGAAGCACGTGGAGATAATGTTTATGTTTCAAAAGAGCCTTGCCAGACACAAATACGATTCAGAGCTTCAAATTTTTGCAATCAAAGCAATATTTATTTGCTAGACCAAAATAAGAAACCTGTTCTAACCTTTTCGAGCGATCTTGATGGTGTCTATGCTCACCTAGCTGACAAAGAAACCACAAAGATTGATATTGATTTAGAAGATTTTACACCAGTTGCAATTAAAGGTAGTAATTTATATATGGTAAATAATTCAGGTCTTGCACCAAGCGCAGTAAGCGTCTTCAATATCAAAACAAAAAAAATAAATAAAATCTCACCATCGGATTGCTCAACAGTTGGCTCTGCTTACAACTCTCTTAATCAAAATGTGCCCTATGCAGTTCAAATGGAATGTGATGGATACAAAGAAATTATATATTTTGATCAAGAAAGTAGGGACGCAAAGCTACTGATGAACCTTTCACGAAGCTTTCCAGATAAATATATTAGTTTTGGTGGGTGGACAGATTCAAATGACAAAGCCTTGTTATCTATACAGGATTCATCTAGTTTTGTTGAAGTATTCCTTTTAGATTTAAAGAAACAAAAACTCCAATTTGTAGGAACTGCATCCAATATACCTAAGGATAAATTATTTAAAAATGAGAGAAGAAAATTTACCACTAGAGATGGCGAGACAATTTATGGCTATCTAACAAAACCAAAACAAAAAATTAAAAAACTTTTTGTATATGTGCATGGTGGTCCATATGGTGTAAGAGATTTTGATGCATTTGACCCATTCGAGCAATATTTAGTAAGTAAGGGCGCAGCTGTTTTGAAAGTAAACTTTCGCGGTTCAGGCGGCTTTGGCCAAGAAAAAATTGAGAATGCTTATAAAGAATGGGGAGGAATGCTTCTTAATGATGTTGCAGATGCAACTATTGCTACTCAAAAAGAATTAGGGTTAAGCAGAGATGAAACATGCGCAGTCGGAGCTAGTTATGGTGGTTATGCTGCCCTTACTTTGGCTTATAAACATGGAGATATATTTGAATGTGTAGCTGGCGGCATGGGTGTATATGACATGAAGATCTTAAGGGATGGTTCAGATGAAAGCATTTATACATATCAAGACGATTATTTTGAAATAGCAGAAGATTTTTGGGGGAGTGATGAAAAACAACATATTGATTTTTCTCCTGTTTTTAATGCTGACAAAATGAAGAGCAGAATTTTAATGTGGCATGGTTTACAAGATCCAATTTCACCAATTATGCATCTTGATTTAATGAAAGAAGCTTTAGAAGAAAATAACGTGGAATATAAGTCATTCACGATGAGCAGACTAGGCCATACTTTTGGAAGAGAAGAAGATATGCGAGCGCACTTCCCAGTTATCAAAGATTTTTTATTTGAGTGAGTTAACCAAAATCACGAGCAAGTTTAGCTTTATCACTTTCGTAAAACTTACCGGCTAGATAATAGAGAATTGGACCCAGAATCAAGAACATTATGTTGAAGCCAACAAGAGTAATTGTGTATGGAATTTCAACTTCTGATGCAATTAGAGAATCCAATGCTATGCCTGCAATCATGCTGCCAGGAACATAACCTAAAAGATTCAAACATACTAAGTTAAAACCAACAATAGTTCCTCGGATGTTAGAAGGCACAAGTTCTTGAATTACCGCAAACACTGGGCCATAAAAACATCCTAAACTAAATGCAGACACGCAAATTCCTGCCCAGAACAGGAAATCTGTTGGTTCAAGATATCGCGTAAAAGCAAAAGGCACTGTTAATAGAGTTAGAATCAATAAAAACCATGTCCTAGGAAAATTATATTTTTTTAATGCCCAGTCGCTAAATGTACCACCAAAGACACTCCCCAGAAGACCAAAGATAGTAAATATCCAACCCGATGCTTGAGCAAATGCCGCTCTATCTAACCCTTTATCTTGAATGGCCCAAACTTGATCAAAGACTGACGCTCCTAAAAGTACATGGTAGATAGTTCCAGCTAGAATAGTTAAAACTAATGATTTTGATGTTCGTAATACCTTAAATAATAATGTGATTATTTCTAGAAATGATTGTTTGGGAGCCTTAGTGGTGACTGTTTTTCTTGGTGTATCTTTAACAAGCAGCATCACTAGACCCAACACAACACCAATTCCACCAAGCAAATAAAAGCATCCTCTCCAACCAATCACAGGCGCTAAATAACCAGCTAAAATTAAGCTAACACCAACACCTAAGGGTACACCCATGTAATAAAATCCAGCTGCAAAACCTAATCTTTTAATGTCGTAGCGATCCGACAAGATTGACATCGTTGTCGGCGTCATAGCTGATTCGCCAATACCAATAAAAAGTCTTGGTATAGCAAGAGTTACAAAGTTTTTTGCCATACCAGAAACAGCAGTGAAAAAGCTCCAGACAATGACACCAATACCAATTATTTTTGTTCGGTTATATCTATCAGCCAAAGTGCCAACAAATAAGCCTGATACCGTATAAAAGAAGATAAAAATTACACCGGTTAGCAAGCCAAACTGAGTATTGGTGAGTTCTAGATCTGGGATAATAAAATTAGCAAAGCTTGCAAGAAATTGCCTATCAACAAAATTGATTATATTTAAAACAGTGACAAATACTAAAAAGCTAGTGTTCCTTAAATTAAAGATATATCCCCCTTTGCGATGTAATTATTATCATAATCCCATAAGGATTATTTTAAAAACTCATTTTTATCAAAAACTAATTGAACTCTCGTTTACAAACAAAATTTTATCGTCTTTCTTTTTTCCAATGAGTTGGCCATCGTGGTTGATGCCCATAAAAAACAACTCTTCATTATTCGATTCAAGCATAATTTCCTTTTCGTTATGAATACATAAATTGGTCCATCTATTGCTCCAATCCTCATCAAGATCATCTTCTAAAAATACAAAGAGTTTTGAAGAAAGCATTTCAATTATTTGTTCCGTAACTTTATCTATATCTGTATTTATCTCTAAATTACCCCATTGCTTATTTGAGTCTGATAATTGTAAGTTGACACCAATGCCTATAACTATTTTAAAAATGTTATTCATTGATGAGGTTTCTACCAAAATACCACCTACTTTTTTATTTAAATAAAAAAGATCATTTGGCCACTTAAGAAGCACATTTTTTTTAAGGATTTGTTGGAGAGATTCAGCAAGAATTAAACCAACTTTAACACTTAGCCCATTAATAAGATTGTGTCTGGTAAAGCCAAATGAAAAATAAAGATTGCCTTTGGGGCTGTTCCATTCTTTTTCATTACGACCTCGACCTTTTGTTTGCATATCAGCTGTTACAAGAATTGGTATATCGGAATTGTTTAACTCATTAAGACAGATATCATTTGTAGATTCTGTTTCATCAAGATGAATTCGTTTTAAGCCGCTTGGCATTAGGTTCTTTTAAGGTATGGCAAGTATGCAAGAAATGCGAAGGCGTACGCTGCAGGTATCAAAGCAATTAAATGGTAAGGCGCATCTGGAAAGAAGTTCATAATATTATCACCATAAGGTTTCTCTAAAACGAACCAATAGTTTGTTTCGAAATTGAGATTAAATACATAAACCAAAGGCAAGAACACAAAAGTAGTTACTAACATCAAATTCCTATAGTCTTTGAGGTATGGCCTTTCATGCATATGAAATATGGCAGTGAAAACTCCAACAAGAATTAAAGCATGACCATACATAGTGTCTAAGTATTCAGGAGAGGGAAAACCCAGGACTGTATCAGGTGTCAAAATAGACATACCACCACCTGTTAAACCCCAGAAATATGCAAAGACAAAAAATGCTCGAATTTTAGTTACTAAATAAGCTGCAATACACCATGTTGAAAAAGCACACATATGTAGTGGCATTGCATCCCACCAATCAAACCCTCTTTCAGTTATTTTAAAAAAAGGATTTGTTATCTCGTGATAGAGAATAGCGGCAACCAAGACATATTTAAAAATATTTTTAGTTTGTCGTGAAGAATCTTTGAGTGCTAGTGGTATACCAACAGCAGCACCAATAAAGAAAATTACATTTAAAAAATGGATAGGATCTAATAGATTAAATGCTTCAGCAGTCATAATTTATTTTGTTCTTTGATTATATCAGCTGCTTTCTCAGCAATCATTATTGTTGGTGCATTTGTGTTCCCACCCACTAAAGTTGGCATTATTGATGCATCGACAACTCTAATGCCTGACAAACCGTGAACCCTCAAGTTGGTATCAACAACCGCCATGTCATCATTACCCATTTTGCATGTGCCAATAGGGTGATAGATTGTGTCTGAGCGAGCTCTGATTGCAGATTCTATCGCTTTATCATCGTTTATATTTACAGGATCTAGTACATTGGAAAATTGATTAAGAGGTTCTGTATTAAGTATCTTCATCATCACTTTATAACCTTTAATCATTGTTGACATATCTTCTCTATTCGACAAAAACTGTGGATCGATCTCAGGATCTTTAAGAGGATCTTTGGAAGCAATTCTAACAGTGCCGACTGATTTAGGTCGCAACAAACATACATGACAGCTAAATCCATTGCCTGGTGTTTTTTTTCTGCCATGATCTTCAATCATGCCTATTGCAAAGTGTAGCTGTATGTCTGGTGCGTCTAAGTCTTCTGATGTTTTTAGGAAAGCACCACCTTCTGCAATGGGTGAAGAAAACATGCCAGTTCTTGTCAGGATGTATCTTAATACTTCAAATGGAGCTCTAAGTATAAATTTTAATGATTGTGATCCCATCAAAGACCAACTATCAACTCGATGGGATGTTATATAGTCGATGTGATCTTGAAGGTTTTCTCCAACACCATTTAGTTCGTGAATACATTCAATTTCTTTCGACTCAAGAAAAGCTCGATTTCCAACTCCAGATCTTTGAAGCAGAGTAGGGGAGCCATATGCACCGCCACATAATAAAACTTCTTTTGCACATCTAATCTCTTCAGGAACACCATTTATCAAACACTTAACTGCTTTAGCTGTTTTATTTTCAAAAATAACCTTATCGACCGTGGTTTCAGTCAAGATTGTTAAATTTGGTCTTGCTCTTGCTGGGTTTAGATAAGCTGCAGCAGTAGACCAGCGGCGACCATTTTTTTGAGTTACTTGATATCTGCCAATGCCTTCTTGATCTTCACCATTAAAATCATCTGTATATCTGTAATGTTGTGTTCCTGCTTCAATAAACATTGAAACAAAAGGGTTGTTATTTCTTATCTTAGCAACGTTTAATGGTCCTGAATCATTATGAAAATAATTCTTAAACTGTTCATTGCCTTCAGCTTTCTTGAAGTAGGGCAGGACATCATCATAAGACCACCCATCATTACCTAACGAAGCCCAATGGTCATAATCCCATTTATGACCACGAATATAGAGCATTGCATTAACAGAGCTTGATCCACCTAAAGTTTTTCCTCTTGGTTGATAGCCTCTTCTATTGGTTTGGTATTCTTGTGGTACTTGATAAGTTCCTCCAGCTGAATCGGCTAAATTTGCTGTGCCTTCTGTGACTGTGACGGAACTAAATTCTTTTTGAGGAACAGTCTCGTAGGGATAAACATACTTAGGATTCTCATCATTTAAAATAAATGCAAAAAGCGCAGGCGTATGTATAGCTTCTGAGTTATCTTTTGGGCCTGTTTCAATTAAACAGACTGATACATTCTCATCTTCAGACAATCTATTTGCTAGCACACAACCAGCTGATCCTCCTCCAACAATTACGTAATCAAAATCTCTCATGCTTTTTTAAACTTATCCCAAAACATAAATGGCAAATAAGTTATAAAAAATACCACCACAGCAAGAGGGATAACTCCCAGCATGTGATAAGGTGGGCTTGGCATGAAATCCATTAATGAGGCACCGCCAGGTGTATCCATAAGATACCAGTAATTAGCAAGATCATTCACATTTTCACCAACAACTGGATCAAAAAATGTAAAGTCGCCAATAGCTACATTAATGAGGTATATAGGTAGTAGTAAAAGTATTGAAATTACTGCCATTTTCCAAAAGTTTTGGAGGTATGGTCGGTACTTTAAAACTGCTAGTGCAAAAAATATGCCCAAAATAATTTGACCATGACCATAGAAGAACATGAAGTACTCAATATCTGGCCATGCAAAATCAAGATCTGGTGTAATGATGGCCATAGTGGCACCACCTATACCCCAATAGAATGGTAGCTCGAAGAATAGTTGATTCTTCTCTTTGCTTAATAAAAATATGCCAATCAATACAGCACTAAAGTTACACATATGCAAAGGGAGATACGTCTGCCATGGTTTATCAAAACCATAGATATAAATAAACGGTTTTGTTATCTCAAATATTATTAATGATAAGCCAATTAGTTTTGCTACTAAGTCCTGTGATTTTGTATTAATGAAGTTACCCAGAATACAAAATAAAACAATAATTATGCCTGTCCAAATCATTGTGGAAACGTGTTGGTCTCCAAATAAAATAAAAGGTTCCATGTTCTCTCCCTAATGTGTCAATAAAGTTAAATAATACTTCGTCAGTTGATAGTAACAAAATTTAATTTAAGATGAAAAATAATAGTAAATTTATGTCAAACGACTGTCTGTTATTAAATGGAAACGGGAAGCCTCTTAGTTATTTTCCCCTGTCGACTATTGATTGGAAAACTTCAATTAAATTAGTCCTCACCAAGAACGTAATCATTATTAAAAATCATGATGATTGGGTTGTTAGATCGCCATCGGTAACTGTGGATGTGCCAAGCATAATAATGCTGCGAAGATTTCATAAATTTCAGAACTACGTAAAATTTTCACGATCAAATGTTTATTTGAGAGATATGTACAAATGTCAGTATTGCTCTGATATTTTTGAAAGAAACCGTTTAACACTTGACCATGTAGTGCCAAAATCAAAAGGCGGAGAGACCAGCTGGGAAAACATTGTTACATGCTGCAACTCTTGCAATACTTTTAAAGGCTCAAAGGATTTAAAACCCATCAATAAACCTATTAAACCTTCATTCGCCCACTTGCTAAATGGTCACAAATTAAAAGCCAGTGATTTTCCAGACAAATCTTGGAGTGAGTATATTTTTAGTACTTAATTGAGCAACCGTAGGGCCTTGTTTTTGACTCTTGCACGCTTAGACCACTAGCCAAATCATTCATTGCTGCAACAACATAATTCTTTGCTTTTGATAAGTCTGTATTAAAGAGCGCTCCAGTTCTGCCCATATTGTCAATCGCTCCTTGGTACTGCAATTTCTGATTTTCATCAATGATATACATGTGAGGTGTTGTTTTTGCCTTATACATTTTTCCAACTTCGCCTGAGGTGTCAAAAAGTACATGCGAAGGTTTAGCACTTCTTGCATTGGTTAGTTCAATGGCTTCATCTGGTGAGACATAGCCTTGCTTGCCTTCAGCAGACGAAATAATTGATAACCAAATTACACCTTCTTCAGTATATTTTTCTTGTAAGTTTTGCATGTTGGATGTTTCATAGTGTCTCTGAACAAACGGGCAATCATGATTAGTCCATTCAAGAATAACTTTTTTCCCTTTGAATGAATCTAACTCGATGTTTTCTCCATTTTGATTCATAAGCTGAAAGCTTGGAGCTGTAAGTTCACTAGCACTTACTATGCCAAGACTCAGCAATAAAAATAAAACTTTAATTTTCATTGATTACCTCTCTTAAATAACTCTCAGTTAATATTTCATTAAGAACCATTGGTTCGTCAAGTTTTTTGCTCCAGTAAATATAAAGCGGAATGCCTGATCGATTATATTTTTCTATTTGCTGTGCTATTTCTGGGTCTCTATTTGTCCAATCAGCTTTTAAGTAGGTAATATTTTTTTCTTCAAATAAATTAAATATCTCATCCGTAAAGGCTACACCTTCATTCACTTTACATGTTATGCACCAAGCAGCTGTGTAATTAATAAAATACGCATCACCATTTATTTTGAGTTCCTTTTCCAGATCTGCTGACCAGCTAATTGAATCATTGCTTTGGGTGATTGTTTGTTGTTTAAAATCCCAATTAAATAATTGGTACCCATAAGCACACCCTATGACCAAACCAATCAAAATAGCATGCTTGATTTTAATAATGAATAGCCATGCAGTGAACGCGAGCAGCAACCAACCAATAAGCACAAATAGGATTGAATTAGCATCAACCTGATTGGCAAGAACCCAGAGTAACCAAATCGCAGCACCAAACATCATAAAACCAAATAATTGTTTAAGAGACTCCATCCATTTCCCAGGTTTTGGTAACAGATTTACTAGCGATGGAAACAATGCAATTAAGAAATATGGCAATGCAAAACCTAAGGCTAAAAAGAAGAAAATAAGATAAGAATGTATATCTGGTTGAATTAGTGCAGCACCCAAAGCAGCTCCCATGAAAGGAGCAGTGCATGGCGATGCAACTATTACTGATAAAGCACCCGTCATCATAGAGTTGATAGGCCCAGAGCCATTAGCAAATTTCTCAAATTTGCCTAGGCTACTGCCTATGTTCAAATCAGTTATTAGATATACACCAATAGCAAATATGAGTCCTGCCAAAATAGTCACGACGAATGGACTTTGTAATTGGTATCCCCAACCTATTAGTTCTCCAGCATTTTTAAGCGTTACAAGAGTAAAGGCTATGATCATAAAGGTAATAATCACACCTACGACATAAGCACCTGCGTTAACTGTAACTGACGTCTTTGAATCGCTTGCACTTTTTACAAGAGATAATCCCTTTAGAGCAATCACTGGCAATACGCATGGCATTAAATTTAGAATTAAACCTCCTATGAGTGCAAATAAAATAGCAGTGAGTATGCTTATGCTTTCTGCTGCAGCAACTTTTATTTCAGATGTTGGTTGATTAATTTCAAAATAATAAGCGTCTGATAGAACTACGCCTGAAAGAGGTTTGTCAAAATCTTCATAAACATTAAATGATAAAGCTTGATTAATATTTTCTTGAGGATCTGAGTAGTCAAAAACCTGATCATCAAAAGGAAAAAAATAACTATTTTCTGTTATGGCGTCTGATGAAAGGGTAAATGCATTGTCTGTTCGTCTTATTTCAAGATCTGGTGGTGCTCTAATTGGTACCTGAGCCTCCCATTTTGATAATTCCTCAACTTTTTGGGTAACATTTAAAATATTCTTAGTAAGAGAAAGCTCAAGGATTGTTTCTTCGGGGATACAAATATCATCACAGACTAAAAATTTAATATCTATTTCTGTGCTTGCATCGGCAAGATTGTCGAATGTTATTTCAAATGGAAAGACAACCTCATTTTCATAGCCATAAGTCATTAATGGGGGGTATTCAATCTTTGAAGGCCCAGGCCATGTATTTTTATTAATTACCCAACCCTTGGGATTTTTATATGAAAAGGTCGGTGGTCCGCCAGAATCACCAGGATTAACCCAATAGGTATGCCAGCCTGGAGTGAATGTAAATTTATAACCAAACTTATATGTGCCTGGCTCTTGTATTAAATTATCTTTACCAATGATTGAGATCTCAGCATGATCTGTTCGTGCTGAACTAGTTTCCGCAACATATGTCGCTGCTAAGAAAATAAAAACTAAATATCTCATATCAAAGTAGGGCGGCTAATGCCGCCCAAAACATTATTTAACCTCTATGCTTCGAGGTTTTTTGTGATCAGGAACCACTCTCTCCATATCTATAGTCAAAAGACCATTTTTTAAAGATGCTCCTAATACTTCAAGATCTTCAGCTAAAGTAAATTTTAACTTGAATGCTCTCTTAGCAATTCCACGATGAAGTGCCTCGGCATTTGAGTCTGTATCTTTTGGTCCATCATATTTGACAGTCAAGACAGCATCACTTAGCTCTATATCTATATCTTTCTTTTCAATTCCAGCTAGAGCAACCTCTATTTGGAAATTTAGCCCATCCTTATAAATATTATATGGTGGGTAACCGGATTGAGATTCGTTAGAAAGTCTTTCGAATCTATCAACGAGATTTTCAAAACCTAAAACACGGTTTGAAAACATTGGATCAGTAAAATTAATTAACATATTAGTCCTCCTTAAAGCGACTAGTTAAATTTAAGATGGCCTCACCTGAGCACCATCATTGTTAATTTAGATCTAATTACAGAAAAATCAAGAACTTTTTTATCAAAAAGTAACGTTTACTTCCCAAAATATTGTTTTTTTTTATTTATATGAGTAGTATAGGTTACATTATTTTTAATTAAGGAGATATAATGACATTTTTTTCACGAGCTTTGTTACTATTTGTAACAGGCATAGTGCAGATTTTTTTTGCAGCACATCTTTTATTTAATTGGACTATTCTTGATCTTCCATCAGATCTAATGTTTATTCCAGGCATTCTAGTTTTACTAGCCTCAGCAGTACTTACAATTGATTATTATTTTGGTAATAGAGACAACAGGGTAGTGCTATATGATGAATATATTGCAGATAGATACTACAAGATTGGAGCTGCTGGCTATGCTATGACAGGTATAGGAGTATTTGTTCTATATTCTATCCAAGATTATTCAAAGTGGAGCTTGGAGGCAGCAAATGCATTTATCTATGATTTAGCTGCATTTTTCTGGTTTGTATTTGGATCATTAATAGTTATATTTTCATATGGCGACTATAAAGAGTCAGTAGATGGGTAAAGATCATAAAGATTTAGTAGTTCTGCTAACACAAAAAAGAAAGGAGGCTGGCATTACGCAAGCAAGCCTTGCTGAGGCTGTACAGGTTTCAAGAAAAAGCATCAATGCTATTGAAAATGGAATTTATGTTCCATCAACGGTATTGGCAATAAAAATTGCTACAGTATTGAATTGCAATGTTGAAGACTTATTTAAACTACATGATGGAACTTTTCCATTATTAACGGAGTCAAAAAAATATGATTAAAAAAATACACATTTTAATTCTCTTATCAATTTTAGCCCTTGGTGGATGTGCAACAGGTGGCTTTTCACCTGATGTCGTTTCAAGGGATGCAGCCGCAAAAAGCCAATATGTCCAATCAGGCGTAGTTGTATCAGTTAGAAATGTGACTATCGAAGGCGACAGAGATAGTGGAAATTTATTTGGATCAATTCTAGGTGCCATTGTTGGGTCAAACATAGGTGGCGAGGATGACGAAACAACACGAGAAGTGGGTGCTGTGGTCGGAACTGCAGTTGGTTCAGTGGTAGGACAAAATGTTGGTGAAAGTCTATCTAGAAAGGCTGGAGTTGAAATCATAATTAAGCTAGATACCAATGAAAGAGAAATATCTATTGTCCAAGAAATGCCAGAGGATGTTGATTACTCATTTAGAGCAGGTGATAAGGTCAGAATTGTAAGATCAGGTGGTAAGGCAAGAGTTGTGCCTTATAATTAAATGATTGGAACCTGTAAATCTATGGAATAAAGCTCTCGATCTTCTTTCAAGAAGGGAGCACTCTGTATTCGAGCTCAGAACAAAGTTAAAGAGATTTAGCGAAAATGCTTCTGAGCTTGAAGATACAATCAAACGCTTAAAAGATTCAAACTTTCTGGATGATAAAAAGTTCAGTGAGTCTTTTGTCCGCAGCAAATCCCAATCTGGGTATGGCCCCAATTACATTCAACAGTATTTAAGAAAAAAGGGTGTAAACTCAAGTGACTACGATATTTATGGCTATGATATTGACTGGGCTGCCATTTGCCATGAGCTTTATCTAAGAAAATCTAAAGGAAAAGAATTAAACCATAAAGAAAAAGAAAAGATTTTAAGATTTTTAGCCTATAGAGGTTTTAGTTATGAAATAATAAAAAACGCTCAAAAAGATATCGAATAATGGCATTAGCAAATAAATACAGACCAACAAAATTTTCGGAAGTGATCGGACAAGAGGCCGCAGTCGTTGCCTTAAAAAACATTATAAAAAATCAAAACTTCCACAATGGATATATTTTTGCTGGCACACGTGGAGTCGGTAAAACAACTCTTGGCAGATTGTTTGCTAAGGCTTTAAATTGCAGTAATTATGACTTAGAGAGTGGTTCTACTTGTAATGTATGTGCTAATTGCGAGGCTATCCAAACAAACTCACACCTTGATTTAATTGAAATAGATGCAGCTTCAAGAACAGGTGTCGATGATATGAGAGAGCTATTAGAATCTGTTCAATATAGACCTTCCCAAGGAAACTATAAGGTTTATCTGATTGATGAAGTGCACATGCTGTCAATACAAAGCTTTAATGCTTTGTTAAAAACATTGGAGGAGCCGCCTGCGCATGTTGTTTTTATTCTTGCCACAACAGAATCAAATAAAATTCCAAAAACAATTATCTCAAGATGTTTGCAGTTCAATCTAAAATTGGTTCCTGATGCTCAGATTAGTGAAAACTTGCAGAAAGTTTTTGAAAATGAGGGGGTAAAGTATGACGATAAGTCCCTTGATTTGCTTGTCGAGTTAGCAAAAGGTTCAGTCCGTGATTCTTTAACTCTCGCTGATCAAGCAATGTCTCATTGTGACAACAATCTTAATGAGTCAGAAATTTCAAAACTACATGGTGTGCTAGATTTATCTTCAACAGCTAAGTTATTTGAAGCCATTTTCTCAAATGATGTTAATGAAGTAACTATTGAGCTTGAAAGATACCAGTCCCTTGATGTCAATTATGAGATCTTGTTCGACAGAGCGCTAAAATTCTTGCACGCAGAAATCATTAGAAATTTAAAAGATAAAGAAGGAGATGCACAAGATATGCATCTATATTACCAGTTCTTTACAAATGGCCTCATAGATGGAAAGCAAACTGGCAATATTAGAGATTCTTTCGATATAGCTGTTTTAAGATGTTTGTCATTTTCAGAAAACCAGATAACTGTAAAAAAAAAGCAAACTGAACCAGCAATAAAGACTGCAGAAATTACCGAAGAAAAAATTCAGCCAACCCCTGCACCAGAAATAAAAACAGAAGCGCAACCTCAAGACAAAGAAGAAAAAAAAATAACAACAAATAACTGGCTGAATATCTTTGATGAGATTGATTTGTCTGGTCCTGCCCGAGCATTTTTCTCAAACTTGCAATTAGATAAGGTAGAGGACAATAAATTATTTTTTAGTGGTTCAGATATGTTTACATCAAGAATAACGAGGGAAAACATTGATGATTTAATCGTATCGCTCAATAAAGCTGGTTATAAAAATTATGAGGTAGTTATTGAAGCGACTGAAGCTGCGGTTAAAACTCCATCAACTGCTTGGGAAAAAAAGCGAAAAGAAGAAATTATAGCTTTTAAAAAAGAGATTTTAGAAAGTGACTTATTGGTAAACCTAAAACATAATTTTGGAGAGGAGATTACCCAAGATAAATTTCAAGTAATTGATCATGAAGAATGAAAACAGCCTATTGGCCCAATTAATCAAAGCTTTTAAGATTCTTCCTGGTGTTGGTGAAAAATCAGCACAGCGAATGGCCTTCTATCTGCTAGAAAATAATAGGGAGGGAGGCACAAAACTTTCAAAGTTGCTGACTAATGCAATGGAGAACATAAGAAATTGCGCGTCCTGTCGAAACCTTACTGAGGACATATATTGTGATATTTGTTCTGACACCAAAAGAGATAATTCTACTCTTTGCATCGTAGAGAGCCCCACAGACGTTATTGCTATCGAAAATTCCGGCAGTTTTAAAGGGAAGTACTATGTGCTTATGGGCAGACTGTCACCTATTGATGGAGTGAATCCAGCCGACCTTGGAATACCAAAACTAATTGAAGATATAAATGCAAATGACATCAAAGAGGTAATCATTGCAACAAGCCCAACAATAGAAGGGGATGCCACATCCTTCTACATAAAAGATCAAATTACGAAAGAAAATATTATTATTTCAAGAATTGCGTATGGCGTTCCAATGGGGGGAGAATTAGAATATGTTGATAACACAACGCTGAGTCGTGCCATACAGGGACGAAGGGAAATTGAAAAATGAGCATCAAATCTGATAACTGGATAATAGAACAAGCTGAAAAAAATCAATTGATTGATCCATTTGAAGCAAATCAAATAAGAGAAGTTGATGGAAATAAAATTGTTTCTTATGGGGTATCAAGTTATGGATATGACGTACGCTGTTCCAACGAATTCAAAATTTTTACCAATACTTTTTCTTCAGTGGTTGATCCTAAAAACTTTGATTCAAATAGTTTTGTTGATGTGGTTGCAGATGAATGCATCATCCCGCCAAATTCATTTGCTCTGGCACGAACTGTTGAATATTTTAAGATCCCAAGATCAGTTTTGACTCTCTGTCTTGGCAAATCCACTTACGCACGTTGTGGAATAATTGTGAATGTCACACCGCTAGAACCGGAGTGGGAAGGCCACGTTACTTTAGAGTTCTCAAATACCACTAATTTGCCTGCAAAAATCTACGCAAATGAAGGGGTTGCTCAAATGTTATTTTTTGAGTCTGATGATATCTGTAAAACAAGCTATAAGGATCGTGGGGGCAAGTATCAGGGACAGACTGGTGTTACTCTGCCAAAAACTTAGGCCTTTCTTTTAAACTTAAAATTCTTTTCTCACCATTTTTCAAGATAGCTTGGCTTTGAATGATCAAGTAATCAAATTCAGGTGCAATGTAGTAAATAATTGGTCCAACTTCATCAGCGGTAGCCTCAACAACAAGGGTATTAATTTGCCCAAATGGTGTAGATATTTCTTCCTCACCTGTGAGCTTATAATTTTTCTTTATTACTTTGCTCTTAGTGTTGTCAAAAATACTTAAACTATATTCATTGACACCGTTGGCAGCATTAAGCCTGACCTGTGCATCGCTAGCCAATTGTTCAAGAACCTCTGTTTCTGCGGCAATAGTACCTAGCTCTTTTGAAGTAATGTTTTTTCCATCAAATGCTAAAGAAAACTTTTTCGGCTCATCTCTAAAAGGATCTTTAACTGATGTTTTTTTTGAGGTGACAGAGTTGCCATCAACAGCAAAATCAGAATCAATAGAATACGTATAAAAAAAGACATTCATTTTAACTCTGGTGTTAATCTCATTGCCCTCAACTGTGAAGTAGCGGTTGAGAGGGAAGCTAAAACCCATAGCTTGAAACTGAAATTTTGCCTCATAACTCTTGAATTCATAAGAGTTTATAGAAAGTGAGACGAATAGGGCTAATAGTATTCTCATGTCAAATATTCAGAAACTGTTTTTGGATAAATATCATTTTCTATTTCTTTTACCTTATTTATAAGACTCTCCAAGTTATCATTTGGTTCAATTGGAAAACTTTCTTGACGAATGATTGGTCCAGCATCAAGTTCATTGATAACGAAATGTATGGTTGTTCCGTGATGAGTATCATGAGCTGCTAAAGCTCTTTTATGGGTATCAAGGCCTGGGTATTTTGGTAACAGTGAAGGATGAATATTTATAATTTGACCTTCGTATGCATCAACTAAAAATGAGGATAATATTCTCATATATCCAGCTAGCACAATGTAGTCAAAATCAATCCCCTCGAGGTATTTATAAATTTCCTGATCAAAGGTTTCTCTTTCGAGATAATCTTGGTGGTCAATAATTTTGCATGGCTTATTGAACTCAGTAGCAATCTGAATGCCATTTGCTTTTGGATTATTTGTAAAGGTAGAGACAACTTCATAGCTAAGATCATCCTCTTGTTCTAAAAAAGATCTTAAATTTGTCCCTGTGCCTGAGAAGAAAACAACTATTTTCATACAAAAATTAATGATTGATCAGATTTTGTATCAACATAACCTATTTCAAATAATTCTTTGTTTTCACTCATTGCTTTATCAGCATTTTCTCGATCCATTACAATGCAGTAACCTATTCCACAATTAAAGACATTTAACATTTCATCAGAAGATACATTTCCAAGCTTTTGGAGTGTTGAAAAAATAGTTGGCATATCCCACGAATCTTTATTAATACACATTGTGTAATTTGTAGTTAGTCTTGAGAGATTTTCATGTAGACCGCCCCCAGTAATATGAGCCATTCCTTTCACGTTGCATGTATTGATAAGATCGAGCACTTCATTGACATAAATTCGGGTTGGGGTCAGGAGCTCTTTTAAAAAATCATCTGAAATATTTTGTTGGGAAATTACAGAATTAATAAGTGAGAAGCCATTTGAATGAAACCCAGAGGAGGGCAGTGCTAGGATAATATCGTCTGAGCTTATTTCATTACCTGAAATAATGTTAGCCTTTTCGTTGATGCCTAGAGAAAACCCTACTAGATCAAAATTGTCACCTTGATAGTGATTAGGCATTTCAGCTGTTTCTCCACCAACTAGCTCACACCCCGCCAAATTACAACCATCAATGATCCCTGACACAATTTCTTTAGCTTTTTCGCGATCTAAGTTGGAACAACCATAATAATCTAAGAAAGCTAATGGTTTTGCTCCACTAACAATTAAATCATTGACACACATTGCCACTAAATCTATTCCAATAGTTGTTAAATCATTGGTTTGTAGTGCCAACCTCATTTTTGTGCCTACACCATCACAAGCTAAAGCATAAACTGGATTGACATACTCGCTTGGTGCTTCAATGTATCCAGAAAAACCTCCGATACCACCAAGGGAGAAAGAATGTTGTGATTTGGAAGTTAATTTTTTTATATCTTCAATAAATTTTTGACCTTGATCGATATCAACACCTGAGTCTTTATAGTTATTTTTATTTTTTGTCATAAAATAGTAGTTCTTTGGTATGTTTATAAAAAAATTAGCTTCTTATTTGGCAATTATACTTTCTTTTACATCTGTGAGTTTTAATTCTCATGCTCAAGAAACAGATAATTTCCTTTTGCTTTATGAAAGCTATAACAAGCTTAACAAAATTGAAGAGATCATAGAAAACTCAGAAACAAAAATATTAACAAAATATGGTGTAAATCAAGAGTACTTTGCCAGCAATGATCTAATACTTGAACCATCAATGCATTTTATCGGTTATCAAGTGAAACGTTTCAATGATCAAAGACTAATTGAGCTTAAATTTAGCAAAGTATCGATTGAGAAATTTTTTCAAGATCAGTCCGTTCCTTATTTGGCTTTTGAGGGGAAAACGAAAGTTTACATTGGCGTAAATGACTCATTTTTTCAAAATTCAAATTTATTTATTATTGAAGACTCTGATTTTCAAAATGAATTGATAAATTCAAAACTGATATCAGAGTTAAATCAAAATATTTCAATAGAGTTTGACTTCATAAATAAATTCCCGTCCACCTCCTATGAAAAAGATGATTTACTCACAGAACTATCAAGCATGTCGCAAGGGGACTGGACTCTAATGCTTATTGATAGGTTTGATCTTGCAAACTGGAGTATTAATTTCCCCAAAAGTTCAAAAATATTTATACAAAAGGGTTTTGAATTCCAAAATCTATTGCTTGATGAGGTTTTAGCGGAAGTTAAGAAAACAAATATTGCATCAGAAAAAAACTACTTTACAGTTGCTTTTGATTTGGGCATGTCAGAGGATGACTTTGCTGATCTCATAGACCTATTTTCGCAAAGCACAGATATTTTACATTTTAGGGTTAAGCAAATAGAAAATTCATACATTACTTTTGAGTATGAGACCTACCTAGATGAGGAAAAGGCCTATAACTTTATGCTTAGATCTGGAGCTATTGAAACTAAATGAAAAACATAACCAGCAAAAAACAATTATTTCTTGATTTTGGTAGAGATTATGATGCTAGTTTAAGCAATTTCTTCTTTTCCAAAGCAAATGAAATTATTAAGAATGAAATTCATTTATTAATGCAGAGCAATGATAAAAGCGACCTTTTTATTTATGGAGAGAGCGCAGCTGGTAAAACATTTCTGCTCAATTCAATTCTTAATGATGCTCCTGATAGTTCTCAAACCATTTACATTGATCTATCAAAACTAAATGAGGAGAAAGATTATTTTTCAGATTTTGAAAATTTTGATTTAATCTGCCTTGATAACTTAGATTCTCTTAATCAAGACTTAGAAATACAAATATTTAACCTCATTAATGTATCCAAAGCTTCTGGCACTTCACTTATATTTGCCTCAGGCGTACCTGTTAGTGAGCTTCAGGTTTTCCCAGATCTTTACTCTAGACTTAAAGAAATAAACTTCTTTACATTAAAAAGTCTTGATGGAGATGAAACTCTTGATTGCTTAAATTTTTTGGCTCCAAAGCTCGATTTGCATATCCATGCAGATGCGCTTGAATTAATCGCTAAGAAGATCAAAAGAGATTTTTTATCTATTAAGCAGGCTCTCATTGATTTTGATAAGTACCTTTACTCAGAAAAAAAACAGCCGACAAAAATGTCGGCCGCTTCATTTTTAAAAATATATTTCGACTAATCTATAGCTTCACACTCAAGACAGTAAATTCTTATGTTGTCATACATATTTCTACTGTTTAGATCGAAGCCTACTTCTTTTTCAAAGAAATTCTTAATCAAGCCTGGCAATTCGAATGGATTTACAGGTGCTGGAGCAGGCGGAATGACATGTTCAACTTTAAAGTCTTCCAGCTCAGCAATAGATGCTGCATAGTCAATCGCATCATGTAAGGTGCCTAATTCATCCACCAATCCAATTTCTAGAGCCATTTCTCCTGAATAAACTCTACCTTTAGCTATCTCTCTAACAGTCTCAATAGGCAACCCTCGATCTTCTGCTGTTTGAGTGGTAAATTGCACATATATACTGTCGGTTGCAGCTTTGAATGCCTCAGAAAATTCCTCTGGCCAATCCATTGCAGTGAAATCAAATGCACCGTATTTGGTGGTTGAATAACCATCGTAATTTATGCCCATCCAGTCATATATTTTTTCAAAACTAAACATAGTGCTATACACACCAATTGAACCTGTGATTGTGTCTGGTTCTGCATAGATTTTATCTGCTAGAGATGAGATCCAATAACCACCTGAGGCTGCAAGAGTTCCCATAGAAACAACTACTGGTATGCCTTTCTCTTGGGCTTTTTCAATTTCCCATCTCATGTAGTCTGAAGCAACAACACTACCACCAGGCGAGTTAACTCTAAGCACAATAGCTTTGGTATCTTCATCTTCATGCGCTTCTTTTAACATAGCAACAACACCGTCAGAGCCTGCTGTTCCAAAAGTTACATCACCACCCATAATTGTGCCTTCAACAGTCACAACCTTTATTTCATTATCACTGTTTACTGGCATTTCCTCTTCAAAGCTTGCTAGGTAGTCTCTGTAATAAACAACATTTAGTTTTTCCTCATCATCTTCTGAAGCTCCATACTTTTCTATCATTCTTTTATCAAAGTCTTCCTCTTCTTCTTGAAAATCAATCATGCCCCAATCCATAGCAGCATTTCTTGGAGTCGTAGTACCATCGATAATTTCTTGGATGGATTCATCAGCAATCCATTGCATATCAACATTTCGATTTTCATATACAAAATTCTTCCATTTTGCCCACAAAGGCTCATAGAAAGCTAGATTAACTTTTGCTTCCTCACTCATACTATCTCTCAAGAAAGATTCTGGTCCTGTCTTAAAATCACCAGCTGCATAGATACGTGGTGTAATTAAGAATTTTTCAAAGAAATTTTTAAGGTATTGCCTTGCACCACCAAAACCCTGGATATCTATAATGCCATACGTTGAAGTTGATATTTCGCTGGCTCCAGAAGCAAGTAAATAATCAGTTGCAACCATAAAGTCTGATCTCACGACCACTTCCTTACCCGCATCAACAGCTTCTTTAATTTTTTGTGCTATTGGTAAGGCGTAAACAATGCTTACACCCAAACCTGAAGGATCAAAAATCATAGTAGAAACTCGGTCATCGTTTTTGAAATCCTCAAAAAACTCAAGCATATCTTGATACGGGTAATAGATTGGTGATTGATTACCTCCGAAACTAAACTCGTCATACCACTCTGCAGCAGGTTCACTTGGTGGCTGGTCTACCACCACACCAGAAGGTTTAAAAACAACAACTTTGCCAGCAGGATCGACTTTATCAGACCCTTCCCACAGCGGACTTATTAAACTACCAATTACACCTAGCGCTACGAATAAAAATATTCCTGTTGCAAGTGTAAATCTCACTCCAATCCAGAAATAATCTCTACCTGTTCTGATGTAATGCCAGACAGTACTAAAAAAATTTCCTAATTTTGAAGCAAAACTATCTTCTTTTTTCTCAACTTTTTTCTTAGCCATATTTATACCTTTAAAAATAATTTAAAACAGACCTTCAATCTTACCGCATTAATCGCAGAATGTGACTAATTTAAAGACATTCAGTGGTCTTATTGAGAAGAATACACAAGTTTTCGCAAATGTAAAGTAAACTTTACATAAAAAATTCCTATAATAATTGCTTATAATTTTAGAGTTTGGCCATATTTATAATGCTATGAAAAATTACTTGAAAATTCTTTTATTACTAATTCTTGCTGGTTGCAAGCAGGGGGATCTTGAATTTACACAAGGTGGTAAAGAATTTTCAATTAATTATGACAACGAGATTGTTGTTTTAAATGTTTGGGCTGACTGGTGTCCACCTTGTATAAAAGAGTTTCCTTACTTTAATAAACTGAATGAGCTTGAAGGTGTTACTGTTTTAGGATTTCATTTTGATCAGTTTGACCTGATATCTAATGAAGATGTGATGAATTCATTGACCAAATTTGATGTCCAATTCAAGAACCTTAAGACAGACCCACGAGAAATATGGGGAATGGATATTCCAGACCATGTTCCTACAACCTACATTATTGAGAATGGAGAAATTACAAAAGAACTAATAAAGCCCCAAACCTACGAATCTTTGATAGCCGAACTTGGGCTTAGTCAATAACACGTGATTTAATACTGCCTTTCTGAACTTTTGTCTCAATCAGCTCACCATCTGTAACAGCATTGGAGTCAGTAATTACATTGCCAGAACTATCAAAAGTAATTGAATAACCTCTATTCAAGATCTGGTTAGGGTTTAGAGTTTGTAACTTTTCTTTCAGAATCTCAAAATTAGATTTCTTGTTAAAAATAATATTATTTGTTCCATTGAGTAATGACTCTTTTAATTTATTGAGTGAATGGCTTTCAGAGATTATTCTTGCTGCAGGTGATTCTGCCTGTAATGCTAGGGCGGTAAGTTTAAGAGAGGTTTGCTTCTTGATTAAATTATTTTTCTGACTAGTAACAAGCCTTTCAAAGATAGAATCAAGTTTGAGATACTGTTCTTCCAATCTTTGCTTTGGTGATCGTAATAAACGTTTAAAAGTTAAGAGTTTCTCTTTATTCTTGTTGATTACTTGTTTTGTTTCTTTCAGTAATGAATCTTGTAGATACGAGAAATAATCACTTAGTTTGCTTGCACCTTCTGTTACTAATTCAGCAGCTGCTGTTGGAGTAGCAGCTCGAGTATTTGCTACAAAATCACACAATGTAAAATCTGTTTCATGCCCAACACCACTAATGATCGGGATTGGGTAATCTGAAATGTAACGACAAAGTGTTTCATCATTAAAGCTCCACAGATCTTCAATCGATCCTCCACCTCGACAAAGTATCACCGAATCAACAGAAGCCTTAGCATGATAATCAGTGATCTGTTTAAGCGAACTTAATATGGATTCTGCTGATCCATCACCTTGAACTTTTGAAGGCACAATAATTATCTCCACATGAGGGGCACGTCGTTGAATTGTTGCCACTACATCTTTGACCGCAGCACCATGTGCAGATGTGACAACTGCAACCCTATTTGAAATTTCAGGGATTTGGTCGGCTAATTTTTTTTGATAAAGACCTTCTTCGTTCAGCTTATTTTTTAGGAGCTCGTATTTACGCATGAGTTCACCAAAACCAGCCAGCTCCATTTTACTGGCAATCATTTGATAACGGCCAGATTTCTTATAGATGGAAAGTTTGCCTTGAAGGATTACTTGATCACCTTCTTTTGGTTTAAATTTTAGAGCATTGTTTTGCAATCTAAACATAGTGCAACTGAGAACTGACTCTGAATCTTTGATAGAAAAGTACCAATGACCAGAAGTGCCATACTCTCTAAAGTTTGATATTTCTCCAACGACCCACAGAGGCGGGAATGCTTCATTTAAAAAATCATTTGCTGTCTGATTAATTTCAGAAACCGTTAGTATTTCTCTTTGTGATTGATTGGAGTAGTCTTCCATATAAATTTATTATATTCTATTCACCTCTGCGAGTTTAGCTCAGTTGGTTAGAGCACCTGCCTTACAAGCAGGGGGTCGTAGGTTCGAATCCTACAACTCGCACCAATTATTTTATGACCCAACAAGAAGTTCAACAATACATTGATTTCCACCGTGAACATGGCGGAACAGGAAAAATTTTCCAATTTAAGTATAAGAATTACGAACCTGGCATGCTTACTCTAGAAGGTAATTTTACAGAGGCATGTTTAAACCCAAATGGAACTGTGCAGGGTGGCATGATGACATCTATGCTTGATGATATAACTTCATTGCTATTGATTATGGAAGCAAAAGGTAAACTTTATCCGGCCTCCACCGACTTGCACACACTTCATCATAGAGCTCAAAAGCAAGGTCAGGTAATTGCAAAAGCCACAATTATGAAAAAGGGTAAAACCATAGCAACAGTCAAAGGCGAAATTTTTGATCAAGATAACAAGTTAATTACAACTCTCATGCATACAGCTTATCTTATTGAGCTTGATCGATCTCTTTACGAAAAATCAGAATAAAAAAAAGCCCGCTAATGCGGGCTTTTTTATGAATTAAAAGTAAAGCTTAGCTTCCTTTTTTAACTCCGGAATCCATCATAGCTGCATACCAGATAACAAGTCCGAATAAGAATTTGTTAATCAAGTCTGCAAGGTTATAGATGATATTTAGTAAGTCCATATCGACTCCACCACCGAGATAACCTAGTGCGTAACCAAGCGGATAGATTGACCAACCGACTGTTACGATCCATTTAATTCCGTCAAAAGCAAAAGTTAATGCTTCATTCCCTGCTGCTTCTTTAATTTTGGCCGCTGGTCCTGCGAAGACATAATAGATTATGTAAATCCACCCTGCCATTGAAGGAATGAATGCAACAGTAGCATCCATTAATCCTGTTTCACCAAGATAACCGAAAACCAACATTACTAGTGATGCGGCAAGCAAGTTCCAGAAAACTGAAAGACTTACTGCAACCACTGCAGATAGTATTAAATAAAATTCTACAATTTGCATAGGAACAGTAACCAACCAATCAATGTATCTGTACACTGTTGGTGATTCGCCTGTTGCTACCCAAACGTCTCTCATATATAGATAATGCCAAAAGGCAACAAAACATACGAGTGCTGCGACAGTTAGAGATGTTTGCCATGCAGGCTTAACAGTACTTCTTTCCATAAAAAAGAACAGAGCACCAGTAGCCATTACTGCAGTAGCAATCCAAAAGGACACTCCAACGTAATCGTTAGTGTCGAGAATATATTCCATAATTTTCTCCCCTATTTAAAATTAATTTACAAATAGTAAGTCATCATTTTAATTGCTCTACATGAAATTTCAACTTTATTTACACTCAAAAAAGTTGTATTAATTTCACATTTGTACCAAAATCTACACTTCGCGGTCCGGTAGTTCAGTTTGGTTAGAATGCCTGCCTGTCACGCAGGAGGTCGAGGGTTCGAGTCCCTTCCGGATCGCCACTTAGTATTATGTTTGCTGATATAGCTCTACAGACCATTCTGGCTGCGATTGTCGGCGGAATATGGATCACTCCTTTAGTGGTCAGTCCTGCTGCTCGAGCAAGCTTAGATAGTGACGCATTAAGGTTTTTTTTGAAGTCTTTTTTCTTTAGATTTCATCTGTTTATTGTCCTAATGCTGTTCTCGTATCTTGTAATAGTTTATTTTTTTAAATTATCTGAATATGAGTTAATTTGGGCCGACACAAAAAATTTAGCAATGTTAGTGCTTCTTGGGCTAAATTTCGTCAACTTAATTTTGGGTCTAATAATAGATAATACAAAGCTAGATACCGAAAGCGCATTCTTTAAAATTATTCATGGTTTAAGTGTGGCAATATTTGCCTCTACTTCGTTCGTCTCGCTTTATTATCTGATTGAAAAGTTTATTTCAGTTTGAAAAAAGAGCATCTAGAAACAAAAACGTGTCCAGTCTGCAACAAGCCATTTACATGGCGTAAAAAGTGGAGAAAGGATTGGGAAAATGTGGTTTACTGTAGTGAAAGATGCAGAAGATCGAAAAAATGATAGTTACTTCCAGACCTGTAAACCTCCTGATTCTTTTAATTTGCTTTATCCCTTTTCTATTTTTGGGGATATTTGATCTCGATGAGGGTGCATTTGCAGTTACATCACTGCAGATGGTAAAAGATGGTCAATATCTTATTCCCTATATAGGAGAAGAGCTTCGCCTTGAGAAACCTATTCTTAGTTATTGGATACAAGCACTTTTTTTAACAATCTTTGGTTTTTCAGAATACTCGTTGAGAGCACCATCATTAATTGCTGCACTTATCTGGGGCTATAGTTTCGCTACTTTTGTCAAAGAGAATAATACTCGTGTAACAAGATCAGATATTCTGATTAACTTTTTTACCCTTCCAGGAATTTTTTTAATTTCATTCGCTGCTACCGCTGATGCGTTTTTAAATTTATTTATCACACTGGCATTAATCAATTTGTATAAATTTGAAGAACAGAAAAAAAATAAATATCTTAATTTAGCTGCAGCATGGATAGCACTAGGATTTCTAACAAAAGGGTTCGCCATTGTTGCGATATGTGGTTTGGTTTTTCTTTTTTACTGTTTCTTCAACAGAAAACTCAATTCATTCCTTTCAGCTATTTTAAATATTAAAGCCTGGACTATATTCATAATCATAGTTTCACCATGGTTGATGTATTTGTATATGCAGACAAGTAGTGAAGCTGTTATGTACATGTTATTTGGGCAATCATTTGGTAGATTTTCATACGCATTTGAAAACCATAGCGGATCTATTTTCTATTACTTAGTAGTTTTGCCTTTCATCACACTGCCTTTTTTTCCTGATCTAATAAAGGGGATGCTTGCATCAAGGCCAAGAGCAAATAGTTTCGAGTTATTTCTAATGATGTGGTTTTTTGTGGTACTTATTTTTTTCTCGTTCTCATCTACAAAATTGCCACATTACCTAGTTTATGGTCTTTCACCAATCGCCTATTTTGTAGAAAAAAACTTTAGAAAAAATGAGACTTTAGTATTTTCTTTATCCGCATTACTTTTTCATTTATTCATTTGGGGGATTGTGTTGGCTATTCCTTTTTATCTCTCTTATATGCTTGAGGTAACTCAAACATTTGAACTATCTAAAGAAGCTATGGAAAATCTTGCAGCTAGCATGTCATACAAATTGTTTGTAGGTCTGTTCGTGGCGCTTTTAATTATAAATTTCTTGCGTAGATCAAATGGCATGCAGGTGAAAAAGATGTCGGCTCTAGCAATGGTTGTAATGCTGACATTTTGGTTGTTGCCTTTCGCTCAAACAGCCACTCAACAAGATATAAAAAATCTTGGATTATTTGCCAAAACACAGGAAAAAAAGGTTTCGATGTATAAAGTAAATAAGCCAAGTTATGCATTCTACGCGCAACAGAAATCGTATCGTGGTCTGAAAGAAAATCATTTAATCCTTTCAAGAATTGATAAGGAGAGCTCATTTAATTTTGATTACGAGGTTATAATGCGAAGCGGCAACTATTTTATTTTCAAAATTAAGAGTGATTAAGCAAATACATTACATCCTGGCATTCTTTTTTTTCGCATTGGGCTTAGCCCTGCATTTCTTGCCTGATTACGATTATCTATTACTACATTTTTTTAATAGTAAATTTTATAACCCAGATTTTTTTAAGTATTTTACTGAAATAGGCAATGGGTTTATTGCAGCTGCTTTTGTAATACCATTGCTTTCACTTGTTTCAGATAAATTCAAAGCATTTAATTTTGTGCCTCTTTCAGCTTTGATTTTTCCAACAATATACATGGGCTTGATTAATAGCTTTCTAAAGAAAGAATTTTTTGCTTTCGAAAGGCCAGGATTTTATGAGTTTGAAAATATTAAATACTTAGAGCCTGTGTTTAAATATGATTCATTTCCAAGTGGTCATGCTGCAACCATATTCGTCATCGTTTTTATTTGGTTAGGTCTTGCAGTTAAAAAAGGATTTAAATATAAATCATACCTTTATGGCATTTTGATAACCTTGGCTAGTTTTGTAGCTCTTTCAAGAGTAATTATTGGTGCGCATTGGATGTCAGATATCTTAGCTAGTATAGGCATTGCCTTTTTATTCAGAGCTTTTGTCGATCTGAAATCCTTCTATAATCATATAACACAAAGCAAGGTGCTTAAATATTTATCTTATGTGGTGGTTTTAACGGCTTGGGCGAATATTTTATTTTTTGACATATCGGATTATTTTTAAAATTAATAATGATAGAAAAGATCGACCTTAATTTTACAATTTGGCTTTCAAGTTTTGATTTACTTGAAGGCTTTTTTATTCTTTTATCTTCAAAATATTTCTCATTGTTCCTAGTGATTTTGTTTGCTATTTATATGATCAAGCTGGAAAGACTAAAAACTTTCGCATTTATTTTTTTAGCCACTTGTTTTGGAGACATGACAGGGAATTTCCTCAAAAACTTTTTAGCACAACCCAGGCCTTGTTTTGAACACATTGATTATTTAATTTCTTCAGGCGTTATTGATCAAGCATGCGGCCCATCTTTAACAGGCATGCCATCAAATCATGCGTTAAATTATTTTATCTTTACCACACTCGTCATAATGATCATTAAAAACAGACCAATAAGTATATTTTTTATAATCACCTCTTGTTTAGTCGGCCTTTCGAGAATATTTCTAGCAAAGCATTTGCTAAGCCAAGTTATAATAGGGGGGTTAATAGGAGTACTTTTGGGCATAGCCTTTTATTTAATATATAAAGCATGGAATCAAAGACAGACATCTCAATAATATCACCAATCTACAACGAACAAGAAAATATTCGTAATTTTGTAAGTGCAGTCTACAGCACAATGTCATCACAAAATTGCAACTGGGAGCTAATACTTGTTGACGATGGTAGTACTGACGAGAGCAGATCTCTTCTTAAATCATTAGCAAAAGATCATCATAATTTAAGAGTTTTGCTGCTATCTAAAAACTTTGGCCAAACGCCAGCCATTCAAGCAGGTTTTGATCATGCAAAAGGGAATGTGATAGTTACCTTAGATAGCGATTTGCAAAATGATCCAAAAGATATTCCTCTGCTAGTCAATAAATTAAAAAACGAAAATTTAGACTTAGTTGTAGGGTGGAGAAAAGATCGAAAAGATAATTTTTTTCTTAGAAACTTCCCATCAATGATAGCCAACTATCTAATAAGAAGCATTACGGGTGTTAAATTAAATGATTACGGGTGCAGTCTTAAAGCCTACAACGCAAAAATCTTAAAAGAGATTAGGCTTTATGGTGAAATGCATAGATTCATCCCAGCTTGGATGGCTACCAAGATTCCTCCATCAAAAATAAAAGAGGTCGTAGTGACTCATCATCCAAGAGTAGCAGGCATTTCTAAGTATGGTATCTCAAGAACTTACAGAGTTTTTGTTGATTTAATTTCTGTATTCTTTTTTATGAAGTTTTTCAGCAAGCCAGGACACTTTTTTGGGTTAATAGGGATCTTTTTATCAATAATTGGTTCTCTAATATTATTTTATTTAGCATCATTGAAAATATTTTATGGTTTGGATATTGGAGATAGGCCATTATTGCTTGCAGGAACACTGCTTGTGGTTGTCGGCGTTCAGTTTATAAGTCTTGGCGTCATAGGGGAAATCTTAAGCCGAACTTACTTTGCCTCAAGCAAGGAAAAATCTTACTTCATTAGATGGGATTCTAATGATAAAGAATAGCTCTGTTTTAGTTGTAATATTTTTTTTATTTTTAATTGGCTTCCGAATTGCCTATGATTTTTTAAATGGCATTGAGTATCACTATGAGGAAGCTCAGTATTGGGTATGGTCCCAAAACCCATCCCTTAGCTATCTTACAAAAGGGCCTTTTGTTGCTTCAATAATTTCACTATCAAACTCAATATTTGGTCAATCCTATTTAGGTTTAAAGTTTTTCTCATTGCTTGCATATGTAGGCACTATCATTTTTATCGCTTACTCATCCATTGCATTAAAAAAAGATAAAAACATTGGAACAACTGCTTTATTAATTACAGGCCTCTCACCAGCACTTTTTTTTCTAGGAGGAGTTGCTTCTACTGATGCTTACTTATTTTTCTTTTGGTCTCTAGCCCTTTTTGGCTACATTAAATTTACATTAAATAAAGACGTAAGATGGTTTTATTTTATTGCTATTGCAACAGGTCTAGGATTGCTAACAAAACTTTCTATGGCTCTTTTGCCAATAAGCATATTGATTTATTTTCTATTTACAGAGTACAGGAAATATTTTTACTCAATTCATTTATATTTCTCGGCACTCCTAGCTATCCTGATTGCATCACCCATTGTTATTTGGAATATCAATAATGATTGGCTAACTTTGTCTCATGAAATGGGGCACCTTGTTTCTGGTGCTCCTAGTAACAATCCCGAAATACTCTTATTGACTATGATCGTCACAATACCATCAGTAGCGTTACTATTTAAAAGAGACATAAGAGCAAAGATTTTTTCTAAAGAAAACAGTTTTTTGTTAATTCCATTTCTAATAATGTTTTCATTCTTTGTGTTCAAAAGCTTTTCAGGCAAAATTCAGCTGAATTGGACAATTCCATTATTCCTTACCTTAATTCCTTTATTATCATATGCGGTAAACAATAAGACTAAATCTGTAATTGCATTAAGTTTCTTTATTTTGAGCCCAATATTTCTGTTATCTAATAAACAAATATCTTCATTATTTTCAGACAATGATCCTTTGCATCCAATGCGCGGGTGGAATCAAACATATGAGTATTTATTTAAAGACCAAACTTATAATCTATTGTCATCGAGTGATTACAAATTACTTTCAACGGCTGCCTATTATCTAGGTGAAGCTAAAATGTTGCGACTTGAAGAAGATGAAAACAGAAGACTTACTCATTACAATTTATGGAATAGGGGAGAAGCCATCAAACAAAACATATTGCATATTACATACTCCGATAAATTACCAAAAACTGATTCAATGAATTGTGTACTCTTAAGGTCATCAGATATTTTGCCCAGAAAGAGAATATCTCTGTATAATTGCACCTCAAAATGAAAATTGGAATTATTGGATCTGGAAAATTTGGCTTAGTCCTAGCCAGTATTGCTATGGAAAACAACAATGAAGTTGTTATATTCTCACGTCGCAAACAAGAAGTTGATTCAATTAATACAAACAAAAAAAGCTTATCAGGCTTTTCACTTGAGGGAGGCAATTGTTTTGCAACAAATAATCATGAAGATCTTAACTCATGTGATGCATTGCTTTTTACAGTTGCAAGTAAAGATTTTAGAAGCACAATTGATCAAATTCAGCATAATTCAAAACAAGGAAAATTTGTCAGTTGCATAAAGGGGTTTGATCAAAGCACTGGAAAGTTAATGACAGAGGTACTGGTTGATGAATATGCACTTAGCCCAAAAGATGTATTGGTCTTAAGTGGCCCAAATTTATCCAAAGAGCTTTATAACAAAGAACTCACTGGCACAGTCATTGCTGGTGAAGATAGAGATTTCATTGACTCCTTAAGCAATGCTTTAAAAACTGATTTTTTTATCCCATTCTCAAGTTCAGATAGATATGGAGTAGAGCTTGGTGGAGCAATGAAAAATATCTACGCCATTTTATCTGGTTATTTTCATCAAAAAAATGTTGGAGAAAATACTATTGGCTTGTTGCTCACAAGGTGTTTAGCTGAGATGAGTGTGTATGGAAAAGCAAGAGGTGCAAATTCAGAAACATTTCTTGGTCTATCGGGTGTAGGTGATTTCTTTTCAACTGCTTTATCAAAAGACTCTAGAAATTATAAGTTTGGAACTCATCTTGCTGATGGTCTTTCCCCTGAAGAAGCATTAATAAAAGTAGGAGATACTGTCGAAGGTTTTGCAACTTCTAAGATAGTTCATCAGAATGCACAAGATCTAGGCATTAAACTAAAGTTATTAGATTATCTAATGTCGATATATGAGGGACCAAAATCTTTAGAGGAAGATAAAAGTATTTTTAATGCTAACGAAATAGAACCAGATAGTAATTTTAAACTTAAGTAAAATCTTTTCCCTTAAGGTCTGAGTCCAGACCATAATCAAAGCCAGTTGATGTTTTTATGCCTTTCTTTGTAACTTTTAGGTCAGCCAAGTCAAGCACATCTTTATCAAACTCATAGATTGGAGCAATGCTGCTATTAATTGCTTTTTGACGCTCTTCTTCTCTATTGTCTAAAACTTGCTCTCTTTTCTTCTGCCATTCTGCAATATCGCTTTTGCTATACCTTTGTTCAAGCAATGACATCGTTAGATTCTCTGAAATAACAGAAGTTGTAGCATTATTTCCCCCAAAACCTTTGGAATTAATAATCACAGCATCCTTCTGATTATCAAATGCCTTGTCCTCTATGAAGAAATCAAGATTATCTTTAAAAACATCATCTGCTATTTTTGGTATTGTGCATATTCCTGAGCAATTATTAGTTTCCATTGCGCCCAGAGCTCCCCATAATTGATCCATTCCTGCACTTCCCATTGTATGACCTAGTTTTGACTTGAGAGAGGTAACTGGAAGTGATTCAATGCCAAATTCTTTTGCAAATGTTGAAACAATATGAGACTCAGTAATTCTATTGAGTGGTGTTCCTGTGCCATGCGCAATAAAAGCAGAATTCTCTTTTAATACTTTGTCACCAAAAACTTCTTCAATATCCATGAAAGTCTTGCCTACTGAAAAATAATTTCCAGCCCCTGGTCCAGAAATAGATTTTTTATTGCCATCTGCATTTATATTTACATTTAAAATACATCCTCTGATATTTGCGCCGACTTCAAGTGCCAGCCTATCGCTCATCAATATTGCAAAACCAGAAGATTCCCCTACAACTAAGCCCATATTGTCTCCAAAAGGACGACAGTATTTTGTGTAATCAAGTTCTTCGCCTTCTCCAAGCAAAGCTTGCAGATCTATAAGTCTTTTATCTGTTGTCATGGCACCCATTGCATCGAATCCTATAAATGCTGGAGGCATAATTATTGCTTCTGATGCTCCGACAATCACTAACTCGCTTTTCCCGCTTTTAATTAGCTCAACACCCGCATTCATATTGTATTGAGAGGTAGCACAAGCTCCAATAAAGTGACCAGAAATACCTAAACTGCCTGTAACATAGGCGTTAATAAAATCTGCTGTCATTTCAGGTAATGTAAAAGATATATTCTTTGAAGAGGCACGTTTACCCATTGGGTGAGATGACATTAATCCATCACCAGAGAACCTATCCATATTCATAACGGCACATCCAGCAAAACAACCAGATTTATCTCTTCCATAACTATCTATGGCAGCTCTTACATCAAAACCACAATCACTAAATGCATCAGAAATACCCATAATAGCCATTCCCAGTGCCTTAGGATGTTGTCTAGATGCATAATATTCTGTTGGATCAAGTCTAAAAGGAAGTTGGCCACCACCATTTGCTGGTAGATCATAGTCGTAACTCCAAAATTTCTCTTTAATGAACTCTTTATCAATCTTTCTAACTAGAGTGTTCAAAAGAACATCATTTTCTTTGTCAGCAGCAAAAGAATCAAAAGTTTGGCTTTCACCAATTT